>JAEZCB010000008.1 GCA_023412755.1 Bacteroidota bacterium
GCCATGATCGTGAGAGGGCAGGAGGGATCCACATCGTAGACATAGACATGCAGAATGATGGTTCCACCACCGCCGCCACCGCCAGCACCATCTTCACCCGAAGCGTTCGCATTACCACCATTGGCTGAGATCGTACGTGCTCCGCACCCTCCACTGGTCCGGATCCTATCCGCCTTGATGATGACTATGCCACCGCCCCTGGCACCCACCGAAGAAGCATTCGTATCGCCTTCGCCGCCGCCACCGCCACCGCCCAGGAAAAGACGGCCGCCATCCGCGTAAGCGCCCAACGCGACGCCACCAAGACCTCCCGCCGGATCCGATGAGCAGCCATTACCGGCACCACCTTCACCGCCGGCGGTATGATTGGCGCCACCGCCGCCGCCGGCATTGTTGCTGCTGCCACCACCTCCTCCATTGATGGAACGACCTCGACCTCGATCCCACGCGGTGCTGTTGCGGCCTTGTATGCTCTCGCCTTTGCCCGCATGGTACTCCGCATCCGGCCAGGCACTGTCGAAGACGAACTGCGATGGATCACATGCTCCGGACCCGGTGATGGTGCGCGAGCCACCACGGAAACCACATAGGTCCGCGCTGACGTTGTGTGCGAGTGTCAAGGTGCCTTCAACATAGAAGGCCACCACACCACCCAATTGGCCATTCCAAGGGAGCGCACCGATGTTGGCGGTAGTGGTATGGTCTCCGCCATTTCCAAGCCGCTCATATGTGATCAACTGAACATTGGAGGATGGTCCGAGATCGAATGTGATACCCGGATCCTGATCAAGGGTAACCGAGGTCAGTGTAGAGCCGCTGCGGGTTATACCCGTGATCTCCCGCACTACGGATCTTCCCGTATTACCGATGGAACCCAACCGCCCAAACTCCGCATTGTTGAACGTGTTCTCGCCGATGACATCGCCCTGCATCTGTATGATGATGACACGTTTACCCGTGGTGAAGCTTCCGAAGGCTTCCTGAGCGGCACCGATCGTGCAAACATTCCCACTGATCCCGGTGACCCGGGCGTAGCCATTGATCTGTGCGATACCGCTGATACCGATGATCGCGAACAGACCGCACATCATTTCACGGAGCATGTGCATGCTGTTGGGTATTGATGAGTTCTTCTATACCTGTTCTTCTCAAAAAGGTTACACTGCTTTCTGATCGAGATCCGGATCCCTTCCAAATGCGAAGCGCGGCCCTTTCAGGACCGCGCTCCGATCATTCAGCATGACCTATCTCACCTTGTCACAACTACTCTTGTGACGGACATGGATCCATTGGCCACGACACGCAAGAAATACATGCCCTCTTTCAAGGAGGAAACATCCATGGTAAGGTCCATGATGCCGCTGTCCGCCTGGACCACTTGTGAAGGCACCGCGATCCTACCTGTGGCATCGACCAAATCCACTTGCACCACCGCAGCACGCGTGAATTCCATTGTGGTGGTGAGGTTTGAAGAAGCAGGATTCGGGAACACCCGGCGTGTGACCGGCAAGCTCTCCCTGGCGTCCAGGCTCTTGGTGCCAGGCGCACAGCTCAGGAAGCCATTATCCACGTTACCATCCACGAAATTCTCGTTGATCGAACTTAGCGCCTCATTATACTGGCCTGCGCTGAAGCCATTACCTCCGCAATCACCAATGAAGGCATTGGCCATGCCGAGCAACTGCTGCACCGTATACCCGTTGAACGGCCCCTGCGTGATGATCGCGTTACCCAAGTTGTTCGGTGATGGTGCGAAACTGGCATAATTGGCATCCATACCCACATTGAGGGTCGCCGCAAGCAATTGGGCCGCGAGGACGTTCTTGATCTTGTTCGGATCGGTCTCAACGCCGGGTTTCAGTTTGGCTGGTGGGCCACCGCCTGGCAACGCCGTGGTGATAGCACTGGCGCTGGTAAGTCGCAGCTGTCTGGTACACCCCAGTGTAATACCATTCGGGAATGCGGCGCTGAAATTGTTGTGAAGGTACATGCCTGGGTTATTGCCATTCGGGGGTGAACCCCATCCACCTTGAGTAAAGGTCTTCAGGGTACAATCAGGGTCCCATGGCTCCTCCCCGCCTGGATCGTCATCTCCACAAGAGAGGTGGAATTCAGCGGTGGTTTCACATCCGTTCCAATCGATCACGGTCACCGAATAGTAACCCGGGGCCAGTTCCGTTATCAGTGGCCCTATATCACCTGTGGACCACACGATCATGTAGATATCGGCACCCTCGGAAGTGAATATCTCGATCATGCCGTCGTTCATTCCACAGTTGGGTTGTATCACCACGCCTGTGAGATCAAATTCACATTGGGCGGTGGCCGTGGAGGCCATGGTCATTCCTCCGCAGAGCACCGCCATTTGCATGAGGGACCTGGCCCCTGTGCTGAAAATGTGTGTGTATCGGTTCTTCATCGCCCTTGTTTTTTTTCAATTGAACAAAGGCAAATTATTAATACACCAACAGCTTGTCAAATAAAACTTATAAGCACATATGATATTGATTTTATTTTAGGCCAAAGAGGTCTTCAGCCCATCGGCGTGATACGCTGGTGAGTCCAACAGGATCTCATACGAATAGGTGAAAGGAATGGTTTCAAAACACTGCGGCATGGGACCTACATTGGAACCGGAGATGAGGTGCAGGTGGTGGCCGGGGTGATCTTTTCGATCACCATCCTGATCCTATCCCTCTCTTCATCGCAATTCGGGCCAAGGTTGCTGCGGACCTTCATGAAGGACAGCATACCGGCTCCTGTGGATCTACGAAAAGCTTACGCGCTATACCTCCGGCCACTTAACTAGGACAGCTATTGGGATGATTGGGTATCACTGTTATCACTTCATCCATTTCATCCCCGCTGTCTTTGATCACATTCAATTCTCCTGTCGTCTCCAGGACCACTGAAAAAATGGCGGTCAGGGAAGTACAGCCATGTGCACGTGCCGCTTCCCGGATCTCTTCCTCCGTTACACGTTCCCGCTCCATGGCATCCCGCAGCAATTCGCCCTTATAGACCAACAGGCTCGGGTCCGATTTGTTGCCAGCGTACTGCCCAGCGCGATCGTGATCATCATATCGAACGCGTTCATCTTGGAAAGCGTCCTCTTCCCGGAAGTACGTAACATCACCACGAGCACTACATACGCTATGATGGTGATCAAGAGTGTCCGTAGCGTACTCTCCCAATTATCAAAGAAAATGTGCTCCATACCAGGAGCTCACGGTGCAAAAGCCATGCATCAGCGTTCCTGTGGGATCACCCGCTCATACGGCTTTCCGCCGCGTTCGGCCGGGCCCTCCCTGGCATCCTTGAGGCGTGTGGCCTGGCCATGGGTATCTTCTGCCAGCATGGAATAGCGCTCTTCCGATGCCCGCACTTCCTTCAATGTTTCCTCCAGCACATCTACTATTTCACCCGGCTCTTCGAGCGACCTCGCGGTGGTGATAAGATTCTCATAAACGGCCATTTCATAGTGCGCCATCTGTCGCAGACCCGCGATCAGAACAGCATTGGAATTATTCGTGCGCCCTCCTTCCGTAACCTCGTCCAGCGCACGGCGCACATCGGCCAGCATGGCTCCGGGGCCTTTGTTCTGTGCTGTGCCTTCCCCTATTCTCAGATCCAGCTTTGTCGCCAGCAGACGTAAACGATCGGCATGGGAGGCACTCTGTTTCCGCTGCTGTTCCATCAACTCGCGCAGTTCCACATGTTCGGTGCGATCCATGAGTCCACTTGTCTTTTCTGCGATCAAAACCTCCATCTCGATCGCCTCTACGAGCTGATCCTGGAACCATTCGCGTATGACATGGGGATCGGGATCCTGTACCATACCAACGGAATGATCGGTGCTACGCCAGCCCACCAGGGCAAGTACGGTAACGAATATGCCGGCGCTGTACCAGATCTGAAGTGATGAGAGAAAAGGTTTGGGCATCATGATAGGGTCCTATTAATGGATCGGAATGCCTGGTCCTGATCATTCCTCCTCCCCCATGCGGTTCGTCAGGGCTTCAGCAAGGGTTCCCAGGAAGAGTACGAGCAGCATGGCGAAAAGCACCTGACCGGTGTATGCCACCCCAGTGGTGATGGCCGGCAAGCCGATCAATAACACCAGCACCAGGAAGGGTAATGTCGCTCTGATCATGATCTTTTCTTGAGCCTAGGTCGTGCCAATGCTGGATCGTGCTTAGCTTCACTGAAATACATCGTTCCGGCTGTGGAGGAGTGTTTCCGTGGGCCATCACATTTGGGTATCGCACCTCCCTCGAGGGTCAGCCCACCATTCCAAAGCCATGTGGAAGGATCAGGAGCCATCAGCATGGACAGCGGGGAATTATGCTGTACCCTGTGTGGATGGATCTCCCCGAGATGGCATTCTTCGCTATTAAGTACTGTCCGGCTGACGCTACGGCCTTATTGCGCGGTATTTTTGCACCATCATGCTCAAACAGGGCCTATTTCAGAAACTTCAACAAAAGCTATCACCGCAGCAGATCCAGCTTATGAAGCTGCTGCAGGTGCCTACCATTGAGCTGGAGCAACGCATCAAGCAGGAGATCGAAGAGAACCCCGCGCTCGAAGAAGGGGACGACCACGAGGAGGAACAACCCACAGAGGACCAAGCCATCTCTGAGAATGAAATGTCCGATGATGCTCCGGAGGAGAATGAACGGGATGATTTCGACCTGAGCGATTATTTCCAGGATGATGATACACCGGATTATAAGCTGAGTGTACGCAACACCGGACCCGATGATGAGGACCGGGAGCTCCCCATTGCCGGAGGCACCACCTTCCAGGATTCCATGCGATCACAGCTCTCCCTGCGCTATGCCGATGAACGGACACGGCTGCTCGCCGAGCACCTGATAGGCAACCTGGATGAGGATGGCTACCTGCGCCGTGACCTCGACTCCATAGTGAACGACCTTGCATTCACGCAGAACATCATGTGTGAACGAGAAGATCTCGATAAGGCGCTGCGTGAACTACAGAACCTGGATCCCGCGGGAGTCGGGGCAAGGGACCTGCGTGAATGCCTGTTGTTGCAGGTGAAGCGCCTGCCACATTCCTTGGAACAACGGATCGCGGAAGAGATCCTGGACAAGCACTTCGAAGCATTCTCCAAGAAACATTATGACCGGATCATGGACCGGCTGGAGATCGATGAGGAGGCCTTGAAGGGAGCCATCGAGCTTGTTATCCGCCTTAACCCGAAACCCGGCAATACCATGCGGGAGACGGACAAGCCTGTGCAGGAGATAGTCCCGGATTTCATGGTAGCGGCCGTTGATGGGCAGCTTGAACTGCAATTGAACGGGAGGAACGCTCCCGAACTGCGCATAAGCCGCACCTATAGGGAAATGATGCAGGAATATGCGCGCAACCGCAAGGACAAGGAGCAGCGTGAAGCCTTGCAATTCATCAAACAAAAGCTGGACAGTGCCAAATGGTTCATCGATGCGATCAAGCAAAGGCAGAACACCCTGCTTGTGACCATGGAGGCGATCATGATGCACCAGCGCGATTTCTTCCTAACCGGTGACGAGACCAAGCTGCGGCCGATGATCCTGAAGGACATAGCCGAGCGCGTGGGTTTGGATATCAGCACCATAAGTCGTGTGGCCAACAGCAAGTACGTGCAGACCAATCATGGGACCTACTTGCTGAAATTCTTCTTCAGCGAAAGCCTGAGCACCGAAAGTGGTGAAGAGGTGAGCACGCGCGAGGTTAAAAAGATCCTGCAGGATGCGCTGGAAGCGGAGGATAAACGCAAACCACTCACGGACGATCAGCTCACGGCCCTGCTCAAAGAGAAAGGCTATAACATCGCACGGCGCACAGTGGCCAAATACCGGGAGCAATTGAATATTCCGGTGGCGCGGTTGCGGAAGCAGCTCTGATCCATGCGCAGTACGGCCCGCTGGATCTCGGTGCTGCTGCATCCGATCTTCATGCCGCTGATCACGATCGCACTGGCCATGCAGGTGGATCCCCATGTTGCATATTTCCTGCCCTTGCACCTGCGCGGGGTCACCTTGATGATGCTTGGGGTGATGACGGTGGCCTTCCCATTCACCAGCATATTGCTGCTCCTGCGCGCGCGGATGATCACCAGCATCCACATGCCGACCAGGGAGGAGCGCGTGGTGCCGTACGGCATGATGGTCATCTACCTCGGCATGACCTATTATCTGCTCCGGCACTCGCCATTGGATATGATCGTACGCTCGATCATGCTGGGTATGATCGTAGCACTCTTCCTTACCACGCTCATCACCGTATGGTGGAAGATCAGCATCCACATGGTAGGCATCGGCGGTCTATTGGGTGTTACCGCGGCATTGGCGGCCATCCATTCCCTGCCATTGCTTCCGGTGCTTGCAGGCATCATCCTCCTATCAGGTGTTCTGGGCACCGCACGGATGCTGGATGGCGGGCACACCATAGGGCAGGTGGTCGGCGGCTTCGCCCTGGGTCTGTGTACCACCTACATCTGCGTAGTGCTCGGGGTGGCTGTGTGATCGGCCAATGCCTGCTGCCACTTCCATGCATCACGCAGCGCATCGGCCAGTGTCCGTTCCGCTTTCCAACGCAATGATCGCTCACTCTTTCGGGTATCCGCGTATACCACCGGCACATCACCCGCCCGCCGGGGACCAATGGTAAAAGGCACCTGCACCCCATTCACCTCTTCAAAGGTCTTCACCACCTCCAATACCGAACACCCACGGCCAGTGCCGATGTTGAACACCTCCGAACGTGTCCCGGCTTCATGCATCCATTCCAACGCCCGCACATGGGCCCTGGCCAGATCCACCACGTGGATGTAGTCCCTTACACAACTGCCATCCGGCGTAGGATAGTCATTCCCATTCACTGTAAGGCGCTCGCGGATGCCGGCCGCGGTTTGGGTGACGTATGGGACCAGATTATTGGGAATACCCAGGGGAAGCTCCCCTATGGCGCCCGATGGATGCGCGCCGATCGGATTGAAATAGCGCAACATCACCGCGCTCAATGACGGCTCCGCGGCACAAACATCACGGATCAATTGTTCGCAAGCCACTTTGGTGAAGCCATAGGGTGAATTCGCCTGCCGATCGGGAGCGCTCTCAGTCACTGGCAATTGGTCCGGCTGCCCGTATACCGTACAACTTGAGGAAAATACCAAGTGTCTTACCTCATGCTTCGCCATTGTTCTCAGCAGCACCATGAGCGATCCAATGTTGTTCTCATAATACCTCAGTGGCAACTGCACACTCTCCCCCACGGCTTTATCCGCAGCGAAATGGACCACACCTGAAACAGGCCCTTCCTCACGCATCACCGCATCCATGGCCGCCGCATCGGTACAATCCACCCGATGGAATGGGATCTTTCTTCCGATGATCCGCTCAATTCCGGCCAGCACGCGCTCTTCGCTGTTACGCAGATCATCCACGATCACTGGGAGGTACCCGGCCCCGGCAAGCTCCACCACCGTATGCGATCCTATGAAACCGGCACCGCCTGTAACGATCACCTTACTCTTCGCGGACATACTCGTACATCGTATGGCGCTAAAGTAGTGCCCACCACCATGGCATTACCGGGCACTCTTGCCATCTTCACACCCGCAGATGTCCGCTCCCCGGAACAGCACCTCCCTGGTGGCCACCGCATTGGTGGTGATGGTGGCGGTACTGATCACCACACAATGGTTCTGGCGGGGCAATGGTGGTGAAGGTTGGCGGCAGATCGTACGCAGCGATGCAATGGGCTATTACGGCCATTTGACCGCGCTATTGGTGCGGAATGATCTGGGCAATGAACCCTTTGCGAGGGAGTATGTACACCGCACCCGTACCGGCACCTTGAACAAGTATTTCAGCGGCAGCGCTGTGATGATGCTGCCCTGGTTCCTTGCCGGCCATGCACTCGCCATTCTGGATGCGGAAGATCCTGCCACAGGTCTTGGGCCGTACGAACTCAAGGCCATCGGTGTGGGCGGCTGGAGCTATCTGCTCATCGGCCTGCTCGCCTTGCGAAGGTTGTTGTTGCGCATGTCCGTGCGTGATGAGGTGACCGCCGTGTTGATCATCGCCGTCGCTCTTGGCACACCCTTGATCCAATATGCGTCCATACAGCCCGCATGGTCCCATATCCATTCATTCTGTGCGGTGGCGGTCTTCCTCCTGGTGATGCACCGGCTCGGCAATGGGGCTGGCGCGTGGTGGTACATCCCTGCTGCGGCCCTGCTCGCGCTGATCATCTTGATCCGGCCGGTGAATGCGTTGGTGGTGCTTGCCATTCCCCTGGTCTGGAACAAGGATCTCCCGAACCCGTTGGGCACCCTCCGAAACAAGCCCCTTCCTTTCCTTCTGGCCTTGGTCACGGGCCTTCTCATCATTGCTATCCAACCCTTCTTCTGGCATGCCCAGACAGGCAATTGGATCGAATGGGGATACCGGAATGAAGGCTTTTACTGGGACCGGCCACAGGTATTCAACATCCTCTTCAGCTATCGGCGAGGCTTGTTCCTCTGGACACCTCTTTTTGCTTTGGCGGCTCTGGCATCAATGGCACTTCTTTGGAAAGATCGGCGCAGAGGGTTGTGGTCCCTTTTTTACTGGATCGTTCTGCTTCTGGTCACCAGCAGCTGGTGGATCTGGTATTACGGCAGTGGTACTGGCAATCGCATCTTCATCGACCATTACGCCATACTTCTTATACCACTGGCACTCGTCGTCCACAGGTTGCCGCGGGGTGCATGGTATGCGGCGCAGGTCGCCCTCTTCGCGGTGGTCGCTTTGCACATGACGCAATTCGTACAATACCAGATGGAGATACTGCACCATGAGCACATGGACAGGGAGAAATACCACTTCACCTTTCTTGAACTGGACCCCACGCTGAAACAGGTGCTCGGAGGCCGCTACGAGGTGCCGCCCTACGCGCCCAATGGGTTGGAGATGGTGTTGAAAGCCGAAACGGACCTGGAGACCGAACACCCCTACTGGCGTGGTGGCGAACGGAAGGAACATGCAAGGGCGGCATCCGGAGAAATAGTGGCGGTCATGGACCAATTCGATCAGTATGGCCCTGCCTTCGTTGTGCCGGCAGGCCATCTACCGCTGGGCCGCGAACTATGGTTGCAGGCATCATTGATGCGATATGAGCCGAAGGCCGGCGCTTCCATGGGATCCCATGCCGTGATCGCCATCCACCGGCCTGATGGCAGCCAGAGTTTCTATGAGACCTTCCGGATCAATTACCTGCCCGGAAGAACGGATCAACAATGGGAAGCATTGCATTACAGCCTCCGCACACCGGCCCTGAACGAAGGTGAAGAGCTGCGCTTCTACATCTGGAACATAGGCTACAAAGGAAGATACCTGCTGGACGACCTTTCCGTTCGCCTTTGGGCCGTTTGGCCGTATCCCGGAATGACACGCCGTTATTCCAAGTGGACGGAATACGATGTACCGGAACTGATGGTGGGCCCAGCAGGATTTGAACCTGCGACCAAGGGATTATGAGTCCCCTGCTCTGACCGCTGAGCTATGGGCCCGGTCTCTCCGCGGGTGGCGAAGGAAGGGCAAAAGTAGCAGTGCCAAAGGTATCTTCGGACAATGCGGTACCTACTGACGATCACATTTCTAATATGCATGCACGCCCCCAGATGCCAGACATTGGGTGCGGATCTTGATGCGATCGCTGTTCAAAGAGGTCTGGTAGGCGCAAGCGTGGCCGCGTTCTGCGGAGAAACATCCATCATATCGGAGCATACAGGGGTCCGCCGTATCCCGGGGTCATTGCCTGTAACGGATGAGACCAGATACCGCATCGCCTCCATCAGCAAGCTGGTGACCGCCATTGGTCTTATGAAGCTTTTTGAACAAGATCAATTCGGCCTTGATGATGATGTTGCCGGCGCACTCGGCTTTCTTCTTAGGAATCCGGCCTATCCGGATGTTCCGATCACATACCGCATGCTGCTATCACACACAAGCAGCATCCAGGATGGAACGGGTTACGGCCCTTTCTTAAGCGCTACCTTTTCCGTAGTTCCTCCTCCGGCCATTTCGGAAGTGGTCTCCCCGGGAGGACAGTGGTACACAGCGAACATGTGGCGAACGGAACCGCCAGGCACGTGGTTCACATACAGCAACCTCAATTTCGGGATCATCGGGACATTGATCGAAGCTCACAGCGGCCAGCGTTTCGACGATTTCATGCGCAATGAGGTCCTGTTGCCCATGGGTATCTCCGGCTCTTTCAACATCCAACATCTGGATGATATCGATCAGCTGGCCACTTTGTATAGGAATAGTCTAGCGCAGGCAGATGATCATGGTGGGAGTATGCCACCAGCTCCCGATCTGAATGGGCATCAGCCGGGTGTGAATGGCCTTTACTTTTCGCCACAGGGCGGTCTTCGTTGCAGCGCACTAGAGATAGCACGTGTGGGCATGATGCTGAACAATGGTGGCCAACTGGATGGCGCAACGATACTGGAGCCATCTACCGTGGCGGCCATGCTGGGCGATGAATGGACATGGAATGGAAACAATGGTGACAATTATTTCGGCTTGTTCCGCTCATGGGGATCGGGGGTCCACAGGATCACAGCCCAGCAAGGCGGTGATGTGGTGCTGCCCAACACGTTCATGGTCGGGCATGCCGGTGAAGCCTATGGCCTGATCAGTGATCTATATCTGGACCCCTCGAGCGGTTTCGGGCTCGTGTTCATCACCAATGGCTACACCCCCGGCAACAACTATCAACTTGGGAACAACAGCGCCTTTTACCGGGTGGAGGAGGAGATATTCGCAGCTATTGCCACCCATGCCCAACCTGCATGCATTGGCACCGGCATACCTCCTGGGCAACGCGATCTGCTGGTCGTGCGGGATCATGGGGTCGTATGGCAGGGCACGGGCAAACTGTACATAGATGTCCATGATCTTCAAGGCCGATCTCTGCATAACGGCTGGTTGGAACCATCTGGAACATCGACCATGTCCGTAGCCGGCATGGTGATCATTAAAGGGCTCGACCAATTTGGCGGTAGGCATATCGTTCGCATATTCACTGCTCACTAAACCTCATTCGAACATATGTATAGCGGCTCTATAGACACCATCATGCTCGATCTTGGAGGTGTGTTGATCGATGTGGAATACACAGGAAGTGCGAAGGCCTTCGCGGAACTAGGGCATAAGGACTTTGAGCAACTGTATAGCAAGGCACGGCAAACCGATCTGTTCGATCGGTTCGAAACCGGTGATCTGGACGAGGCCTCTTTCCGGAATGAGTTGAGGGATCTATTCGCGAGTGAATTGAAGGACGAGCAGATCGATCACTGTTGGAATGCCATGTTGGGCTCGATCCCGCCAGAAAGGATCGAACTGGTGAAGGAGTTGCGCAAGCGGTTCCAAGTGCTGCTTCTAAGCAACACCAACAGCATACATGTACCGGCCTTCACCAAGATCGTGCTGGAAGAGAATGGCATCCACGACTTTCGATCGCTTTTTGATGGTGCCTACTTCAGCTGCGAGATCGGCGCCAGGAAGCCCGACCCACAGGTATTCCTGGATGTGCTGAAGAGACACGAAGCCGCACCGGAAAGAACATTGTTCATCGACGATTCACCGCAGCATGTGGAAGGTGCCCTAAAGGCCGGTCTGCGTGCAGAACACCTCGATCTGCAAAGGGAGGACGTGTTGGGTCTGGTGAAGCGGCTTGGTCTGCTTTAGATCAGGGAACGATTTTGGGGTCGATCAGATCCTCCACTTCCTTCTCCTCGGCCTCATGCTCTCTCTTCTCCACCATTGCATGCGCCCGTTCCACGTGCACCTTATCTATCTCCTGACACAGCTCCACCAACACACCATTGGTGGTTTTCGGGTGAACGAAACAGACAAGCTTGTTATCCGCGCCTTGTTTCGGTCCATCGCTGAGCAATTGGAACCCCAGTTGCTTCAGCCTTGCCATTTCAGCCCGGATATCGGCTACTTCAAAAGCTACGTGATGGATGCCTTCCCCGCGTTTTTCAATGGCCCTGGCAATAGGCCCATCCGGCGTGATACTCCTGAGCAGTTCGATCTTGTTCTGGCCCACTTTGAAGAATGAGGTGATCACACCTTCGGTGGCCACTTCCTCCCGTTTGTATGGAACCTCTCCCAGTAAACGGGAATAGATCTCTTCTGCCGCATCAAGATCCCTTACTGCGATACCCAGGTGTTCGATCCTTAACAGGTGTTCCATGCGGCTAAGTTCGTGACCTTATTAAAAAGACAGACCCTCCGGAATGGGAGGGTCCGCATTTGACGCTCGTATCGGCAGGGATCAACGCTTGATGAAGGTCTCGCCCATGCTGTTGTCGTAGTTCAGATAGTAGAGGTCTTTCTTCAAATTGGCCACCTCCACACGGTCGCCATAGCCCCGCTTGACGATGTTGCCATACTGATCATACACCTCATACAGGGTGGGACCACTGAACACGATCTCCTCCTTGGGTTTTTGTGGACTCCAGGAGACCGTTGGTGCGGAGGAATTGAGCTTCACGCTTTCACTGAAGCGGGCCTTCTTGGAAGAGTCCACCTGCTTCACACGGAAGATGTTCTCTCCGCTATGGGGCTGCACATTGAAGGTATACGTATGCTCGCCAGGGGTTCCTTCGCCCTTCACTTCACCCACCTTCACCCACTTGTTCCAACGCTTCTGCTCGATGATATAGGGCAGTTCACCGGTCTCATTCGTTGTGGTCCATGTGTAGGTGCCATCACTGCTGATGGATTGGTTCACGATATCGAAGGTGCTCTTGGGCCGGAGCACTTCGGGGTTAAGGATCGTTGGCGTGCAACCGTCGCGATGCTTCACCTGCACCACCACCTTATCCCCGACGGAGAGGCCGAAATTCTTCATATCCACTTCGAACGCACTGCTGTTGATCTCATCGGTGGCGATCTGATCATTCACCGTGACCTCGAATACGCAAAAACCCACCCCTGCCTCCGAGAATGGATTCTGGATGAAGATGTTCTTTCCTTGGTAGTTGCCTTCCAGCACGATAACACCAGCATGACCGGTGAGAACCGTGGCGGCAGCGAATATGAACGAGAAGAGACGCATGGGAATGGGTCTTATACAGATCGCAATAATACGAGATCCAACAGGGTGTTCCTAGTTTCCAAGCGATAGTTCTACGGCCTCCGCGGCAGCAGGTTTCGATCCCATTTCCTATACCCGCTGGGCCGGATGCACGGAATTCGCCATTCGCCGCACATCCTGCTCGCTGAACCTGCCCTGTTCATGGCTCTCCACAATGAAGCTCCGGCCTTCGCTCGTGACCACCCGTTGGAAGTGGATGAATACGATCGTATCATCCGGGTATTCAGTGCGGTAGATCACCATTTCCGGTGTTTCCTCAAGGATGGTGCTCTTGCGCAGCATATCCCGTTCGAGGTCCGCTTTCAAACGTTCCAGATCCGCCTCTTCCTCACGAATGGTTATGTTGAAACGCCCCCCAGCCTCCACCTCCAACCTTCCGAATTCTTCACTCCAGCGCACTTGCGGGGTATCCACAGCGACCACATTGGGATCGATCTCCACCACCAAGGGCATATCGTAAGGAGCGAGATCAATGGTGTGGACGGCCGGTTCTTGTTCCGCCTGTTCCTTCTGCTCCACGGTGTCACCACCGCCACATGCGGTCAGCAAAGGGATGAACATCAAGAGGAGTAGTGGCTTCATGCGGCGAATGTAATCCGCACGATCATTCGCCCACCATGATCCGCTGACCTGCGGAGTGCGCATTGAACTCCGGAGCATACATGCACATGGCCGTGGTGATGCCATTGCTGAATTCTCCCTTGTGTGTTACATGGAGTTCATACTCGAACACGTGCGTGCCAGGAGGGATCCTGTCGAAAAAAAAGTTCATGCTCGCATCCCGCACACTTTGGTAATGAATGAGGCCACCCTGCCACCGGAGGCCGCTTAGCACCTCCACCGGCTCCAGACCCGATGCGCGAAGATCCTTCAAGTGCACATGGTCCACGTATCGGTCGGTGGTCAACTCCAAGCGTACCACGAGCTTGTCACCTGGGGTGATCGGTGTGGCTCGATCCAGGGGCACCAGCCGTGTACCGGATGCATCCCGCTCCAGCCGCAACACTTGCTTGCGCAACGTGAAAGGCGTACCCGATCCACGCTCCGCATGTGCCGTGATCTTGTCCATCTCCTCAAAATATTGCCAATGCAATGCGCCCCACGCCAGCCTGTCTTCCATGGTCTGGATGATCACTTCGCCCATGGCGGGTCCCACATCATTCCCAGACCAGACCTGGCTGAAGTATCCGGTGCCGGACTCCTGCTCCTTTGGCCGCACATGTTCACCACCAACGCTGATCAGTGGCGGCGCCACCTCTTCCAAAAGGTCCCTGCCGGTGAGCAGCAAAGCATAGCAAGCCTGTGCTGTGGCCTTGGTCGTGCCCCAGTCGGTGGTATGTTTTAGCTTCAACAGATACATGCGCAGTTCATCGGCGATCTGCTTTTCATCCAGGATCTCATGGAAAGCTTCAATGGCAAGTGCATGCGTTTCCGTAGGGAAACTGTGCCATTCCATGCCCGGTGTGAAACCACGCCAGTACATGCCGAGCTCCTCGCTTCGGGTGGCGCGCTCACTCAACGACCGCAGGATGTCCGCTGGCACTTCCGGCACATCCATGCGATGCAATGCCAGGGCGATCATGACCTGCTCCTGCAGGGCATGATCGAGCCAGTTCGCCGCGACCCTTTCACGGATAAAGGCCATCGCTTCCATAGCCGCCGGGGCCACAGGTACCTGCTTATGGAAACTGCGGGCATACAGGTAATGGATCTCCGCATATGAGGGGCGATGTGCCTGTAATTCCTCGGCCGGGGAACTATCCTTCAACCGCGCATGCCACTCCGCCACTTGCCGATCCAGCCAGGTCACCGCTGGCTCCAGCATGGGCCTGAACTGCCCGGAAGCTTGTGTGGTGGCTCCCAGCTTCTCCAGATGCCCGAAACCGGCAACGATGTGCTGGGTGATCATGCGCGAAGGATACATGCCGTTGAACCATGGCCAGGACCCATCCGGTAGTCGCAGGGCCTTGAGTTTTTCCAGGGTGGTTGCCTCTTCCCTGGCCAAACGGTCTTGATCGAAGAGCAGGATCAGGTCCATCCTGCGCTGCCGATCATCACGCGAACGCATCAGCCATGGCGTTTCCTCAAGCATTATGGTCTTCAGTCGGGCATTCCTTTCCAATGCGCTTTGAAATGGATCCTCACCGGAGGCCAATTCGGAACGCCATTCCTCCATGATACCACGGATGCCTGGTCGCTGTGCAACGATGTGCGCGGAGAGCCGGTTCGCATAGTATCTGCTGAAGATCTGTTCACTGCAATCGTACGGGAACTCCGCCAGGTACGGCAGTGCCTGCACCGCATGCCATGCGGGAACCGGCGTGAACTCCACCATCAAGGAATGGTGCCGCAACGTGCTGCTGGTGTCGCTGAGCAGTTTCTCCAGCCGTGCCTTGTGCGTACCGGCACGACGTACCGCAATGGGCAGGCTCTCTGTAACCAAGAGCTTGGAGGAAAGCACCGGCAGCACATGTTCTTCGCCATCTCCGATGCCCTCGCCGCCCAAGGCCATAACCCGCATGCCTATCATATCCAGGCCTTCTGGCACTTCCAGCTCCCAGGCAGCGATGCCACTTGCTCCAGGTGCCGCGGTGAATGGATGCTCCGCTTCACCGAAAAGCGCTCGATCGTTGATCACCTGGTTGGTTCGGGGATCGAAGAGTTCGATGGAAGCTGTTCCGCTGACCTCTTTCTCCAGCGCATCGATCCTTGTTGTGAGGGTGATGCGGTCTCCCACACGCAGGGTCCTGGGCAGGTTCGGGACCACCATGAGCGGCTTGCGTGTCACCACCTCACGCTGGAACTGCGCGATCTTCAGATCCTCGGTGTGGGCCAGGCCCATCAGTTTCCAACGTGTCAATGCTTCCGGCAGGGTGGCCCGAAAGACCACAGATCCATCGCCATCGGTTTGAAGATCCGGAAGGAAGAAGGCCGTTTCCCGAAGGTCCGCTCGAATCGCAGGCGCAGGTGGTGCATCCACTTCTGTACGCATCTCCGCAGGCGGCGCCCGCTCCTCGAGCATGTCCGTATCATCCGCGACCATCATGGCCTGCATCTCCAGACCACCAGCATGCCTCCCCATGAAGAAGGCCTGGTCGTAGCTATCAGGCCATCCGAAGGTCTTAAGTCGTGGATGAGCACGTATGATATCACTTGGCCAGGTAGCCTTCGGAAAATGCGATGAGGCATGAATGGTGTTGAAGGGAGACATCCTCGACCATTCCCTTCGGGAGGAGTATCTCGGCCATTGATACATGTGCCAGGCGTGTGGGCCATAACGATCCAGTGATGCATCATACATCGAGGTCAGGATCTGTGCGGCCACCTGTCCACCTCGTGGTCCTTTGATACGAAGGCGATACTCCTCCTGTGCCCCCGGTAACGCCTCGCTCCGGAAAGTGATCCACTCCACCTGCAATTCCTTGTTCGTCCAAGGCACCTCGACAGGGATCGTCGTTCGGAGCTGACGGCCATTGAGGGTACCGATGAAATGGACAGCGAACCCGCCCCGATCGTCCTCCTGCACAGGTAACTCGATCAATTGCTGGCCATGTTCCAAGGTGAACCACCGGGAGATCGCGATCCTTCCATCCCGCTCCACCTCCATGCCTATGCGCCCGCCTTCCACACCACTGCTTATCAGGAACCGCGCCTTTCCGCCAGGCTCCAAAGGCCTCTCATCATCAGCCTTGATCACGTGAAGCATCCTGTAGTTGAAGCCGGTGTTCTGGATGTCCGGATCGACCACCGTGATCGGCTTTCTCACCACCACTCTCTGGCCAAACGGATCGGTCGCTTCAACCACTATCAAATAGGGACCCACTATCCAGTCCTGGACATCGTTCAAAACGATCGCTCCATCCGACCGGTGCCATTCATCCAGATGAAGTACTGTGGTATCGATGGGCCACAACAGCGGATCATCCTCCTGAGTGAAGGGATCCAAGGGGAAGATCGCTGTGTGCTCATCCCGGGTCAACAATGGCCGGTCCGGCCTCTCCCACTTCCGCTCCCTCAAAGGCCGGGAAGGGGGCGACAAGCGATGGATCCGAACATGGGCTGGCAAAACCACAGGTGAACCATCGAGATCATTGATGCGTACGTCCATTGTGCGCGAGACACTGCGATCGAGCACGGCGTCCAAGCCGATCTCGATCGCGATGCTCTGGTATCCGATATTCAGACTCGTGCTCCCACCCTGTGTCTCACCGCTCCGATCGGTCACCTCTGCCTCCACCATGAACATGAATAATGGATCACTGTCACGTGGAAATGCGGGATCCGGAGCGGCTTTGAAAGTGATCTGGAATCTACCGTGACCATCGGTGGTGGTGGTTCCATTCGCCACCTCCACAGGATGCTGTGGGTAAGGCAGACCAAGCCGCTGCCCTCTGGACCACCAGGGAAAGCGCATCATTCTTTTGACCACCCATTTCACCTGCGCACCATCCAGCTCCACACCACTGTAACTACGGGCAACACCCGACACAACTACCTGCTCATTCAATCGCTTCGCTGATCCCAACGTATCCATGAGCACCTCGAAACGAGGGCGCTTATACTCCTCCACCATGAAGCCGCTGCTACCATCTTCGACCTCGATGCGCATGTGACCCGTGAGCCCCCCAGGTGCCGGGAACGATCCATGGAACGACCCGAATCGATCGGTTACGAAAGCAAGTGAATCGACCATTTGTCCATTCACATCATAAAGGCGGATGGTGCTGCTGCGGCCAGGCAAGACTTTCGCCCCACCCGCTTCCTGCGCGGTGGTGATGCCTTTGAAATGGATCCGTTGCCCGGGGCGGTATATGGCACGGTCGGTGAAAAGGAAGGTGCGTGTGCTTTGACGTTCGTCATATGGGCCATCATGTTGGTAGCCCCAACCGGTACTGCTACTGAACCGATCTTCTCCAAGCGTGATCTCCCAGCGGTATGCGAACCGCTTGTCGGGATGATCCATTCGTATGCGTCCCTCCTTATCAGCCGTGGCCTCATTACGCTTCATCCATTGTTGCCTGCCCTGATCACGATGCATGGTGTAGAGTGCGGCCGCAGCTCCTTCCAATGGCCTGCCGGTCCAGCGGTCCAAAAGCACCAGCTCCATATCCCGCTCGGAGTTGCGCTCGGCCATGGAGATGTTGGTGCTCCAAAAGGACGCATGCACGATGTGGTCCTGTTCCAGCCTCATTCGCTCATCCGTACTGAGGATGATGGCGTATTTCCCGGGCGGCAAACCTTCCACAGGCAACTCGGTGAGGTGGCGGTGGTGATCTCCATCATCCGGCATTACCACTGGCCAACTGAGGACCTGTTCCCGCGTTAGCAGATCGGCCAGTGCTCGTCCTCTCCCGTATTCCTCATCTGCCGCGGGATCATCGCGCACCACCCTCACCCAGACCGTATCCACATTGCGGAAACCAACGGCCACGATAAAAGGCTTCTCCGGTAAAACAGCCTCCTCCACCTGTGCATCCAACCCAGGGCTGGTGATTTGATCGAGTAGCTGGCCTGCCTTTCTGGCGCCGAAAGAACCTGGATCATGTTCCATCGCGGCCCGTGCGAATTCCACCGCGGTCCGTTTTTCCCATTTGAATTCCAAGGGGGCCAGGCGCTGAAAACGATCTCCGCGCTCAGCGTGCCATTTGGCCAGTGCGACCGTGACCTCACTCCAAGCCGGCGAATTCTCCACGCGGCTGCGCAGCATGATCAATGCCTCGCGATAGAGGCTATCCTTCTCCGCCAGAAGGCTGTTGGATCTCACGTGATCCAGCCTGGACAAGGTTATATCCACCAATGCTTCAGGGCCATCATCGGCCAGATGCGCCCGCTCCCATTGCTGATAAATGCGCAGCGCCTGGTATTGCCAGGCCAACGTATCGGTCGAGCCGATCTCGTGGAAGGCGAAGGGTTCGAATAGTTGGAAGAGAGCGGGATCATCCATGGTATACCTCTCTCGCGGCCCCGTGATCGTGGTCTCAGGGTTGATCAATACGGACAATGCTCTTCGTGCCAGGATATCGATCAGGCGTGAAGATCCCCCAACATGATCCTGTACTGTAGCTGAACGATTTGTTCGATCCGGCCACTCGATCAATGGTGCTATGGTAACGGCCGGCATGTCCTTCAACAGCTCAAATGGCCGGAGGGATGCCAGATAATGGTGTACCACCGCTTGCATGTACCGGTGTTGGTCCCAGGTCGAGATATCATCATCATCTGCCGGCGGTGCATGGATCCGGGTGCGATCGAGAATGCGCCAGCGGTCCTGTTGGTAGAGGGTCCAATAAGACTCCGCCAGAACGCTGTGCATGAGTTGCGGAAGCGGGAAGTTGTCCGTGGTATCCGCTTCCAGCCCACGCAATTCCGCTTCCTGCTCGCGGATCACCTGCGCAGGTTCCTCGCCTGTCAGCAACCGGTATCGCGAACGGAATTGTTGCGCTTTGAAGGTGGTGATGGGATCGCCAGCGGAACGGGCATCCGCAAGAATTTCTCGCGACAGATCCAGGGCTGAAGCATACAGGCCTTTTTCATCGAGTGAATCCACCTGTGCCCAGCGCGGATCTTCCCGCACAGGTTCGTGGGCCAGTTTCTTTTGCCGGGCACACCCAAATAGCGAGAGAACGGCAACGAAAAGCAACGACTTGATCTTCATCATGCGGGTCCCTGATCGCAAAGCTCGCGCATCGATCATGTGAGCAGGTAAAATTGATGAAGATCAGCCGCCCATATGAGCACGATCATGTGGATCGTGGGGTGGCCTGTGAACTTTGTAACCATGTCATCAAGTTGACATGGACGCACAATGAAGATATTGATCATATACGGGACCACCGAAGGGCAAACACGCAAGATCGCGCGCTACATGGAGGAGCACCTTCAGGAAACGGGGAATAACGTGGTGATCAGTGATGCAGCTGACGATCCGCCCTCGCCTGATGGTTTCGATGTGGTGGTCCTTGGCGGATCCATGCATATGATGAAATACCAGAATGCCCTCGGACATTACGTGCATGACCATGCCGCGGCATTGAACAGGATGCCATCCGCCTTTTTCTCGGTGAGTCTGGGCATAGCCACACTGGAGGAAAAGGAATTGACAGAAGCTCGGCGGATCGCTGAGGGCTTCGTGGAGGAACGCGGATGGAAGCCGGGCAGGATAGAGTTGATCGCCGGAGCATTGAAATACACCCAGTATGACTGGTTCAAGCGGATGGTGATGCGTATGATCGCCAGCAAACAAGGCGGAGACGTGGATACCAGCCGCGACCATGAATACACAAACTGGGAGCAGGTGAAGACCTTTTGCGATGAATTGGTGGCGATCCCCGTTCGCCGGAGCGTCAGCTGAAACGGTCCAATAACACTTCCCGATCAAGGGGGATCCCTTCAAAGAGGTGCTCGATCAATGCCTGGGCACACCATGGCGCCAGAGAGACACCTCGTGAGCCCAGACCATTGAACTCCACCTCATTGGCTTGCGAGAGGCCGAGCAATGGCCTTCTGTCGCGGGAAGCGGGCCTTACCCCGGCAAGATGCTCCACCACCTCCACCTTGTGGTCCGGCAGAAGTTGTTCCACCCGGCCAAGGAGATAGCTGCGCGCCCGTTCGGATGGGCCACTCCAGACATCCTGCCATTCATAGGTGGAGCCCACGCGATATAGATCATCGCCGATGGGAAGCAGAAAGATCCCTTTGTGCAGTGCATTGGTGAGCCGTAGCCCCCGGATCCGTATGGTGAGTACTTCACCCTTCACAGGTACCAGCCCCGGCAGCTGCCTCGCGGTGCCCGTGCAGTGCACCACATATCCGGCTTTTTTATCTCCGATGGAGATACCATCACCATGTCCGATCGGTTCCGGCCGCTCTATTGAACGCATGGTGATGAGACCCTGCTGCAGGGCCCATGCGCGGTGCGCCGAGAGCATGAGCCGCATATCCAGCCAGGCGCATGGCGCTATCACGCCATGATCCATTCCGGTAGCCACCCCATTGGCCGCCAATTCGGGATCCTTCGGTCGAGTAAGGAATGGGCGGGTATCCTCGCGCTCCAGCGCCTTCTGCCAAAGCAACACCTCGGCCGCGGTGGGCATGATCTTCGTGAGCGAGAGCCGGTGCCAGCAACGGATATTCAGCCGTTCTTCAATGTCCCGATAGGTCTTTTCGGCCAGAATGAATGTCTCGGCAGCACGCCAGGCGGGTACCATGCGGCGCAGGCTGATCGGATTCACCAGACCTGCTGCGACCTCTGATGCACCAATGTGTTCTGGATCGGTGAAGGCATGCACCCGCAGGCCTCGCTGGAGCATTGCATGCATGAGCACGGCGCCAGCAAGTCCCTGGCCTATGATGAGCACATCGTGTGTATGGCCGGGCATCCGCACAAAGTTCGCGGCGCGCCATCAATTCAGGCAGCGCACATCCGTTCCATGCGTGCCAGCAACAATTCCTGATCGTATGGCTTGAACATCAGATCATTCGCGCCGATCCTCTTCACCATCTCATCCAACTGTGGCAGTTCATAGGCCGTTAAGATCATGATCGGCGTGGTGATCCCCTGCGATCGGATGCGCTGCACCAGCGTTAGCCCATCGCCATAGGGCAGCCCCATATCGATCAGCAGCATATCAACCCCGCCGGCATCAAGCGCTGCCTGCATCTCCCGGCCATCCGGCAGGGCCACCACATGCCAGCCGGCATTCCGGAGTCTTTTCTCCAGGAGTTTCCGGACCAGTACATCATCCTCGATCAGGATCACCTGTGGCATCTCGCGTGTTTTTTCACGCTTGTACGCCGATCCGGTCGATCAAGTTTCCGCGATCACATACGGCCCGTGATGGCCTTGAACACGTCGTTGCCGTTCGCGTAGAGAATAAGGCCGAACAAGAGCGCCATGCCCACCATCTGCGCCACTTCGAGCACGCGCTGATTTGGTGGCCGGCGGAAGATCATCTCGTATAACAGGAACATAACGTGACCACCGTCCAAGGCCGGTATGGGCAATATGTTCATGAAGGCGAGTATGATGCTGAGCAACGCGGTCATGTGCCAGAACTGCTGCCAGTTCCACTGCGCACTGAACATGTTACCGATGGAGCCGAAGCCACCGATCTGCGATGCACCGGACTTGCTGAAAAGCAACTTGAGCGAACTAACGTAGTTCTTCAGGATCTCGATACCGTAACTGAAGCCCGCAGGTATGGACTCGATCAAGCCATACCGTTGCCGTTCCGGTGTGAAGTAAGCGGTGAGGGGCTGGTTGCCGATGCCGATGACCCCTTCTTCCTTCACTTGCACGGTAAGGTCCAGCATGGCACCTCCACGCTCCACCGTCACCGTGGTTCCCTGTCCCTTCCTTTCCGCCATCAATTCACGGAAGGAGTTGAACCACCGGGCATCCTCCCCATCCACTTTCACGATGCGATCACCCTTCTCCAAACCGGCTTCCGCAGCGGGTCCACCGGCGAGCACCGTATCCACCACGAATGGTACACGTGGCACGAATAATTGCTTCTCGCCCGCATCCAGGATCCGATCATGCACATTCTGCTCGAGCACCAATTGCCGCTGTGCCCCATCGCGCTCAACAGTGAGTGTGCGGGCACCATCGATCAGTATGGCCTTGGTGACCTCCTCCAGGGTGTGGGGCGGCAGATTGTTCACGGCTACGATCAGATCACCATCCTGCACACCCTGCTCTTTCATCACCTCGCTGGGATGCACGCCATAACGCAACTCGCTCAAGGGTATCTGGTCCAACCCCCACACGAAGAGGATCATGCTATAGAGCACCAACCCAAGAATGAGGTTGACGGTGACACCCCCGAGCATGATGATCAGACGCTGCCATGCGGGTTTCGCGCGGAACTCCCACGGCTCCGGCGGCCTGGCCATCTGGTCGCGGTCCATGCTTTCATCCACCATGCCGCTGATCTTCACATAGCCGCCGAAAGGCACCCAGCCTATGCCGAATTCGGTGCCGCCGATCTTCTTCTTCACCAGCGAGAACCAGGGATCGAAGAACAGATAGAATTTCTCCACACGCGTCTTGAAGAGCCGTGCTGGTATGAAGTGGCCGAGCTCGTGGAGCACCACGAGAATGGAAAGGCTGAGGATGAGCTGCGCCGCTTTGATCAGGATGTCCATGCGGAGAGGGTACGTTCACGGGCCAGCCTTCTTGTCTCCTTGTCGGTGGCCTCCAGGTCTTGCAATGTAGGTGAGGGCATGAATGGCACGCTGCCCAGGCAATAGGCGATAAGATCGCTCATTTCCAGGAATCCGATACGGTCTTGGAGGAAAAGATCCACGGCCACCTCGTTGGCGGCATTCAGCACGCATGGTGCATTGCCCCCCTTGTCCATGGCGTCCAGTGCCAGGGCAAGGTTCCGGAAGGTCTCCATATCAGGTTCCTCGAAGGTCAAGCTGCCATACTGTAGCAGGTCGCAACGCTGCCAGCTTGTCGGCAAACGTTCAGGATAGGACAAAGCGTATTGGATGGGCAACTTCATATCCGGAAGACCCAGCTGGGCCTTCATGCTGCCATCCTGGAACTGCACCATGCTGTGGATGATGCTCTGCGGGTGCACAAGGATATCGATCTGCTCACGCTGCAGGTTGAACAGCCATTTGGCTTCTATGGCCTCCAAACCTTTATTCATCAACGAGGCACTGTCTATGGTGACCTTGGCCCCCATGGTCCAATTGGGATGCCTGAGCGCCTGCTCTTTGGTGATGGTGGCCAATTGCTTCCGGTCTTTTCCGCGGAATGGGCCGCCACTGGCGGTGAGTATGATCTTTTCCACCGGCAGATGCCATTCGCCTACGAGGCATTGGAAGATGGCCGAGTGTTCACTATCCACCGGATAGATGTTCACGCCCTTTCGTCTGGCGGCCTCTGTCACCAGGGCACCTGCCACAACGAGCGTCTCCTTGTTCGCGAGCGCTATTGGCTTTCCAGCTTCGATCGCCGCCAGCGTTGGCTTCAGCCCTGCGTAGCCTACCAATGCGGTAAGTACCAGATCGATGTCCTGCATGGCCACGGCCTGTTCCAAAGCCGCAGGCCCCGCATAGACCTTGATCCCTTTGGGGAACAACACATCCTTCACCTCCTCAAGCCGCGCTTCATCGGCGATCACCACGGCATTGGGCATGAATTCCAACGCCTGCCTCACCAGCAGGTCCATGTTGGTGCCGCAAGTGAGCAGTTCCACCTGGAAATGTTCACGCTGCTCGCGCACCACTTGCAGTGCCTGAGTGCCGATGGAACCTGTGGAACCGAGGATCGCTAGACGCTTCGCCATTGAAGGACCACGGATCGCTTTCCGCGGGAAGGTGCGAAGATCGCGCTTTTGCGGCTGAAACAGCTACGTTCAGGCACTCACTTTCTGGCGATTCTTTGCACCAGCGAGCGTCTGGATGTTGGAGGCCGGCTCGCAGATCACGGCCCTATCTCCCAACACCGCTATGGGTGCACGCAACAGTTGCGGGTTTCGGGCCAGTACATGCAACCAACCTTCCGTATCGTAATCGCAACCGCGGATGTAGCGCTGATAGAACGGATGTGCCCGATTCATCAGGTCCTTGGGACGCACGTTGAGGCGTTCGATGACCTGGCGGAGGAATGTGGTGGACAGATGCACTTCGCTCACATCCTGTTTATTCACCTTGGGCGCCAATGAATATGCGTACGCCAGCGCCTTCTTCCCCTCGTAAGTGCCACTGTCATACACCAGGGTGAGCTCCTTGTTGTTCAATGTGCTCATGGCGCATGGGTTTTTGGTAGACGGTCATGAAGATAAGCACGATCTCCTTACGATCGAGACTTTCTTCTTCCCGCTTCGACGAAAGCCAGTGTAACTACTTCGATATTAGGAGGATGCACGACGGAGCCGATCATTGATCGCCCGCCCCAGACCTTCGTCTGGAAAAACTTCCGCCAGGATCACCTCAACATCACTGACATCCAATCCACGTAGTACACGGAACAGATGCTTGGCCGCCAGCGCAAGATCCCCACCAGGGGCAAGCACTTCACTCCGATCAGCGGCCGGATATGCACGGGTAAAGCTGATGACTCCGATCCTTTTGCCCACATGCGCTGCGAGTAAAGCTTCCACATCGCCTATGTGAAGCGGTTTACGCGGCGCATAATGGGATGCGAGCATGCCTGGGGCCACCGCCGGCCCACCAGTGGCAATGCGCATCTGCCCGATGATGTCGCGCAGTTGCTCCACCGGTATGCCGCCATGGCGATAGAGCGTCCAATGCAATGCCTGCGGGTCCCAACCGATGATCGTGCTTTCCAAACCCACTTCACATGGACCACCATCCAGTATGTACGGGATCTTGGCACCGAGCTGGTCCTGCACGTGTTGGGCCATGGTCGGGCTGATGTAACCAAAAGGATTGGCACTGGGCGCGGCGAGCGGGAAGGGTAGTTGCCGGAGCAGTGAGAGTGTAAGTACATGGTCTGGCATTCGCACGGCTACGGAATCAAGCCCGCTTGTGACCACATCGGGGATCACCTGGCGCTTGGGCAGTACTAACGTGAGCGGCCCAGGCCAGAACCGCTCCGCCAGCTTCCACGCCTCATCCGGCACATGGCCAACCACCTGGTGTATCTGGTCCGCAGTGCCAATGTGGACGATCAATGGATCGAAGGATGGCCGCTCCTTCACTGAGAAGATCTTCAATACGGCATCTTCATCATACGCATTGGCCGCCAAGCCATAGACCGTTTCGGTAGGTATGGCCACCAACTCCCCCTCCTTTAGCAGGGATGCCGCCCGCACTAGATCCGATCCTGTTTCAGCCATAAGGCGGCAAAGTTCCCCCAAATCCGCTTGTGGGTGGTGGTGGCTTCCCCACAACAGCGTGGGTTTCGCTACACGGCCACCATTGCCATGGAAAGTTCCAGGGGACCGATCCGTGCACGATCTATGAGATATTACAGTGATGGCATGAAGCTTAGGCATATCTGGCACCAGTATCATTATCCATCATAGCAACATGAAACATCTTGATAAGGCGATCATTTGCACGCTCGCCATACTCTTCGCGATACCCGGTTCCCTGGCGCAGACCGATGGCATGCTGGGAGCCAAGGCCGGGATCAACATCAGTACATTGACCTTGAACAATGCGATCGATCGTACCGGGCTGAGTGCAGGACTCTTCTACCGCAGCGATCCGGTGAAACAGTTGGGATACCAGGCGGAGCTGCTCTACAGCACTAGAGGCGCGGATTGGCATGTGGGCTTTCTCGGCGTATCCCAGGATGTGAGTGTAAGACTGGACTATCTAGACCTGCCGGTCATGCTGGTCTACCGGCCATTACCGGTACTCGAACTCCATGGTGGTGCGTATGCCGGTTATCTACTTAGCGCAGGGTACAGTGCCACGGGCATCCTGATCAACGAAACCGGCCAGGTGGGACGGGGCAATTTCAAGCAGGTGGACCTGGGTGCCCTGCTCGGTCTTGCAATGAATATCGGCCCTGTCCAGCTTGGCGGCAGGTACAACTTCGGATTGACACGCGTCAGCGATTCCTTCGTAACGAACCTGGTGCTGGGCGATGCCCATCATCGCTTCGCGCAACTCTATGCCGCTTATATAATTCCGGTTCGCCGCTGAGAACATATTCCCTTCCATCCACGTTCATCAAACATACCATATGCCCAACCTATATCTCCGTACGGCCGCATTCTCATTCATTCTTATCCTGGCCGGAACGGGGGCGCATGGATCCGAACCCTTGCGGCCGGGTTTCGATATCACCGAGTACCGTGAACTGCTCAAGGTGTTCTCGTCCTTCGCGGAAGGGCGTTCCTCGGTGCCTGCCAGTGAACGGTTCCGGCGAATACACCGCAGTGAGGAGGTCGGGCTGGACAACCAGTGGGAATTGCACGTGGATGATGCAGGCACGGCGGTGATAAGTATCCGTGGCACTACTAAGAGCATGGTCAGCTGGATGGGCAACGTCTACGCCGCCATGGCACCCGCCAAAGGAGGGTTGATACTGGGAGAAGGCCGGACGTTCGAATACCAACTGGCCGAAGATCCACAAGCCGCCGTACATACCGGTTGGTTGCTGGGCATGGCCTATCTTCAAGAGGACATCATGCCGAAGCTGGATTCATTGACCCGGTGTGGTGGCCGCGATCTATTGATCATGGGCCACAGCCAGGGTGGTGGCATAGCCTATCTGCTTACGGCGCACCTGCACCACCTGATGGAGACCGGCGCTCTTCCGGAAGATCTACGCATCAAGACCTACTGCAGTGCAGCACCCAAGCCTGGCAACCTCTATTTCGCATACGAACTGGAACACCGCACCCGGGGTGGCTGGAATTTCAACGTTGTGAATGCTTTGGACTGGGTGCCGGAAGCGCCGGTGAGCATCCAGACGATGAATGACTTCAACGATAGCAATCCTTTTGTCGAGGGGCGTTCCATGATGAAGCGGCAGCCTTTCTTCAAGCGGCTTGTGTTGAAACACATGTACGGCCGGCTGGACAAACCGACGCGAAAGGCGCAACGGCGATATGAAAGATTGCTGGGGCGTGGAGTGGGTAAGCGTATACGGAAGTTCCTGCCCAACATGGAGGTATCCTCTTATGCCCAGACCACACACTATGTGCGCACCGGCACCACCATCGTATTGATGCCGGACGATGACTACATGGAACGATTCGCGCGTACCGATGCCAAGGGCATATTCCTACACCATGGCATCCACCAGTATCTCTTTCTCGCCGAACGATATGATGGCCGGCCGGACAGAAGCTCAGAGGTCGGTGCTGTGCACTAGCGGCTCCAGCCCTTCCACAAAACGCCGGTCGTTGGCCAGTCTCGGCACCTTGCTCTGTGCATCATTCATGCCCCTGCCTCGCATCCATTCCTGGAAACCTCCCCGGCGCACCCGCACCACCTTCAAGGGCCGCAATACCGATCCAGTGATAAGGTCCCTGTAATATGGATTGCGCCTCTGCAGCGACCTATCCAGCTCTTGTTCAAAAGCCGGAATATCCGCAGGAGCCATGGCGAATTCAATGAACCACTCATGCCTTGCCACGCCACCATCGGCAGGTGCCAACAGGGGTGCAACTGTGAATTCCGCCACCTCCGCCGCTTGCTCGCGCAAAGCATCCACCATGGCTCCCTCCACTTCCTCCGCTATCACATGCTCACCAAAAGCACTGGTGAAATGTTTGGTGCGGCCCGTTACCACGATCCTTGGCGGGGAGAGCGAAACAAAGCGGACGGTATCGCCGATCTCATAACCCCATAGTCCGGCGTTGGTATACAGCACCAGCGCATAATTGACATCCAGTTCAACATCCTCAATGGACAGAACACGGTGCTGGTGGTGGCCGCCCTGAGGGATGAAACCATAATAGATGCCGTTATCCAGCACCAGGAGCAGCCCTTCTTCCGGCCCTTTGTCCTGATAAGCTATGAAGCCTTCGCTGGCCGGGAACAATTCCACGCTGGGTAAATCACCACCGATCAAGGTGCGCATGCGCCCCCGGTACGGCTCGAAATTCACACCACCATATACGAAAAGCGAGAAATTCGGAAAGACCTGTGCCACGGTCTCTTTGCCGGTGCGTTCCAACAGCCGCTCGAAATACATCTGTACCCAGGCGGGGATCCCGCTGATGAGCCTCAGATCCTCGTGCCTGGTTTCTTCCACTATGGCATCGACCTTTGTGGACCAGTCCCCGATGCTGTTGGTGGCGAAGCTGGGCAACCGGTTCTTAAGCAGGTAGGAAGGAACATGGTTCGCCACGATGCCACTCAGCCGGCCTGTGGGAATGGCACCGTTACGATCAAGCACCGGAGAGCCTTGGAGAAAGATCATTTTCCCTTCGGTGAAGGCTGCCCGGCCAGTATGATCGATGTATGCGAGCAATGCCCGGCGCGCGCTGTCCAGGTGGTTCGGCAGGCTATCGCGTGTAATGGGTATGTACTTGGCGCCGCTGGTGGTGCCGCTGGTCTTGCAGAGGTAAAGCGGCATACCCGGCCATAGTACATCGGCCTCGCCTTTCGCTACACGATCCAGGTATGGCCTCGATCCCTCATAGTCGCGTAAGGGTATCGCCTCCACAAGCCCCTGATGATCCTCTACCTGCACCAACCTGTGGTCTCTGCCGAATGCCGTACTTCTGCCCTTCTCCAGCAGCTTTGCGAGCACCCGACCCTGTGTCGCCACCGGTTCCAGCGCCCTTCGCATGACAGCACTGGTCACCATGGAAGCGTAGGGTCTGGCTATGAGCGCACGGATACCCATGCCTTATTCGAACACCATGTATACTCGTGGATCCACCGGCTCGCCATTGGACCATAATTCAAAATGCAGGTGCGGCCCGGTGGTAAGCTCTCCGCTGTTACCCACCATCGCGATGGCCTCACCAGCCTTCACCCTATCCCCTACCCGCTTCAGCAGCACGCTGTTATGCTTGTATATGCTCACCAGATCATTGCGATGCTGCAACTGCACCACATGGCCGGCGTCTGTGGTCCAACTGGCCATGGTCACCGTTCCGTCCAGGCATGCCTTCACCGTCTCATCCGTCTTGGTTACGATATCGATGCCATAATGGCCTTGCACGCGATCGAACGAAGTGGTGACGATGCCGCGCACCGGAGTGAAGAAGAAAATACCGGCCAGTTCCATCCTTTCCGTACGTCCACCTTCGGCGAGCACATAAGCTTCTTCTACGGCCAGCTTGGCCCGCAGAGCGCTATCGGCCGCGTTTGGCTGCAGGTCCGCCAGCTCTGGCCTTATTTCGGAAGGCACAAGCAGGTGTGTGCTATCTGTAGGAATATCACCTTGGAGTACCGCTCTTATGTTCTGCACATAGCGCTCCGTCACCTGCAGCCGCGTTTCCAGGGAATCGGCCAGCATGGTGTTGCGGAAGGCGTGCATCTTCGTGGTTTGATCGGAGTAGCCGGGTATATAGCGCTTCAGCGGTGTGAACACGATCACAGCAGTGATCAATGCACCATAAAGCGTGAATGTAAGCACCCCGAGCAGCAGCACATTCAGCTTGCTCAACCGCACACTGAACCGCTCCTCGAACGTACTGTCGTTGATCAATAACAACCGGTACCTGTTCCGTAGCGTGCGGATCACTTTGGCCCGCTTGCGCACCCGGGGCGAGGCCTGCGTAGCCATGGGCACAAATATCGGCCTTCCCAAGGCAATGCACCCACGGCCGGAGGCGTTGCTGCTAATAGTGAAAAGCGGATCACTTGCCTCAAAGTCCGATCCATCCGCTTTGGCCTTGATGAAATATCTTCGCCCGATCGTAGTTATGCAGGCCAGACCGGTGCGCCCCAACCGACCATATACCCGCATCATTCTATTTGGAATGGTGGCACTGCTGCTGGGCACGGGCTGCTCGCAGGAAAAGGACGCCTTCCTGAACCGTGCATACCACCGCCTCACCGCGCGGGACAATGGTTGGTTCAACGCCAATGAGAAGCTGAAGGAGGTGGTCCAGAATATCGAGGACTCCTATGTGGACGATTATGATGAGCTGCTTCCCATTTTCGTATACGGCACCGAGGACCAGGCGAAGAGTTCCACAGCGGAACTGGAGAAGTGCATAGACAAATGCTCCCTTGTGATCGAAAGACACAAGATGGATATCAAGGGGAAGGAGCGCAACTCGTGGATCGATGATGCTTACTTCATCATAGCCAAGAGCCACTTCTACAAGCGCAACTATTCCGAGGCGGAACGTGGATTCGTTTACATAGCGCGCAAATACAAGGGTGAGAATCGCCAGATGGAGAGCCATGTATGGGCCGCCCGGACAGCCATTCAGATGGAGCAGTTCGCCAAGGCCCAGAGCGAGCTGGATAAGGTGATGAATGAGAAGAAGCTTCCCAAACGCTTCGATCACGCGCAATTAAGCGCCGTTCAAGCCGAATTGGACCTGAAACGGGGCAAGGTGGATGATGCTATCGTGCATCTGGAACGCGCGGTCTCGATCGCCAAAAAGAAGCGCGAACGGGTGCGTTGGGCCTTCATACTGGCCCAACTATACGAACGGAAGAACCAGGAACAGAAGGCCATACAGCAGTATGCACAGGTGGTGAAGATGAACCCGCCCTATGAAATGGCCTTTCATGCGCAGATATTCCAGGCATTGGCCTTCGATCGTGGCGACAGCCGGTCACTGCGCCAGAAGCTGAACAAGATGCTGCGTGATGACAAGCATGTGGACCATTTCGACATGATCCACTATGCTCTTGCGGAGATCGACCTGAAGGAAAGAAAAAAGGAGGACGCCATCGATCGCCTTATGACCAGCGCACGCGTTTCCACCAGCGATACACGGCAAAAGGCGAAGAGCTTTCTGAAACTGGCCGATATCCACTTCGATGATCGATACTATGAGGGTGCACAGAAGTATTACGACAGTACGCGTACCCTTTTGAGTGAGGTGCATCCGCGTTATGATGAAGTGGACACACGCGCCAATGTGCTGGGCGATCTGGTGGAACAGTTGGCCATCATCGCATTGGAGGATAGTCTGCAGGCCCTGGCACAATTGGATGAAAAGGACCTGGAAAAGCGGGTGCGGCAAATGATCCGCGAACGCGAGATCGCGGAACTGGAAAAACAGCGCAAAGAAGATGAGGCCCGTGAACGGGCGGAGAACGCGCCCAAGGATGTGGGTCCTGGCAGCGCCCCGGCCGGCGGAAAAGGCAACTGGTACTTCTATGATGCACAGCAGATCTCCCGCGGCCTCACCCAGTTCCGGAAACGATGGGGGACGCGCAAACTGGAGGATGATTGGCGACGGAAGGACAAGAGCGGCAGTGCACTGGCGGAAAGCCTGGGTAATGAAGGCGAGGAATCCCTGGAGGCATCCGCGGAATTGGATGAAGCGCAGGCAGAATGGCGCGATCCATCTTTCTACACCAAGGACCTGCCTCGTGATCCCGACGCTTTGGAAGCCTCCAACACACGGATCTGCCATGCCTTGTATGAGAGCGGCATGATCTATAAGGAACAGCTAAGGGACATTGACAACGCCATTGAAAGCTTCGAGAACCTGCACAGCCGGTTCGATGAATGCCGTTATACGCCGGAGAGCTTCTACCAACTCTACCGCATCTATCTGGAAAAGGAACAAACAGCCAACTACATCGATCTGGATGGCTCGGGTTCACAGATGTACGCCAACATCATCCTGGACCGCTATCCCGATTCGGAATTCGCACGCCTGGTGCGCGATCCCAACATCATGCAGGCGGATGAGGCACGCCGCCAAATGGAGGAGATCGCCTATCGTGAAGTGTACCAGCTGTTCCGCCAGTATCAATACAGCATGGTCATCGCCAGGTGCGATCAGGTGATAGCCAACGAGCCCCACAACCATTTCAGACCGAAATATTACATGCTGAAGGCGCTTTCCATTGGCGGGCAGCGGGATCTCCATGGCTTCCGCGAAGCGCTCACCATGATCAAGGCGAATTTCCCCGGTACCGATGAAGCCCGCGCGGCCGAGGAACTGCTGGCCAACCTGGACAATGCCGCGAAAGCTCCGCCACCCAAGCCGGAGGTGTCATACAAGAGCGATACCGGGCAACACTACTTCGCCGTGATCATACCCAACAAGGGAAATGACATGAACACGATCAAAGGCAGGATCTCGGATTTCAACAAGACCTTCTTCCGCGGCACCAGCTTTCAGATCACCAACAGCTTTCTGGATGGGGACCATCAGGTAGTGCTCCTCAGCTTCTTCGACACCCGTGAGAAGGCCATGGAATACTACACCCTCTTCAACGGCAACCGCGATGCACTCAGTGGCATCAACGACCAGGGGTTCCCGGCCTTTCCGATCAGCCCCGACAACTATTCGCAACTATTCAAGAACAAGGATGTGGAAGGGTACGCATCCTTCTTCACGAAGAACTATCTACAGCGCCCTTAGGTGGTCTCGCAACGGCGGTTATCTTTGTGCTGACCTGTTCGTAGCACCCTTACAACTGGATCATGTTCCGTAGCGAAAAACCCGCTCCTCCTGTCATGACTAAAGCACCCGAACCCATCAACTCAGGCAAGATCAACAGCATCATGGAGGGCACCTCCATTGAAGGCGAGATCCGTTCCGACAGCAATATCCGGATCGATGGCCGGGTGAAGGGCATGGTGAACGCGAAAGGACGCGTTATCGTGGGTCAAACGGGCGTTATTGAAGGCGAGGTGGTGTGCCAGAGTTCGGACATCGAGGGTACGGTGATCGGCAAGATCAACTGCCAGGACCTGCTGAGTTTGAAGGCCACCGCGAAGCTTCAGGGGGACATCAATACCAAGAAGCTCGCCATAGAACCGGGCGCCGTCTTCACCGGCAATTGCAGCATGGGTGGCGGTGTGATCAAGGAGATGGATCCCGTTCGCATCCGCTCCGAAGTACGGAACGAGCCCGCACCAGCCGCGGCCTCGCGGTAAACGCACGGTGGCATGGCGAAAGCCACCCGGCGCTGGTCCTTCATCGTGCCGATCGCCCTTTTCACACTCTTCTGCTCCCTCCTCGTATGGCTTATCACCTGGTGGTTGAAGCTGCCCATGGGCGCGCTGCAATGGGGTGTCATCAGCTACTTCATGTCCCTCACGTTCCTGCTTCATGCCTGGCAGGAATCTGCGCTTGAAAGAGATCCGAATGGCTTCGTAGGTCGCTACTTCGCCGGACTCACGATCAAAATGTTCCTCTCCTTCGGGCTTCTCGTGCTGCTGCTCACTAGCGTTGAGCGTAGCGCCAGACTGCCCCTGGCGATCACCTTCATTGTACTCTACCTGGCTTACCTTGGTTTCAGCACGGCCCGTATGACCTTTGCGATCAGAAAGCGCATGAGCGATGGCAAAGCCTGATCGGCCGGACCAAAAGCCCCGCCGGCAGCTGAGCCGTGGCGCAAATGACTATCTACGCTTCACTGGCCTGGGCATCTCCATGGTAGGCATCATTCTGGTTTTTTGTCTGCTGGGTTGGTGGCTGGATGGGTTGTTGAAATGGCGCTTCCCGGTATTCACGTTAAGCCTTAGCTTGCTCGGTATAGCTGGTGCCATGATGCATTTATTCAGAGAGGTAGGCAGAAAATGAACCCATAGGTGTTCTCTTGTTCTTATTGATCTACCTTTGCGGCCGTTAAAACGGGGACCCCTGGCCTCCGAAGCACGATAAAGCCCTTGCTCCGAGCATCTTTCATCGCCTTCTGGGTACTTCTTAGCGGAGCCTTCACCGCCCAGGCACAAGACACCGATACCCTCCATCGTGGCCAGGAAGGCCTCATGGACGCCATTTCCGCGCACCACCCCGATGTAGATGCGGCGGTACAACAGGCATCCGCGCATGGCTCGGAGGAGTGGACCCCTGGTGAACTGATCATGGGCCACATTGGCGATGATCATGGTTGGCATTTATTCGGCCATACCAGCCTGCCTCTTCCGGTCATTCTCTACAACAGCGAGCGGGGGTTGAGCATCTTCAGCAGCGGGCACTTCCACCATGGCGAAGATGCGTACAACGGCTACATGCTCAGTGAGGGAAAAGTTGTGGCCGTGAACGAACTGGAGACCATTCCAGCATCACAGGCCACCATCAATGAAGAGCTTACCGCCGCCACCTGGGACCTGAGCATCACTAAGAACGTGCTGGCCATGTTCTTGAGCATGCTCCTTATGCTGTTGATCTTCCTCTCCGTGGCGAAGGCTTACAAGAACCAGGGTGTGAAGGCGCCCAGGGGACTGCAAAGTTTCATTGAGCCGATCATTGTCTTCGTCCGGGATGATGTGGCCAAGGCGAACATCGGTCCTAAGTATGAACGGTTCATGCCATTCCTGCTCACGGTGTTCTTCTTCATTTTGATCAACAACCTGCTGGGCCTTGTCCCATTCTTCCCAGGAGGAGCCAATGTCACCGGCAATATCTCGATCACATTGGCCCTGGCAGCTTTCACATTCGTGATCATCCTGCTCAACGGCAACAAGCATTACTGGGGCCACATCATAGCCATGCCGGGTGTGCCGAAATGGGTACTGATCATCCTTACACCGGTGGAGATACTCGGGGTGTTCCTGCGCCCGCTGATCCTCATGATCCGTCTATTCGCTAACATCACGGCCGGTCATATCATCGTGCTGAGCTTCTTCGCCCTGATCTTCATCTTCGGGCGCATCAATGAAGGACTGGGATGGGGCATCTCGGTGGTCAGCCTTACGTTCACCATCTTCATGACCCTGCTTGAATTGCTTGTGGCCTTCATCCAGGCCTTCGTGTTCACCTTCCTTTCCGCGATGTACTTCGGTGCCGCCATTGAAGAACCGCATCCGGACCATCACTAAGTAGACCAACACAAACCAAAAACGTCCTCCCACATGTTCCTTTCGATCCTCCTGCAAGCAGCCACCGAGCCCACCAACCTGCACTTCGGCTTGGCCGCCATCGGTGCCGGTCTAGCCGCCATCGCAGCCGGTATCGGCATCGGCCGCATCGGTGGTGATGCCATGCAGGCCATCGCCCGCCAGCCGGAGGCCACGAACGATATCCGCGCGAACATGATCCTTGCTGCCGCTCTCGTGGAAGGTGCGGCCATGTTCGGTATCGTGGTGGGTCTGCTCGCAATGGTGCTCTAAAGCACCTTGCGTAAGACCCGGCACTGTTTAAAACCATTGGACCATGTTGATCGAACCCTCATTCGGCCTTGTTTTCTGGATGACCGTTTCATTCCTTGCGGTCTTCTTCATCCTGAAGAAATTCGCCTGGAAGCCGATCCTCGGAACCCTGAATGAGCGTGAGCGTTCCATCGAGGACGCGCTCAACGAAGCGAAGAAGGCACGCGAGGAGATCTCCTCCATGAATGCCCGGAACGAGGAGTTGATGCGTGAGGCTCGTGAGGAAAGGGAGAACATGCTGCGGGAAGCACGCGAGATCCGCGACCGTGAGATCGCCACTGCGAAGGCCCGCGCAAAGAGCGAGGCCGAGGCTTTGCTGGCCCGAGCTCGTGAGGACATCCGCAACGAGAAGAACGCAGCGATCACAGAAATGAAGAACCAGGTGGCCGAGTTGAGCATCATGGTGGCCGAGCAGATCCTCAAGGAAAAACTCAGCACCAACGCCGCACAGCAAGCACTGGTTGAAAAGGTGATGAACGAGGCCGACCTGCGCCGCTCATGATCATCTCACCCGTAGCATACCGGTACGCGCGTTCCCTGCTGGACCTTTCGCGCAGCGAAGGTCTGTTGAAGGGCACTTTGGAGGACATGGGTCTGGTGGCGGCCACCACCCGGGGAAGCCGTGAATTGATCACCTTGCTGAAAAGCCCGGTGGTGAAGGCCGATCGCAAGGCGCGGATCCTGGAACAACTGTTCGCCGGCAAGATCGGAACGGTTACCGCCAAGTTCATCCAGATACTGGTGCGCAAGGGCCGCGAGGCATTGCTGCCGGAGATCGCAGTCGCATTCAGCAAACTGTATAAGGAGGAGCAGGGCATCGTGGATGTCGAGGTACGGTCCGCCGCTCCCCTATCGGATATCGCGCGCAAGCAGGTACATGACCTCGCTGCCGCCAAACATCCTGGCAAGTCCATCGAGATCTCGGAGAAGGTGGACCATGAACTCATCGGTGGCATTGTGATCCGCATTGGCGATGACCAATACGATGGCAGTGTCGCACGACGGCTCCAGGACCTGCGCCGCAAATTCTCTGAGAATCCCTACATACCTGAGATCTAGACATGGCTGAAGTAAAACCCGCCGAGGTTTCGGCGATCCTCAAGCAGGAACTGGCCGGCTTCCGTTCGGAGGCCGAACTCGAAGAGGTGGGTACCGTACTGCAGGTCGGTGACGGGATCGCCCGCATCTATGGCCTTGGCGGAGTGCAAAGCGGCGAACTGATCGAGTTCAACAGCGGCCTTCGCGGTATCGTACTCAACCTCGAAGAGGATAATGTGGGTGCCGTATTGCTGGGCGCCACGGTGGGCGTCAAGGAAGGCGATACCGTTCGCCGTACGAACCGTATCGCCAGCATCCGCGTGGGTGAAGAGATGGTGGGCCGTGTGGTGAACACACTTGGCGAGCCGATCGACGGAAAGGGCCCCATCGGTGGTGAATTGTTCGAGATGCCCTTGGAGCGTAAGGCCCCAGGGGTCATCTTCCGGGAGCCGGTGAAGGAACCGCTGCAAACGGGCATCAAAGCGGTCGACGCTATGATCCCCATCGGTCGTGGCCAGCGTGAATTGATCATCGGGGACCGCCAGACAGGGAAGAGCACTGTGGCGATCGATACGATCATCAACCAGCGTGAATTCTATGAAGCAGGCAAGCCCGTGTTCTGCATCTATGTCGCCGTGGGCCAGAAAGGTTCCACTGTGGCCGGAACGGTGAAGACACTGGAGGAGAATGGTGCCATGCCATATACGGTGGTGGTGGCCGCCAACGCCAGCGATCCCGCACCGATGCAGTTCTATGCCCCCTTCACCGGTGCCGCTATCGGAGAATATTTCCGCGATACCGGCCGTCCGGCGTTGATCGTATACGACGATCTTTCAAAACAGGCTGTTGCCTACCGCGAAGTATCCCTCCTGCTTCGCCGGCCACCAGGTCGTGAAGCATACCCTGGTGATGTGTTCTACCTGCATAGCCGCCTTCTGGAGCGCGCCGCAAAGATCACCGGCGACCAGAGTGTGGCAGAGCAGATGAACGATCTTCCTGAAAGCCTGAAGGGGCGCGTGAGGGGCGGTGGATCGCTTACCGCGCTGCCGATCATTGAAACACAGGCAGGCGACGTTTCAGCCTACATCCCCACGAACGTGATCTCCATCACCGATGGTCAGATCTTCCTGGAAAGCAACCTGTTCCTTTCCGGTGTTCGCCCTGCCATCAACGTGGGCATCAGCGTGAGTCGCGTTGGCGGCAACGCCCAGATCAAATCCATGAAGAAGGTGGCAGGAACGCTGAAGCTCGATCAGGCACAGTATAGGGAACTGGAAGCCTTCTCGAAATTCGGCTCCGACCTGGATGCGGCCACCAAGGCGGTACTGGATAAAGGTGCGCGGAACGTGGAGATCCTCAAGCAGGGCCAGAACAGCCCCATGCGCGTTGAGGAACAGATCGCGATCATCTACTGCGGTACCAAAGGGCTGCTCACGAAGATCCCCGTAAAGAATGTGAAGCAGTTCGAAGCCGAGTTCATCACCATGCTCCGCAACAAGCATCAGGATACACTGGATGCGTTGAAGCGCGGTGAGTACAACGATCAGATCACCGGTGTACTTGAAAAGGTCGCCAACGATCTGGTGAAGAGCCTGGATAACTAAGCATGTTCCCCGGCGGTGTGGCCACAGGCCTATCCCGTGTATCAAACCGCCAGCTAGAACCCGCCAACTGAAGAGAAGATGCCCAGCCTGAAGGAGGTTCGCAACCGGATCGTTTCGGTGAACAGCACCAAGCAGATCACTGCTGCCATGAAAATGGTGAGCGCTGCCAAGCTGCGCCGTGCCCAGGATGCGATCATCCGGATGCGGCCATATGCCGAAAAGTTGCGGACCATCCTGAGCAGCGTGAGCGCCAGCCTGGATGGCAGCGAAGGCATCTATAGCCAGCAACGCGAGGTCAAGCGGGTGCTGCTCGTGCCCATCGTAAGTAATCGGGGCCTTGCCGGTGCCTTCAACACCCAGGTCTTCCGCCTTATGCGTCGGGCTGTGAAAGAACTTCAGGCCCAGGGTGTCCAGGTGAATATCCTGCCGATCGGCAAAAAGGCGATGGACTTGTACAGGCGCAGTGGCTTGCTGGATACAGCGTTACCGTCCGACCTGGCGAACCTGTACGATGGATTGAATTTCGAGAAGACCGCACCCGTGGCCGAATTAGTGATGCGGAAGTTCGCCGATGGTACCTATGATCGCGTGGTGCTCTTCTACAACAAATTCAAGAATGCCGCGGTGCAGATCGTTAGCGAGGAACAGTTCCTGCCGATACTGCCTGCCGAAACCTCTTCTGAGGATAATAAGGTCAGCGGGGAGCATATCATGTCCCCGGACCGGCGTACCATCGTGGAGGAGATCATTCCAAAGAGTTTGAAGATCCAGCTGTACAAGGCGCTACTGGATAGTTATGCGGCGGAGCACGGTGCACGAATGACAGCCATGCACAAGGCCACCGACAATGCCGATTCATTGCTGAAGGACCTGCGTCTTTCCTACAACAAGGCACGGCAGGCGGCCATCACCGGAGAGATCCTCGAGATCGTGGGCGGCGCAGAAGCGTTGAAGGGCTGAGCATTTCCATTGGAATTTGGAAAGGGCGATCGCGACCGATCGCCCTTTCCAGTTGAATATCCACTCATCTTAGAACGACTTGCGCTGTACCCGGCGGTCGCGGCCCGAATGTGTGCCATAGTAGATCACCGAGAATTCATAGGCTCCATTCTTATTGGTGTATTTCCCCAGCGGCGATGTATTCACATCATAGCTGAAGCGGTACATGGCACTTTTATGCTTCAGTCCAACCTGGGCTATGATGGCATCATTCAACCTATAGGATACACCGGCCACACCACTGTATACGGATCCAGGTATCCCGATCTCTCCGATCATACCGGCATGGATCATCTGATCGGCCCCCTGCCGCCAGAACAGACCCATGGGCACCAGATAGATGTCCTGGCTTACTTCGATCCGTGCGCCAGCATTGGCCGACCAGCGAATGGGCACGTCACTGCTTGTTGAACGCAATATGGATTCATCAGGGGTGTTCACGTGGAACAGAGCGAAGTTCCCGAATGGATTGACCCGCTTGTTCACGTTCATGGACCGGTATGCTATGCCGATCGAAACATCAGGCATCAAGCGTGCACCCCGCTCGAAGTTCTCACCAGAGGGCAGATCGGTATCAAAGTAGCCATCGGAATATTGAGCATCCCATACCAGTTGCTGGTCGTTGATCTTCTTGTAGATCAGCCCCAGGCTGACACCACCTGAGAGGGTCGCCTTCGCACCACTGCCTAGAACGTTGTAGGCCGCGGCACCTCCAGCTTGGAACGTGTTCATGATGCCCGCCATGTTGTAGTTGGTGAGGTACATGCCGAATCCATAGCGATCCTTCATGGCTATGTCGTAACCAAAGCTGGTGGTAAGAAAACTATTGGACAGGCTGTTCCACTGGCTTCGCACATTGCTCGTCATCCGGAAATCACCTTCGTTGAACATTCCGGTGAGTGCCGGATTGAGCACCATTGGGGCCGCATCATACTGAGACAATTGCCCATCCTGTGCATTTGAACCGATCGCCAGGGCGGCACCCAATGCGATCAAAGATCCTTTTATCGTGCTTTTCATCTCTTTGTTCAGCATTGGGTCAACGCATCAGGGTCACTTTTCCGGAGCGATCATGCTCCCTGCCATCGGTGCTCTTGGCCACCACCGTGTACACATACACACCGTTCATCTCTGGTCTACCATCGTGGGTACCGTCCCAGCCGAATTCCGGGTCGGTGGTCTCGAAGATCAATTCGCCCCAGCCATTGTAGATCCGCAGGTACATGGTCTCGAAGGGGCCGCCGCGCACGAAGAACACATCGTTCACACCATCGCCGTTCGGGCTGAAGGCGTTGGGCAGCTTCGGGGCGAGGATGTCCTTTTCGATGATGCTCACCAGGAGTGAGTCCTGATCGCTGCAACCCGCCTCGTTCGTCACGGTCTGTATGATGATGAACTGACCAGCCTCCGCGTAGATGTGCTCGGGTGCGGCATTCAGGGAACCATGGCCATCGCCCAGGTCATAGATCCACGCTGTGGCGCCTTGTGAAAAGTCATTGATCATGATCGGTGAATCCGTGATCAATTCACCTTCAACACTGAATCCAGCGACCGGTGGAGCGGCCACGTTGATCGAGCTTGTGATCGATGTGTGGCAGTTGTTCTGTGCGTAAACCGTGAGCATCACAGCGTGCTGCCCAGGTGTGGTGAACGGATGCTCCACCTGCGGGCCTGCAGCTGTGGATCCATCAGCGAACGTCCAATTCCAGCCGATGATCGGTGATCCTGTGGTGGAGCTGGCATCGGTCAACACTGTCGGAGCGTTGGCGCAGGCGATGCCATTCGTGAACGCTGCCGTGAGCGGATTCACGAAGGAGAGCGTGATCGTATCCATTGCGGCTGGGCAGAAGCCGTTGCCGGTGGTGGTGATGGTGAACTGCACCTGCTGGGCATTCTCATCCGCAGCAACAGGCTGGTAGGTCGTGTTCGCCTGCGCTGGATCGCTGGTGAAGCCGCCAGCACCATTCGTGCTCCATAGCACGCCACCCGCATTGCTGAAGCTTGCGCCCAATTCCACCGGGAGCATCGCATCACAGGTGTTCTGATCGTTGCCCGCATCCACTACCGGCGGTTGCTGCAACGAAACGATCACAGTATCGGTGGCCGCTGGGCAACTTTCGTTGCCTGTGGTGGCGAGCACGAACTGCAGCTGCTGGAATACCAGGTCGGTATTACTGGGTACATAAGTCGCATTCAGGGTGGTGGCATCGGGTTGGAACGTGCCGGTGCCGGAAGTGCTCCATACTCCACCGCTTACTCCAATGATCGACCCGCTGAGGGCGATGGTGCTTCCATCGGCACAGATGGTATGATCGATCCCGGCATTTGCGATCCGGGTCGGACCGATATCGATGAACACGGAATCGGTGCGATCGCCACAGACACCGTTGCCGATACCGGTAAGGATCAGATGTACGCCACCTGCGATGCTGTCCGCAGCCGTCGGCATGTAGATCGCATTCAACACGGTGGCATCAGGGTTGAAGGTGCCCGTACCGGTGGTCGCCCACTGGACGCTCGCAGCATGCTGCACGTTCGGCGCAAGCTGTACATCTTCCAGGCCATCGCACAGCAGCCGGTCGATGCCGGCGTTCACCACCGGGGGCACATCATAATGCACCATCAATGTATCCCTACCCGGAGTGCATCCCTGGTTGTTCGTGGTGGTAAGGATCAGTGCGATATCGCCGATCACGAAATCAGCCGGACCAGGGATGTATGTGGCGTTCAGGTCGATCGCCGACGGGGTGAACGTTCCTGTGCCGGTCGTGCTCCAGATACCCGTCGTCGTTCCATCCACGGTTCCTTCCAGTGCGATCTCAGGCACGGTGCTGCAGGCGATCACATCCTGTCCGGCATCAGCGGCAAGCCCGCCACCGAAGGTGATCGTAAGTGCATCGTTCGCCGCCGCGCAAGGCGCCGTACCCATGGTGGCCACGGTCAGTGTCACCGATCCCGCGATGCTGTCCTGTGCGCTTGGGTAGTAGAGCGTCGTGAGTGCA
>JAEZCB010000023.1 GCA_023412755.1 Bacteroidota bacterium
CCAGCACGATCCGATCATTCAACCCGAAGACCACCTTCTTCAGGGCGGCGGATCGGCTTCCATTCCAGGTCATGTAGAAGGTGAAGATGCCCAGGCTGAAAAAGAACAGGCTGTTGATGTAAAAGGAAAGGATGACCGCCGAAAAGGCTACGGCGAGCATGGCCCAGGTGAATATGGTACCAGCCATTCTATGGCGGGGTCCACCCTTGCGGGCGATCATATTGAACAGGCCGGTGATGAGTGCGATGCTGCCACCCATGATGTGGATGGCGAGTACGGCGGTCTTCAGGTGTTCCATTGGCGATCCGTGTTGAGACCGCAAATGGAATGGAGCCAAAGGCCGATTTCCAGATTAAAGGGATGACCCTCAGGCGTTGGGAGAAGCGGGAAGGCTTTGGGACGAATGGGAAGCTGTGCCGGGGTGAACGGTAAGCCGTTGCCGCACCTCGGCGGTCAGCGCCCGCGATACCGGCACCTCCCCAGCACCCTGTTCCAGGTGCAGCCGCAGCCCTTGTGCGTTGCCGCTCACACGCTCCACCCGATCCAGATTCACGATGTAGCTCTTGTGGCAGCGCAGAAAATTCGCCCACTGTTCCAATTGGTCTTCGAATGAACGCAGCGAGCCGCGGAGCAACACCCGCTCAACCACTTTTTTCCGGTGGAACACTTCCACATAATTATCCGATGCTTTCAGGTACAGCAGATCAACTCTGGACACCTGCAACTGCTCGTTCTGATTCTCCCCCACTAGCAACACGACCTCCTGATCCGATTTCTGTGGCACCTCGTGTGGCACCTCCCGCAACTCCACGTTGATCGTTTCAGACTCCTTCGCGAAGTGGGTCTTTTTCCACTGAAAGCCGATAAGCACAATGGCCGTTATTGGGAAAACGCCCACGGCGAAAGTGTAGAGGGTAAAAAGGCCGATGTTCACCAGGCTGAATCCAGCGATGCCCATCCAGGCGGAATAGACCGCGTTCAGCAGGCCGATCAACAGGATGTTCATACTGGATGACAGAAGTTCTCTTCCCAGTGTCCATCGCTCGGGATCTGGCCGTACGAGCAGAAGCACCACATCGATGGTAACCATGGCGAACAGCGTGACAAGCCCATACCCCGAGGCCAGTGTCCAAGGCTCGGGATAGGTGCCAAGCCCGAAGGGCTGGAACACGCCAAGGAACGCGGCAATGAAGAAACCCACCGCCAAGGCACGCTTCAGCCTGCGCGAAAGAGACCGCTCGAACGGATGTGGCTGGCCGAGGAAGGAGGTGGGCATGGGCGTTCGAAGGTAGTTTTCAACCAGATCAAGAGACTTATTGGGATCATTATCAACCACCATCCTCCGCTCCATCCAGCTCACCTAAATTCACGGCCCCGCCGCCAGAACCTTGATCCAGCCCCAAGCCATACAGCAAGTAAAGGAAGCTGCACGCGTGGAGGAAGTGGTGGGCGAGTTCGTGGCGCTCAAGCGGAAAGGTCCGCGCTACCTCGGCCTATGCCCGTTCCACAACGAGAAGACGCCTTCCTTCAATGTGAATCCCACTCTGGGCATCTTCAAATGCTTCGGCTGTGGAGAGAGTGGCGACAGCATCGGCTTCCTGATGAAGCACGAGCACCTGGGCTATGTGGAGGCGATCCGCTGGCTGGCCAAGCGCTACAACGTCGATCTTCCCGAAGAGGAGCAGTCGCCCGAGCAACAGCTGGAACAAAGCGAGCGAGAAAGCCTCGCCGTGGTGCAGACTTGGGCGCAGAAGTGGAGCAGCGAACAACTTTGGGAAGGAGAAGAAGGCCGCCGCATCGGGCTGAGTTATTTCCATGAACGCGGTTTCAGCGACCAGACGATCCGCGAGTTCGGCCTTGGCTATGTGCCGGAGAAAGGCAATGCTTTCGCCACTGCGGCCCTGGCCAACGGCTTCAACCCGGACATGCTGGAAAAGGCCGGCTGGATAAAGCGGCGTGATGATGGCACACCTTGGGATTTCTTCCAGGGCCGGGTCACCTTCCCGGTGCACGGCCTAAGCGGCCAGGTGATCGCCTTTGGGGCGCGCACCCTCAAGAGCGACAAAAAGCTTCCGAAATATTTCAACAGCCCTGAGAGCCTGCTCTACATCAAGAGCAAGTCGCTCTATGGGATCTACCAGGCGAAGAAGTCGATCGTGGAGCAGGCGCTCTGCTATCTGGTGGAAGGCTACACCGATGTGATCAGCCTGCACCAGGCGGGGATCCGGAACGTGGTGGCCAGCAGCGGCACCAGCCTCACCGAAGAACAGGTGCGCCTGATCAAGCGCTACGCACCCACCGTATGCATCCTATACGATGGGGATGCTGCCGGCATGAAGGCCAGCCTTCGTGGGATCGATCTTATCCTGAAGGAAGGGCTGAATGTGAAGGTGGTGACCTTCCCCGAAGGCGAGGATCCGGACAGCTACGCGAAGAGCCGCAGCAACAGCGAGGTAACGGCCTATCTCACGGAGAACGCACAGGATTTCCTTGTTTTCAAGGCAGGCCTGCTGATGGCCGACTGTGGCGACGATCCGGTGAAGAAGGCCGCAGCGATCCATGAGATCGTGGAAAGCATCGCCCTGGTGCCGGATCTGGTATTGCGCTCCTTGTACGTGCAACAGTGCAGCCGCATGCTGGCGGTGAATGAACAGGCGCTGATCAGTGAAATGAACAAGGTGCTTCGCCGCAAGTTCCGCAAGGACCTCGGTGAGGGTGCCTATGTGCCGGAGGAGCAACTGGCACCAAGCATCGCAGCGCCGCAGCCGGAGGTCGTAGAAGATCTGGGGACCGCATTACAGGAGCGTGAATTATTAAGGATGTTATTGAAGTATGGTCAACAGACGCTGCGGATCAAATACCAGGACGAGAACGATCAATTGGTAGAGGAGAACATCAGCTTCGCTGAATACTTATTCGAACTCCTGGCGCATGATGATCTGTTGTTCGATCACCCCCTGTTCAATGCCATTTACCTCGATTACCGGCACCGGTCAAACCTGGGCGAAAGAGTGGATCATTCACATTACATAGATAAAGGCGAGGAGGAATGGAAACACCTGGTGATCGACCTGCTCTCAGAGAAATACCACCTGAGCCCCAACTGGAAGGAACGGCACAAGATCCATGTGAAGACCGAGGATGAGGAACTGAAAGAGTTGTTGATCTACATGGTGGATATCCTGAAATTGCGTCGCGTGCAGAAGATGCTTGTCGATCTTTCCTCACAGATCAAGGATGCCGCTGATCTGGAACAAGTGCCGGAACTGATGCGACAGAAGATGCATTTCGAGGGTGTCCGTGGCAAACTGGCACAGCGCACGGGCAGGTTGATCGCTGTTTAGTCAGTTCCAGGTGGCACATACCTTCGCATGGTGGCAGCAGGGCATGCACATTCCCATGAACACGGCCACCATCACGTGCCCCACAGCACCCGGGCCCTGCGCATCGCCTTCTTCCTGAATCTCGCCTTTACCATCATCGAAGCGATCGGCGGTGTATGGACACAAAGCATCGCGGTGCTCACCGATGCCTTGCATGATCTCGGCGACAGTGTGATCCTTGGCGCGGCCTGGTACCTGCAGGGCCTCGCCGCGCGCGGCCGCGATGCACGCTACAGCTATGGATACGGCCGCTATAGCATGCTTGGCGGATGGCTCGCGGCCGGCATGCTCATCATCGGATCCATACTGGTGTTCGCCTTCGCCATACCGCGCCTGTTCGAACCGGTGCTGCCGCATACGCGCGGTATGATCCTCATCGGCATCTTCGGCCTGCTCATGAACAGCATCGCCGCATGGGTGCTACACGGCGGCACAAGCCTCAACGAGAAGGGCGCCTACCTGCATTTGATGGAGGATGTGCTTGGCTGGCTGGCGGTCTTGATCGGCGCCGTGGTCATGCATTTCACCAGCTTCGCAAGACTTGATCCCTTGCTCAGCATGGCCATAAGCCTCTATATCCTCTACCGCGCCATCGGCACCTTGCGCCAGGGCACCAAGATCTTGATGCAGGCCCAGCCACGCGGGATCGATCCACAACAAATGCGCGATCGGTTGATGGCGCTTCCTCACGTGGTGGACGTGCATGATCAGCACGCATGGACACTGGATGGCGAATACGTGGTACACACGGTACATCTGGTGGTAGAGGAAACCGGCCTACGCCAAGCATTGCGCGCGAAACAGGAAGCCCGGGCGTTGCTCGCTTCCATGGGCATCGATCATGCCACCATCGAGATCGAATTACCGGAAGAGCAATGTGGGCTTGAGCACCACTGAAGCGCGTGAATTAGTCATCCACTGAGGATAACTCACCGCAGCTGGCCCTCTCCTGCACCCGTGGACCAGGCAACTTTACAACGAATTCCAGTTCGCAATGACGATCCAAAAACTGTTTCCACTGCTTGCTCTCGCGGTGTCCATACTTCCAGGGTGTGTTTCCAAGAAAAAATTCACCGAAGCCTCAGCGCACGTGTCCAGGCTACAAAAGGATAGTCTTGGCCATGTCACACGGATAGGGGAGCTGGAAGGGCAGGTCGCAGGTCTGGAGGGGGAATTGGGCCGCGCACAAGAGGGTCTGGAGAATACGCGCAACGAACTGCTCCGGACCAGCGCTACGCTGAGCGACAGGGACCAGTTGCTCGCCCAGAAGGAATCCGAACTCATGGACAAGGCGCGCCGCATGGACGATCTGAACCGCAAGCTTGAGGCACAAACCGCCGCTTTGACAGGCCTGCGCAAGAAGGTGGCGGATGCCTTGGGTAGTTTCCGCAGTGATGAACTCACCGTTACCATGAAGGAGGGAAAAGTATATGTGAGCCTTCAGGAGAACCTCCTCTTCAAAAGCGGCAGCGCCGAAGTGGACCCCAAAGGCAAGGAAGCACTGGGCAAGCTGAGCACAGTGCTAAAAGCGAATCCCGATATCGGCGTGCTGGTGGAAGGCCATACCGACAGCATTCCACTGGCCTCAGGAGGCCGTTTCAAGGACAACTGGGAATTGAGCACGGCCCGCGCTACAAGCATCGTACGCATCCTTACTGTGGACAACAAGGTGGATCCGCAGCGCGTAACGGCCGCAGGACGTGGGGAATTCATTCCAGTGGAACCCAACAAGACCCCGGAAGGCCGCGCGCGCAACCGGCGAACGGAGATCATACTGACACCGGATCTGAAGGAATTGTATGAAATGGTGGGTGAGAAGTGACCCGTATCGGCATGGTACATGCTGTTGCACCTTCCAGATACTTAAAACTATTCGTCATGAAAAAATTCATTTGGATCCTGGTTGTGGCGGCAATACCTGATTTGACAGCATGCACCGATGAGGGCGGCCGCGATACGGGCGGAGACGGCACGGTGAACGATCGCGTGGATCGCGAGGATCATAGTGACAAGCGAGATACCGTGCGTATCGGCGATCCAGGTCGCGACCGCGACGATGTGGATGTCATCATCGATTGATCAATGAGAATGCCAGCGAAGCTGAAGAAGATGCTCTTTCGTTCGCTGGCAAAGGCCAATAAGATCCTTCTCCCCAAGCTGTGGGAGAAGGATCTTTCCCGTTTATCCAACACCCAGAAACTCATAGCGGCATGGCGCTATTACGTCACCCGCAATGCGCTGTGAACCCGCAACCTCCTAATTTCGGCCGGTGAGGACCCTCCCTGCCGCCATTTGCTTTTCCATCGCCCTTGCCGCGGGTGCACAGCATACGCCGCTGATCAATGAGTTGCAGGCCTCCAACCACGGCACCATTTCCGCTCCCGACGGTACCACGCCGGACTGGGTGGAGATCCATAATCCTGGCACGCGCACCATCGATCTGCTGGGCATGCGCCTGGTGATCGCCGGAAGGCAGCATGTGATCGATGCGCCATTGAAGGTGCTCCCAAATGGCAACCGGACCCTGTGGATGGATGGACATCCCGAAAAAGGTGCGGACCACATCGGCTTCAAACTGCCCCGTACCGGGGGCACACTGTTGCTGATCGATGCCGATGGAGCCACCATTCTCGATGTGTTCACCTGGAAGGACCTGCGTCCCGGACAGAGCATGGGCCGGGTTACCGATGGGGCCAAAAGCTGGGGCTACTTCGCAGAACCCACACCCGGCCTGCCGAACGATCTTTCCACTGGTTCCACCCAGCGGCCACCGCAGATCGCCGCGAGCCATGGACCTTCGGACGAATGGCCGCTCGAACTCACTCTTTCCGCTGAGAACGCGCTGATCTTCTACACCACCGACGGAAGTGCCCCAGAGCCGAAACACGGCCAGCTTTACACCAGACCACTTACCATCACCGAGGCTACGGTGATCCGCGCCCGTGCATTCACGGCGGAAGGACTAGGTGGAAGGGAGTTCCATCACACTTTTCTGGCTCCATCCACCGAATGCATCTCGCTCACCATCGCGGAAAAAGACCTCTGGGACCAGGTAACGGGCATTCATTCAGATGGTGAAAAAGCCAACCACACCCGTAGTGGGCGGGAGTGGGAACGGCCGGCTTTCATCCAACACAACGGCAGATCGGTTCCCGTGGGGCTGCGGATCAATGGCAGCGGTTCGCGTGCATTGGAAAAGCGGTCATTCAAGGTATACATGCGTAACAGGTATGACAGTCCGCAGGATGGCTTCACCTTCTCCGATGGGGGCACCTACAGGGAAGGCATCCTGCGGGCCGATGCATCGCCCGATGCGTTCCTGCGCAACGTGCTCATGGAGGTGATCGCCTCCCACCCCGCCTTGCACCTGGCCGTGCAGCGCTCCCTGCCCATGCCGCTGTACATCAACGGTGGCTACCATGGCCTGTACCGCTGGATGCCGCCCAAGGATGCGCAATGGCTGAAGCATGTGGCGGGCGCCGAAGCGGTGGATGTGCTCGATGGCCCGGCATACACGCCGATCAGCGGCAGGGACCAGCATTTCAGGCGCGGACTGGAGTTGCTGTTGAATGGTGCACCGGCCGATAGCCTGGACCGGTACTTCGATCTGCGAAGCCTGGTGGACCTCGCCTGCCTGGACCTATTCACCGGGCGCGCGGACCATGACCTGAACGTACGCTGCTACCGGCCGCGCGAAAAGGATGGCCGCTGGAAATGGGTGCTCTACGACATGGACATCTGGGCGCCGGTGGCCGATCACACCGTGGGTAGAATGGCCACGAGTTTCACCGTGGAAACACCCTACGTGCCGCAACTACTTGCCGAACCAGGCCTGCGTGGGATGCTCCTCGCACGCATGGCCGCACTCCACGCCACCCTGCTTTCATCCGCGTACACACAGGCGGCCGCGGATAGCATACACCATGCGCACATCCGGGAATTGGAGCG
>JAEZCB010000060.1 GCA_023412755.1 Bacteroidota bacterium
GGTCGAATTGTGCCAGCTTCAACGCGATCAGGTAGGTCTTCTGCTGGCCTTGTGAACCGTACTTCTTCAAGGGCCTGCCATCAATGGTGAAGATCAGTTCATCCTTATGGATGCCCACACCAGTATGCTGCGCCAGCCTGTCCCGCTCCCAACTTCCCCGCAACAATTCTCTTAGCGGAGCCTCCTGGAGTTGGCTCATGTAGGTTAGTGCCACCTTCTCCGGACCGGAACTGATGCTGGTATAATGCACCTCGAGCAACCGCACCAACTCCTGCATGAAGGAGGCACGTACCTGGTGCACCATGCTTCCATGCTCGATCAATTGTTCATCCCAGGGTTCCAGCGCTTCCAGTGATCCACAACCCTGTTCCGCGAATCGCTTGAGCATGGTGTTGCGTTGCATGAGCGCACGGTTGTATCGGATCAAGGAACCCAGGTACTCCTTGTCGAACTGGGCGATGAGGCCGTCCAGAAAACGGCGCCGGGTCTCGGACCCTTCCAGCACCAGTTGTCCATCGTAGGGTGTGATCATCACCACCGGATACCGCCCGATATGCTCGGCCATGCGATCATACTCCTTCTTATTGCGGCTCAATACTTTGCGCTGGCCCTTCCGCACGCTGCAAAGCAGGGTATCATCGCCCGCCTGCGTATGCACCTGGGCCTGGATCATGAAATAGTCCTCGCCGTTCTGGATGTTCGGCGCATCTTCATTCCCGAAGTAACTCTTGCTCAGCGAGATGTAATGCACGGCATCCAGCAAATTGGTCTTGCCTACCCCGTTGGGTCCCACAAAACAATTCACCTGCGGGCCCAGTGGCAGATCCGCCTCCTGATGATTCCTGAAATGGAGCAGTTTGAGCCGCGAGATGTGGAAGCCCATGCGAAGCATCAAAGGTACACCATGGCGGCTGGTGGCGGCGCGGGAAAGGGTAAGTGACGGACCATACGCGCACCGCCTGAAAATATTGACGCTACAATGCCTTCGGGCATATGATCGTTCGGGTAAAAGGCCTAGATTTGCGGCCGCGCTTTTTCAAGGCAAGATGCTGTTGAAAGTGCAGCTACCTGGATCATGAGCAAGAAGACCACCAACGACACGCTCGAAAGCAAGGATGTGGACCTCGGTGAAGTGTACACCCGCACCGAGCTTTTTCTGGACCGGAACAAAAAGGCCATCACCATTGGTGTGGTCGCCATCCTTGTGGTGGTCGGCGGTCTCCTCGCCTATCGCCAGTTCGTTGCCAAACCACAGGCTGCCCGTGCCAGCGAAATGATGTGGAAGGCAGAGTATTACTTCGAGGTGGATTCCTTCAATCTGGCCTTGAATGGCGATGACCAGTGGCCGGGCTTCCTGGAGATCGCGGATCGTTATGGCAGTACCCCCTCCGGTGATCTGGCCCATTACTACATCGCCACCATCCATATGCAGCAGGGTGAATATGAAGCAGCCATCCAGCATTACCAGGAGGCCGATCTGGATGATGATGTGTTGCGCGTGATGGCCGTTGGGAACATCGGCGACGCTCTTGTGGAGCTCGGCAGGCCACAGGAAGCCGTGAAGCAGTTCGAAAAGGCCGCAGGCATGGTGACCAATGAGTTCACCACACCCATGTACCTCATGAAGGCCGGCATCCTGCAGCAACAGCTCGGGAACACGGGAGCGGCTCAGAAGCATTTCGAGCGTGTGGCCAACGAGTTCCCAACGAGCGCCGATGCCAATCAAGCGCGCAAGTACGCTGGTTTGGCCGCCGCCAGCGCCCGCTGATCATGGCCACGGCCACCAGGCACCTTTCACAGTATGATCCGGCCAGCGTCCCCAGTGGCGCTGGTCTTCGTTTTGGGCTGGTGGTGAGTGAATGGAACTTCGATATCACAGATGCCCTTCGCCGCGGCGCCAGAGAAACCCTGCTGGCGCATGATGTGCGGGAGGAGGACATCGTGGAGGTTTGGGTGCCGGGCAGTTTCGAACTGGCCGCAGGTGCGCAATTCCTGCTTGAATCCCGTGGACTTGATGGCGTGATCTGCCTGGGCAGCATAGTGCGTGGCGAAACACCTCATTTCGATTTCGTGTGCCAGGGTACCACCCAGGGCATCATGGAAGTAGGCCTCAAATTCAGCCTGCCGGTGATCTTCGGTGTGCTTACGGACGATACCATGGAACAGGCCCGCGCCCGCAGCGGCGGCAAGCACGGCAACAAAGGCGTGGAGTGCGCCGTGGCCTTGTTGAAGATGGCGGCGTTGAAGGCCGGGCGGTGATCCATTATTGTAGTACCACAAGAAAGCCCGGCCGAATTGGCCGGGCTTCTTAGTGGTAAAAAGTTGTGATTAAGTGTAGTCGATCCTCATGTTGTTCAGCAGACCATGGAACCAGATGATATATCCAGAACAACCCATTGGCGTCGCAGGATTCCAGTTAGGTGTTGTGTTACAATACCAATTGGTTAAAGTAGTGGAACTCGATCGACAAGTCACACGGATCCTTATGATCACATTTCCACTTGGCGGAGTGTAACTAATGTTCCCATTCGCGCCTAAGATCATCGAAACTACGGACGTAGCATGTGGATGGCACGTGGACGCATAATAGAGTGAACGGCGTATTGATCCGCTGTTGCGTTTGTCAAATTCATTGTGCTCTGAGCGAAAAGACCAACTGTAGCACCCCCATTACAAATAGCGTCAAACACCTTATTCCAACCTCCGCGAAAAAAGTTCGTGTTTTCATGGCTAATGTTTTCACAAAAAAAAATGCACCGGTAAATACCGATGCATTTTTTCTCAGTTTGAACTATCTCAGTGAGCTACGATCACACGCTCAGTGAAGATCTTTTGATCCTGCTGAACGCTGATCATATACAATCCCTGCACGAACTGCTTGGTATCAAGCTGAAAGAGACGTCCAGAGACATCATTCAACTGCTTGCGTACCACAAGCTTACCGGTCAGATCAACAACGCTCACCTGCACATTACCGGAAAGATTGTTGAAGGAGAAGTTGATCACATCGTTGGCAGGATTGGGGTAGATCGATACTCCAGAAAGGTTCTCATTCTCGAACAGACCAACGATCTCAGTTCCATCAACGAACAGGGAAACATCATCTACAAGAACATTGAAGCCCTGTACGGCTTGAACACCTTCGATCAGAACGGTATGGACCCCGCCATCCGCGTACGCATCAACTGGAACCGCCCAAACAGTGTAAGCGGCCTGATAAGTCACGGAATCAGCCGGGGTCAACCGATCGATCTCATTACCATCAACGACCAGACGCAAGTAGTTGTTATCCGATCCATCTCCCAAGGCAGGCATTTTGACCCACATGAGGATCTGTGCGCTCGTACCAGCGGGAATGTTCACATCCTGGGATACAGAGCCAGTCTCAGGACCATTATTACCACCGAACCAAGCGTAAAAATCACCTGTACGGGGCACACATGGTCCGCCACACGTACCACAACCGGCGTCACATAACGGAGTGCCAAAATTCACAGAGGCTTCTTCCCAAGTACCAGCACCTATACCGGCCTCGAAGCTTCCATCGACCACCTGAGCATTGAGGCTCAGGGTAAATGCCATTGCGGCGAACAGAGTAATGTGTTTCATGCTATTGTTGTTTGCGGGCGAAGATATAATGATCCCGCCCGATTGCTTTCATGACATTTTCATATCCACCCGAATGGAGGATGTCCCGGGTAGGGTTGAATGGATCGGCGTCAAAGATCACCGAAGCCGAAGATTCGCGAACTTCGCGGCATGCGCGGCATCATCCTTCCCTTATGCATTCTGGCGGGCATTGGTATCCATGCCCAGAATGGGCCCCGCCTCGGGCTGGGGTTGGCCACCCAAAGTGTTGGTGGGCTTTTCCGGAACACCTCCAACCTGATGCCTGGTCCGATCGCGGGCTGGCATTTTGAAGGAAGGGTACACCGGCAGGTAAGCATAATGCCGGAGATCCTTTACATGACCAAGGGTTTCACGTATCGCAATCCCGCGCTTGCCACACGCACCCGAGCCTCATTCAACTACGCCGAAGTACCGATCCTGTTTAAGATCTACACAGAGGGTCAAGATGGATTGTATCTCCTAGGTGGGCCCAGCCTGGGCTATTTCATTAACGGCCGGTTCCAACAATGGCAGGATGGCCGGCAGATCATCGATGGCCGTTATCAGGTGGGGAACAATATTCGCCGGCTGCAGTTCAGTGGTCTGGTGGGAATGGGTTTCCAGGGACCTCGCTGGGCTTTCGATGTACGCGCACAGACCAGCCTTACACCCTTCGACCGGTTCGTTCGTATCCAGAATGTGGTCTATGGCATCACCTTCGCGTACCGTATAAAGGTGCGTGAAGAAGATGAATGATCAACGGGCAAGGATGGCCGCTATGTCCGGCCTGAAATACTTCTCGCTCTTCATCACCTTGCCATCCTCTCTGTAGATGGGTTTTCCATCCGCATCCAGTTTGCTCATGTTGCTGCGCTGGATCTCCCGGAACACCTCATCGATCTTATGCTGCAGTCCATGCTTCAACAAGGTGCCGCATAGAATGTAAAGGATGTCGCCCAAGGCATCGGCCACCTCCACCAGATCCCCGCGCAACGCCGCATCCAGGTATTCCTCATTCTCTTCGCGGATCAGTTTGTAGCGAAGCAATGCCTCCCGATCCCCAATGGCGGCAACAGGTGTTTTGGCATTGGGGATCCCAAAGGCATCATGAAAGGTGCGCACATGTGAGATCGCCTCTTCAAGTGTGAGGGTATCGGTGGTGGTATCCATGGAGGCGCTGGAACCCTGGGATGAGCAATTGATCGAGCATGGAAGCGTGGTGCACCAGGTACGTGCCTCCTTCATGCAGGAGTTGGTGCGGTTGCTGGAGTTGCATTATACCAGCATCAGTTCCGGTCCGGAGAAGGTGGCACTCACCTACATGAGCCAGCTCCAGGAGGCTCCGTTCAGAGCGTTGTTGCGGGCAAGTTGGGAGCGGGACAGGCTGGCGCAACATACTGGTGTGGGCATCCATAAGGATGAACTGATCTTCACCATTGATGGCAGGCCCTTGAAGAAGTACGGTTCACAAGGCCAGCAGAAGACCTACCTGATCGCGTTGAAGCTGGCACAATTCGACC
>JAEZCB010000144.1 GCA_023412755.1 Bacteroidota bacterium
ACGCGAAGTAGCTCATCATCGGGCTGATGATGTTCGTTACACTGTCTCCCACGCGATAGGCCATCTGCGTGAGTTCGGGTGAATATCCCAACAGCATGAACATGGGGATGAAAACCGGTGCCATGATGGCCCATTTGGCCGAAGCACTGCCCATGACCAGGTTGATGATGGCACTGACGAGTACGAAAGCGAGCATGAGCGGAATGGGCCCCAGGCCGGAAGCCTGCAGCACACCCGCACCCTTGATCGCCATGATCAGGCCGAGGTTGGTCCAATTGAAGTAGGCCACGAACTGAGCCGCGAAGAACACCAGCACGATGTAGCTGCCCAGCGTTTCCATGCTCTTACTCATGCCCTTCATCACATCGCTGTCGTTGCGGAAAGTCTTTGCCCCGATCCCGTAGGCGATACCTGCCACAGCTGCGCTTAGGAAGATAAGCGCCACGATCCCGCTCATGAATGGCGAATGAAGGATGTTCCCTGTCTCTGGATCACGCAGGTAACCGTCCTGGGGTAGCAAACCACCTAGAATGAACGCCACGAAAAGGAGAATGGCGATGAAGGCCCACCACATGCCGCGTTTCTCTTCGGCGGTCGCTCCGCGTATCTCCTCCGGCCTCTCATCACCGGCATATTCACCAAGCCGCGGCACCACCAACCGTTCCGTGACCCAGGTGCCCAATGCAGCGATGATGAAGGTGCTCACGAACATGAAGTAGTAGTTGCACGCCGGGTTCACCGAATAGGCGGGATCCACGATGCGTGCGGCCTCTTCACTGAGCCCGGATAGCAATGGGTCGATGGTGCCCAGCAGAAGATTCGCGCTGTAACCGCCGCTAACGCCGGCAAAGGCCGCGGCCAATCCGGCCAATGGATGCCGCCCAGCGGCAAGAAAGATCACCGCTGCCAGGGGCACCAGCAGCACATAACCCACTTCGCTTGCCGTGTTGGACAGTACGCCCGAGAATACGATCACGAACGTAAGCAGCTTCTTCGGCGATGCCAGCACCACGGCCCGCAATACCGCTCCGATCAGGCCGCTGCCCTCTGCGATCCCGATACCCAGCAGTGCCACCAGAACGGTACCGAGTGGTGCGAAGCCGGTGAAGTTCACCACCATCTTCGTGAGGATCATGTGCAGACCCTCGGTGCTGATCAGGTTGAAGGGCCGGATCTCGGCACCTGTACCCGGATGCACCACGCTCACCTCCGTGAGGCTTACCAGCCAACTCAGCACTACCACCAGCAGTGCGAATCCAGCGAAGAGCGTGGCCGGGTGCGGCAAAGCATTGCCCACCCGCTCTACGAATGTTAGGAATTTATCTATCCCGGACCTCTTCTTCGCCACTGGTTCCATAAGCTGCTATGACCCATTGGAGGGCGCGGCAAAGAAAGGAGGTTCGGCCGGATGTTGGGTGGGAACGCATCATGTGGTTATCCATGCGTGCGAATGCAGCAGATACCCATGGATCCCACCGTGCTACGGCAGCACCAGCCCAGCTGGTGGGCCAGATCATGCCGTATCACCTCGCAGCGTGGGCCTTTGCCTGCTCCCGGATCCTTCCCGGATACTGCTCCAAAGCCGCGCGCAGGCAATCCACCGCCTTCTTCAAAAGTTCCTGCTCCAGCACATAAGCCAGGCGCACCTGCTTGCGGCCGCTGGCAGGATCGGCATAGAAACCAGTGGCGGGGGCCATCATCAGCGTATGCCCATCCAACGCGAATGATTCCAACAGCCACTGGCAGAAGGTGTCGCTGTCATCGATCGGCAACTCGGCCACACAGTAGAAGGCGCCCGTGGGTTTAGGACAGAATACACCGTCTATGGTATTGAGGCCATCCACGAGTATGTCGCGGCGGGCCTTGTACTCCTTCACCACACCATCGAAATAGCTCTGTGGCGTGGCCAGGGCCGCTTCACTCGCGATCTGACCGAAGGTGGGCGGGCTGAGCCGGGCCTGCGCCATGCATAGCACCGCATCATACAACTCCTCGTTGCGCGTGATGAAAGCACCCACACGCGCACCGCACATACTGTAGCGTTTGCTCACACTGTCAATGAGCACCACGTTCTTTTCGATCTCATCCAGCCGCATGGTGCTGAAGTGTTCGGCACCATCGTAGCAGAACTCGCGGTACACTTCATCGGCGAAGAGGAAGAGATCGTGTTTCTTCACGATATCGCGCAGTGTCTGCAGTTCCTTCAACTCATAGATGCGGCCTGTGGGGTTGCCTGGATTGCAGATCAGGATGCCTTTGGTGCGGGGCGTGATCAGCGCTTCGAATTCCTTGATCTCCGGCAGTGAGAACCCGTCGGTGATGCTGGTGCGCAGGGGCACCACCTTCACTCCGGCGGCAATGGCGAAACTGTTGTAGTTGGCGTAGTATGGTTCGGGAATGATCAGTTCATCGCCTTCCTCGAAGCAGGCCATCATGCCGAACATGAGTGCCTCGCTGCCGCCATTGGTCACAATGATCTGTTCATGTGTTACATCGATCCCGTGTGCGGCATAGTACTTCGCCAGCCCCCGGCGGTAGCTCTCATAGCCGGCGCTGTGGCTGTACTCGATCACCTTGCGGTCCAGGTTGCGAATGGCATCCAGGGCCACGGAAGGCGTTTCGATATCCGGCTGGCCTATGTTCAGGTGGATCACCTTTGTGCCGCGCTTCTTCGCCTCCTCGGCAAAGGGAACAAGCTTGCGAATGGGGGAGGCCGGCATTTGCCGTCCTTTGGTGGAGATCGATGGCATTGGGGGATCGTTTTCGGCCGCGAAGTTCGCCATTGCGCGCGTATGGCGCCATTCCAGTGCAAAAAGAAACCCCTCCGGTGGGGAGGGGTCTCACAGAATTGTTCGTCGATCAGTTCTCCACGGGGGCCATGGGGCTCTGCTCACGCAGGGGCGAGGTGGGCGTATCGGCGGTGGATGCTTCCACGGTGCCCTTGATACGCACGATCTTCTCGGGAGCGTTGGTGGCATTGCTGCTTATGGTGACGCTCTTGTTGATCGGACCTACGCGCTTGGTATCGTACTTCACGGTGATCATGGTGCTCTGGCCGGGCTTGATGGGCTCGGTATCGCACTTGGGCACGGTACAGCCGCAGCTGCCTTTGCAATTGGTAAGGATCAAGGGAGCATCGCCCGTGTTGGTTACCTTGAACTCGCAGGTGCCATTGGCGCCTTGTGCGATGGTACCATAGTCATGCACCTCCTTATCAACGGAGATCATGGGGCCCTGGCCACCTACGGGCTTGGCATTGTCCTGCGCCATGGCGCCGAGGAAAGCGGCGCTGAGGCCGAGGGAGAGCAGAAGCTTTTTCATGGTCTGTTTAGTTGTTGCTGCGGACAGTAACGCGAATTTAGCTGTTGAGGATGAGGCCTTCGCCGATCAACAAAACATTAACACGGTTAGTGCGAATGGCCTTCGTGGCCGTTGCCATCGCCTTCCACATTGCCTGCGACCTTCACCAGCTTGGCCGGTTCATTGGTGGCGTTGCTGTTTATGGTAACGGTCTTATTGATCGGGCCAAGGCGGTTGGTGTCGTACTTCACGGTAACGGTGCTGGTGGCTCCGGGTTTGATCGGCTCCTTCTGGCATTCCGGCACGGTGCAACCGCAGCTGCCCTGGCAGTTGGTGATGATAAGGGGGGCATCGCCCACATTGGTGACCACGAAGCTGCGTTCACCATTGGACCCCTGCTTGATGGTGCCATAGTCCAATACCTCTTTGTCCACCTGTATCATGGGGCCGCTGCCGCCAACTGGTTTCATCTCCGGCTGGGCCATGGCGGCCGCAGTGAACAGGCCGACGCAAAGGGTGAACAGAATGGTCTTCATGGTAAAGCGGTGGTGTTTCTAACGCCGAAAGTAGAGCGGCCGTTCCATGAGCCGCAGGCCTTAACAAAAGATCAACAGAGGGGGAGGTTGGAGGTTTTACAGGTTGAGGGTTGGAGGCTGTTCCTCCCAACGATCATCTGAACGGGGGATCGTCAACTTTCTTTCTGGAGACGCAATGTCCGACAAGCCGCCAGCTTGAACGCAATTGTACCTGCCCATGAACTGATGTGAGAACGGAACCACTTTGTCGCACTCTGCAACTGCGTAAGTGCCGTAGGCGGAAAGCCCGTAAGCGACCGGAGGGAGCGCGGACTTGGAGCCGAAGGCACGACCTGACAGGATCCCGCCCAACCTTCAACCTCCCGTCAAAGTCCGCGATCCACCCCACAGGCCAGGAGCCTGTGTGGACCGCTACCTTTGCCGCCGCAATGGAACTCCCAAAACGTTTCGAGCCTGCGCAGAGCGAGGCGAAGTGGTACAGCCACTGGATGGAGAAGGGCTACTTCCGCAGTGTGCCCGATGAGCGTGAGCCGTACACGGTGGTGATACCGCCGCCGAACGTGACCGGC
>JAEZCB010000168.1 GCA_023412755.1 Bacteroidota bacterium
TGCCAGGGCCGCCAAGGAGTTCCATGCCAATGGATCAATACGTGATCAGCACACCTTCGGCTATGAAGAAGAGATCCTCACTCGGTTCGGTGATGCGCTCCACTTCCTCCTTGCTCTTCCCAGCATCTTCGGCATAATGCCGTAACGTAGCGACATCGGTGGTCTCCTTGGTGGCGTAGCCTTGCAGAATGGCCTTTCTGCCCTCCAAACCCTGTGTGGGTACGAAGAAGCCATAGTCCTTGAACTTCACTTTCATCACCTCATCGTTGGGCAACTTCACATCCATCCAGCAGCCTTTCTTCACGCAACTGGTGATCACTTCGGCCTCCAACTTGGTGGCGAGCGAATCGGTGGTGGCCATGGCCTGCATGAATTGATCGGGTGTTATGGCACCTTCCGGTGTGATCGCTTCCCCGTAACTCTTCACATTCTGTGCGAGCACGTCCGAAGAGGCTGTGGTACATGCGATGGCCAATACAAGGGATAGGGCGAAAGTGTTGATGGTCTTCATGATCTGCTCAAAAGGAACACAAAGTTCGGTCTTTCCGTTGAAAAGACGATGGATATCATTCCGTAGCCACCCCGGCCAGCGATCATGGCCGGCATATAATTTCGGCACCGATCGGATGGCAGGAGAAAAGTTGACCATAGGGCGTTTGGAGCACATCGCACTGCCTGGCATCGGCATAGGCCGTGTGGAGGCCAAGATCGATACCGGTGCCTACTCCAGTGCCATCCATTACCAGCGTGTGAAGGTGCGGCGTGTGGACGGGCAGCGCCAATTGGTGGTGGCGTTCCAGATGGGCGGCAAGCGGAAGACGAAGATCTTCAGGAAATTCAAGCGTGTCACGGTGAAGAGCAGCAATGGTGAAGCCAGCCGGCGCTACATGATCAGCACAAGGGTGCGTTTGAATGGACATATGGTACGCACCCAATTCACCCTGTTCGATCGCAGTGATATGAAATATCAGGTGCTGCTCGGCCGGAAATTCCTCCGTGGGAGATTCATAGTGGACGTTTCAGTTAAGAATCTCCTCGGTTGAACAGGCCGCATCAGCACCGGGTGATGTGGATCCATGGCATCATCGGTGCGGCAATGCTGATCTATCTGGCGGTGCGGGCGGCAGGTATGGCCGTTACCTATGATGAAGCCTGGACGATCATGGATTTCGCCCCGAACAGTGTTTGGGATGTTTTACGTTGCATGCCTTGTGATGCGAACAACCAGCTGCTGAATACGCTGCTGGTGAAGATCCTGTACCACCACGTAGGCCCTGATACTTTATTCACTGCGCGGGCGCCGAACGTGATCGCAGGCCTGGTCTACATGCTGGCAGCACATCTTATCGCCAGACGTCGACCCAACGCGATCCTGGCCCATGGCACCTTCATCCTGTTGTTGGCCAACCCATTTCTTCTTGATCTCTTCAGTCTGGCGAGAGGTTATGGACTCGGGCTCGCCTTTCAGCTCCTTTCCATCCATTTCGCACTGGCCCATGTGGAGGGTCAGCGCATGGGCACAGCGGCCCTGGTCACTGCTGTACTCGCCCCACTGGCCAATCTCACCTTTCTACTGTTCACGTTGAGCATGTTCCTGCTCCTTCCTGCTTCCACATGGTTTTTTCAGCGACATCGGATCAAGCGGATGATCATAGAGACGGTGATCGCTGGTATCATCTTGTTCGCGCTACTATTTCTTCCCTTGCAACGGCTCCTGGAGATCGATGCATTCTACTACGGCGGTGATTCGGGCATCTTCCAGGATACTTTGATGTCGCTGATCCATGCGACTCTCTATGATCGGGGGGGCGCGTGGCTTGTGGCAGTTTTTGCGGCTTTATTGCCATTCTTGGCATTCCTGCCGCTTCTGGGGAAACGGCGGTTGGACCGGGCATTCCTGCTCGTGGCTGGTCTGCTGTTCCTTCCTATTGCTGGATCGATCCTGATGCATCACCTATTCGGCACACTCTATACATTGGATCGCGGTGCTCTCTACCTCTACCCGCCAATGATCCTCGCGATCTGCTGGGGTGCCGGAACTTACCAGGATCATGCCGCGGTACGCTGGGCCATGCGGTCGTTGTTGGTGCTCGCGGTGATCAACACGATCACAGCACTGAACACATATAAAGCCCTTCTTTGGGAACATGAAGCATATGTGCCGGAGATCCTGGAAAAGCTCGATGCAAAAGCCCGGGCGGAAGGAAAGACCATCCGATTGGACCATTCATGGCCCTTTCGGATGACGCTGCGGTTCTATAAAGAAAGAAGGCTTGCCGAGCATGTGGAGATCGTGAAGCCTCCGGGCGGCTTTTACGCGCACGCGCCGGATGCCGATGCCTATCTGCTGCTGGATCGATCACTTACCACAGCACCATATGACCGGGATCTTGAAGGCTTGGATCCAAACCACTGGATCATGCTTTGGGAATACCCGGATGTGAATGTGAAGGTGATGGTACGGCGGTATGGGGAGCATCTTCCGGAGTGAAGATCCCCCCTGTTGATATTGAGATCCTGGCTATTCCATCAAAAAATGTCATTTTAGGAGCGATCAATATCATCACCCTCCCCCGCCACCATGAGGAAGGTTTCACTCGCCACCACCTGCTTATTCTTCGCCCTGTCCGTCTCTGCGCAATGGTCCACGCATGATGGTTCCCCGGGCAGCGAACAGACCCTTGACACCACCGGCACGGCGCATCCTACACCGGACTACGTTGGCCGCCGTGCGGAGCACCGGCAGAAGTTCATGCTCACATTGCGTGGAGGATGGAGCTTCATGACCGGGCGGAACCATTCACCCATTGAAGAGGTCGATTCCTACAAGGCCGCCCTGGGTAAAGGCCATCATCTTCTGGCGGAAGCCGCCTACTTCACCCATAAGGACCTGGGTGTCGGCCTTCGTATGAATGCCTTCCGTACGCGAGGTGGGATCGAGATCACGGAGTGGTCTCAACTAGGTGCGCGCACAGGAATGATGAGTGATGACATACTTACCGCGTTCATTGGGCCTAGCCTTTACGGCCGTATGTATACCGCGGACCAGAATACCGTGATCATGGCCAGCATAGCCATGGGACGCATGTTCTACAGGAACAAGGGCGTGTATTTCGATCCATACACGGAAAAAGGCAGCGCCATGGGAGTTTCATATGGTTTCAGCATGGATCGAATGATCTGCGACAAACTCGCCATCGGTGCCTCGTTCTCTCATTCCTTCAGTACGTTGAAGCAACTGGAAATGCATACGGATGGCCGGAAGATGATCGTGCCACTCACCGTGGCGGAACGCCGGCGCCTTTCCCGCATCGATCTATCCCTGGGTATACAGCGCTATTTCTGATCTGGGGAAGCATGTTGCGCAGGACATTGTTGGGCACCGCATTGATCATGGGCATGCACGTCCATGGCCAGGAAGATCAGCTGATCCTGGGTGAGCGTTTCACCACACCGTCGAAGATCCTTGGTGAGGATCGCACCATCAACATCTATCGGACCTCGGAGGCGGAGGGTGATCTTCATGTGTTCTACCTGCTTGATGGATCATGGGATGAGGATCTCATTCCGGTTTGTGGACTGATCCGTTTCGCCAGCTTTCCCTGGGTGGAAATGATCCCGCAGGCCCTCGTGGTGGGCATCACCAATGTTGACCGGCGCCGGGATCTCACACACCCCACCTCTATCGAGGAGGATCGTCTCGAGTTTCCGACCACCGGTGGATCAGAAAGGTTCATGCGGTTTGTGAACGACGAACTGAGACCTGAGATAACCAGGCGCTACGGCCAAGCGGCCAGCAGCACTCTGATCGGCCAATCCTTTGGCGGCCTCTTCGCACTGGAGGTACTCAGGACAAGTCCGGGCTCATTCAACAATTACATCATGGTGAGTCCCAGCCTCTGGTGGGACAAGGGCTCCCTCATTCAACAGAAGCAGCCGGAGATCGCTGAAGGAACGGGGATCTACATCGCCTGGGGAGCCGAAGGTGAGCAGATGGACGCTGCGATGAGTTCGTTGCAGCGCTCATTCGAAGCTCCTGGATCCAACAAGGCCAAGATCATGTTGGATCACCTGCCGGACCATGATCATGCTGATGCGATGCTCCTGGCTGTCTATCGCGGCCTGAGGCATCTGTTCAAGAAATGAGGCTCAGACGTTCCGCTCGATGAACTTGACTATCTCCCCGGCGATGTCCTGTTTAGTTGCGGCCTCGATCCCTTCCAGACCAGGGCTGGAATTCACTTCGATCACCAGGGGGCCACGATCACTCTGAAGCATATCAACACCGGCCACGTGAAGCCCGAGCGCTTTTGCGGCTTTTATGGCCGTTACCTCCTCTTCGTGGCTCAGCTCAATAAGTTGGGCCGTACCACCACGGTGCAGGTTGCTCCGGAACTCACCTTCCCTGCCGGTTCGTTTCATGGCGCCCACCACCCGGCCGTCCACTACGAAGGCGCGGATATCCACCCCACGGCTCTCCCGGATGAATTCTTGAACGATCACCCTGGCCTTCAAACTGTTGAATGCCTCGCACACGGCGATCGCCGCCTTCTTTGTTTCCGCCAGAACCACGCCCAGTCCCTGCGTGCCCTGCAGCAGTTTGATGATGCATGGTGCCCCGCCCACATTGTCCACGATGCTACCCACATCCTTGCTGTAGTTGGTGAACACGGTCTTCGGTATGCCCACTCCACTGCGGGTAAGGATCTGCATGCTGCGCAGCTTGTCACGGCTGCGGACCAGGGCCTGGCTCTCCGTGGTGGTGAAAACCTTCATCATCTCGAACTGACGTACCACCGCGGTGCCATAGAAAGTGACGCTTGCACCGATCCGGGGAATGATGGCATCCACATCCGTAAGAGCGTGTCCGTTGTAGATCACCTGTGGATTCCTTCGTTCAATTAGGATATCACACTTGACATGATTGACCACGCGGCAGTGATGGCCACGCGCTTCGCAGGCTTCCACCAAGCGCCTGGTGGAGTAGAGTTTACCGTCCCGCGAGAGGACCACTATATTCATTGGGGAGGTTTCCGAAGAGGTGCGGCCAAAGGTATACGCGGAGCCATTTAGCTGTTGTACGCATGAATGAATTTCCGCTGAATACGGTGAGGCATGGAAAGTGCGTGCATGTCGGGCATGGGCCGGGCCTTGAACATATTGATCTTGATCCTGCTGGCCGCCCGGGTATTGGGCATGGTGCTATCCGCGGTGGTCGGCATATTCATCCATATCCTGCTGGTGCTGGCATTGGTGGCGGTGGTGCTCAAAGTGATGCATTGATTCCGCACCAGCCGTAGGCAGCATCGGCGTCAAGAAGCGTAAAGGACGATCACTTTCTGGCCTTTGCCGCCTTCAGCGTGTTCAAGAGCAGGCTTGTGATGGTCATTGGACCTACTCCACCTGGCACCGGTGTTATAAGTGAACACCTGGGTGCTACCGATGCATGGTCCACATCCCCTACCAGTCTATAGCCGCTCTTGCGTGAGGGATCTTCGATCCTGTGGATCCCAACATCGATCACCACCGCACCTTCCTTCACCATATCGGGTTTAATGAAACCGGGCTTTCCGATGGCCACGATAAGTATGTCCGCCTGCCTTGTAAGGACAGGCAGATCCTTGGTCCTACTGTGTGCGAGGGAAACGGTGCAATTGCCAGGATCGCTGTTGCGGCCCATGAGTATGCTGATCGGGGTGCCAACAATGTTGCTGCGCCCCACCACCACACAATGTTTGCCGGAGGTGCGTACCTCGTAGTGCTTCAGCAATTCCACAATGCCGTTGGGCGTTGCAGGCAGAAATCCCGGCAGCCCCAGCACCATTCTGCCCACATTCAACGGATGGAAACCATCCACATCCTTTTCCGGATCGATGGCCATTGTGACCCGTTCCGCATCGATGTGCCTGGGTAATGGCAGTTGCACAATGAAGCCATCGATCTGCTGATCCTCATTCAGCTGATCGACCAGATCCAATAATTCCTGTTCGGAAATGGTGGCCGGTCTATGGAAAAGAGAACTCTTGAAACCGGCCTTTTCGCATGCCTTCACCTTGTTCTCCACGTAGGTGCGGCTGGCGCCATCATCACCAACAAGGATCGCCGCCAGATGGGGAGGTCGGCCACGCAGGTGTGTCAGTGAACCCGCCTGTTCGCGGATCCGTTCACGGATGGCCAGCGCTGTGGCTTTTCCATCGAGCAGCCGGTAGGTCACGGGTCGCGTTTCCGTCATTGGAATAGGGCGATGAAGGTATGGATCACCTCTAAGACCGCATCACAAGCCACGCTCGCGCAGCTGTGCCCGCTCCTTTTCCGTTGGTTCCACGCCTTTGTACGAGAAGAAGAGATTCGCCCAGATGGTCTTTGAAAGGGCGTACAAATACGGACCCAGGATGATCAACGAACCAATGATCAGGGCGGAATACAGTGGCAGTTCCGCCTGAGGATATAAGACCCACGTGGCCACGTACACAGCCACGAAAAGTGCCACACCCAACGCGTAGGCCACGTACATGGCACCGAAATAGAAGCCTGGTTCCGGTGTATAGCGCCTTGCACAAACAGGGCAAGTGGTAAGGATATCACCTACCGTGGTAAGATGGTAGGGATTCCTGTTCACAAAGAATTCACCTTCATGGCAATGCGGGCACTTGAACTTGAAGATGCTGTAAAGTGCCGAACGTTTGGCGGCCATCGTGCAAAGTTACCGCACCGATCAAAGGTTCATCAGCCGGCCAGCTCCTACTGCGCTTTCAGTTTGCTAGCGAACACCTTGCGGAACTTCTCCAGCTTGGGTGCTATCACCATGCTACAATACCCTTGCCCACCATTCAGGGCATAATAGTTCTGATGGTCCTCCTCTGCCTTATAGAAGGTGCCGGCCGGTGTGATCTCCGTAACAATGGGCCGCTGGAACGCGCCGCTATCATCCAGCTTGCGCTTGTATTCTTCCGCGACCTTCCGTTGCTCTTCAGCATGATAGAAGATCGCGGACCGGTATTGGGTGCCCACATCAGCCCCCTGCCGGTTCAACGTGGTGGGATCGTGCGTGAGCCAGAAGACCTCCAACAATTCCGGCAGGCTGAGTTGTTCCGGATCATACACCACCTGCACAACTTCGGCATGCCCCGTGGTGCCGCTGCATACTTCCTTATAGGTGGGATCCGGGGTGCTGCCTCCCATGTAACCGGAAGTGACAGCATGCACACCCTTCAATTCCTCGAATACCGCTTCCACGCACCAGAAGCAGCCTGCCCCGAGTGTGATGGTATGATGTCCTTCCGGTATTTCCATGACGTGGTTATTCCGCTCCTGCATCGCTGTTTCTGATGTACCCACCGCACATGCCTGGAGCAGCAAGGTGCCTAAGATCATGCTTTGCAAGTACATCTGTAGTTAGGTTGGCCACCATTGAACGTGATCGTACAGGCACTAGTGTATTTGGTGCGGATCAGAAGAAGTTGATCTTGAAAAAAGGGAGGCCTGGCAGTGCGCCAGGCCTGTTGAGCGGGAAACGGGACTCGAACCCGCGACTTTCAGCTTGGGAAGCTGATGCTCTACCAACTGAGCTACTCCCGCGCACGGTGCGAAATTAATGGTGACGATCACATCCACCACGGCCACCGGGAACTAACATAGAATTGACGCCGCGTTAACACCATCATATGCGATCCCGGCGCACCTTTGCAGCGCATTATGGAAGAGCTCATGGCCGGCACGATGGTACCGAAGGTCCTCCTTGTTGACGATGAGCAGGACATCGTAGACCTGCTGAAGTATAACCTGGAACGCGAAGGGTACCAGGTATTCACAGCTTTGAATGGCCGGGATGCCCTCAAAAGTGCGAAGGCCAACCGTCCGGACCTGATCGTACTCGACATCATGATGCCGGGCATGGATGGTGTGGAGGTATGTGGCCAGTTGCGGCAGATGCCGGAATTCCAGAACACGTTTATCACATTCCTTACGGCAAGAAGTGAGGACTACAGCCAGATAGCCGGATTCGAGGCAGGTGCTGATGATTATATCACCAAACCGGTGCGGCCAAAGGTGTTCGTGAGCAAGGTGAAGGCCATGCTTAAACGCAGTGGCAATGAAAGACCGGAAGGCCGCATTCTGGAATCCAATGGGATCAAGGTGGATCTGGAGCGTGTGCTGGTCTATGTTGGTGAACTGGAACTGCAGCTGCCAAAGAAGGAATTCGAGCTACTGGTCCTGCTGATGAGTAAACCTGGCAAGGTCTTCAAGAGAGAGGAGATATATGGCCAGGTATGGGGCAACGAGCTATTCGTTGGCGATCGCACCATAGACGTGCACATACGCAAGCTCCGTGAAAAGATCGGAGATGAAAGGATCAAGACGATCAAGGGTATCGGGTACAAATTCGATGCTTGAACCGCGAAGAGCTATGGCCATTATCTTTGCCGCCCGCAGGCTACGGGGTGTAGCTCAGCCCGGTTAGAGCGCTACGTTCGGGACGTAGAGGCCGGAGGTTCGAATCCTCTCACCCCGACTGTCACATGGTCCCGGGTGCCGAAGGCACCTGGGCTTTTTTTGTGTGTGGGAATGGATCGGTGAAAATGGCCTGGCCATCCCTTTGGGCTCGCTCAATTGCCTAGGTTCTAAATAGGTACCGGTATTCCATGTGAAGCGAACCGGTGCTCACGAATGCGCTACTTTCGGATCGCATTGATCCCATAGGGATCCTTATCATAACACCTTCATGTCCATCGAAGCGCGTTTGGAGCTGCTCCTGAAGATCCTTTCCATCCCACTTGAAGAAGGTTCTAAGAGATGGGCGAGCAGGGAGGCTTATACGGTGTACAAATACTGGCGCAAGCTGGAACTTATCTCAGAGGGTGAATATGAACAGGTGTTTTCGGAGCGAAAACTCAGGAGCAATGTGATCATGATCACCTTTTTCCGTTCGGTGGATCGTCATTTCCCCCCAAAGCTTTACAAGAACGGCGTGGTGGCCGATGTGGGTAGCGGATTCGGCTTCATCACTTTCTGGTTGATCCTATCCGGAGCACGCATGGTCCATTCCATTGGTGATGCTGAACGTATCTCATTCATTTCGGACCTGTATGAGAAGGCCGTTTCACGCGGTCTGCTACCAGCTGATCGATTAACGATCACTCCCGAATTCGTCAAGGTCGGCGACCTCACCCTATCCAAAAAGATCAGCAAGGGATCCGTGGACTTGGTGCTGTTGAATGATACCTTGGAACATATCACCCCGCGCATTTTCCCCTGGCTTGTCAAGGCATCTTACAATGACCTTAGACCAGGTGGCTATTTCATCTCCCGCCAACAGAATACAGATTCCCCTGCCACACGGAAGATCCTGAAAGCCGTATGGGAAGAGGGCGAAAGGAATATTTTCATCGAACAACGTGCGCGGATCATACGCCAAAAGGCACCGGGCATCGACGAGGCCGATCTGAGGGCACTCGCAGAGCGGACAAGAGGCATGGATTCGGTGGACTTTGAGTTGGCGATTCAAAAGTTCCTGAACAACAAAGTGTTACCTCAACTTGACCGGAACGCCCCACCAATAGATGTGGAAACCGACGTACCGCATGAAGGCGACACTTCCATCCAAAGGATAGTCACGGAGTTCGAACAGAACGGGTTCAGCTATACCAAGGTCTATCCCGAGCTTATGACAAGCAGGAGAAGCCGGCCATTCCAGTCCCTGGGCTTTGCATTTCCCAAACTTTTCCTTGGATCACATATTTTCGATAGGTCCACGATCTTCCGTATCCGGAAATAGACCTTCCCCCTTTCTCTCCTCCTGACCGACCGTTCCTCGATATTCTTCACCTGCACAGGCATCCCTTTCAGGGGTGGGCTCGTCTATTGGTCAAGGAACATGTCACGCTCTTACAAAATAGCATTGATCCTCAAGAGCAAGAGCAGCTTGCCGGTCTATAAGGACATTGCGAAGCTGAGCGATCGTGAATTGGACGAACATGTGTCTGACATGATCAGGCGCATGCGGGCCAACGAAAGCTCGGTGATCGCTAAGATGGTCCTGCGGCAACCCACCTTCAGCCTGAATTGAAGGTGAAGGTCTCCATTGGCTCTTGACGCACCCGGCCCCGGAAGGCCGGCCGATACATCATTTCCCCCGGATAAGGCCTGTTCCTCTCACGAAGGGTCCTGATACGGTTGTGGAAGCAACCATTCCAGCCTCCTATATTTGCCGCAAACGGATCGATCACCATGGCAGAACATCACGAAGGCCACTTTCCACATGAGGCGGAAGAGAATGAGATCGCAGGCCCTGTAGTGTTGGCGCTGATGATCCTTGTGATGATCGTACTGATCATCTGGGCCATGAGCTGAACGGCTTCAGCCGCCGCTCTTGCCCGCGCCTGTCGCACCGGAATTCACATCGCCGGAGCGGCCGAGGTATTCATCCCTGCGCACCAACATGTACCAATTCTCGCCGGTCTCCAGGTAGCCGTGCTCGAAACAAAAGATATAGGTGTTTCCAGCCTTGGTCCGATAGATATGTGTGTGATACAGAAAATTATATCCCCTCTCCAGTAGCCGCTCCCTATGCACCTTGGTCTTGCCCTCCGGACCGGTGTTCAATTCCGAGAGGATCCTCCTGTTCCTCTTCAATGTGTTCACCACATTGCGTACGTAATTGATGCTGCTGTTGTTGGCGTGGTAATGGTACAGGTTGCGGCATGCATCGGAACAAAAGCGTTTATCCGTGCGGCCAATGATCTTTTCACCACATTCCGGACAAGCCTTCTGCTCTCTCCCTGGCATAACGCTAAAGTACTACCTGCCAGAGATCTAATTGCGCGTTAACTGCCATACGTAACTTGTGGGTCCTACCATGGCGACATTACTGTCCTTCAATGAATGTGGCATCTATTGCGAATTGGCCGATGTGTACATCGATCCCTGGCGGAAGGTGGAACGAGCCCTGATCACGCACGGCCATAGCGATCATGCACGTTTTGGCCATAAAGAATACCTGTGCCACCCCATGACCAGGCCGGTCTTACAAGCGCGATTGGGAAATGATCTGAGCATCAGCACACTTGAACATGGCGACCACGTCACCATCAATGGTGTACGGTTCAGTTTCCACCCTGCGGGCCACATTCCTGGAAGCGTACAGGTGCGTGTAGAGCATAAGGGTGAGGTATGGGTGGCCACGGGCGATCACAAACGGCAAACGGATGGCATCAGCATACCATTCGAGCCCGTGCCATGCCACACGTTCATCACCGAATGCACCTTCGGTTTGCCGATCTACCGATGGCCTGATCCAACAACGGTCTTCGAACAGATCGATAACTGGTGGCGCCACAATGCCGATAATGGGATCTGCTCCATCATAAGTGCGTACAGCCTCGGCAAGGCACAGCGGGTGCTCAAAGGGATCGATACTTCCATTGGACCGGTGCTTACGCATGGGGCCGTGCAGAACATGAACAACGTTCTCCGCGCCGCCGGGTTGGACCTGCCGCACACGGAACAGGTAACACGCGAAACACCCAAGGAACACTTTCGCAAAGCCCTGGTGATCACTCCCGGATCGGCGATCGGTACACCGTGGACCAGTAAGATGCGGCCTTACAGCACCGCAACGGCCAGCGGATGGATGCAGCTTCGTGGCTGGCGAAGACGATCGGCCGTGGATCGCGGATTCGTATTGAGCGATCATGCCGATTGGGACGATCTGCTGCTCGCCGTGAAGGAGACCGGGGCACAGCGGATCATAGCCACGCATGGCTACACGGACATCTTCAGCGATCACTTGAGAACTTTGGGATACGATGCCTGCGCAGAGAGCACGGAATTCGCCGGCGAAGGTGCCCTGGAAGAACATGGCCTGTACGTTGATGAGGCGGAAAAGAACACCAGCAACAAGGAGGGCGGATAGATGCGGCGGGCAGCACAATTGTTCGATGAATTGGACACCACCACAAGCACCAATGCTAAGGTGGAGGCCCTTTCGCGCTTTTTCGCCGAAGCCGATGACAAGGACAAGCTGTGGGTGATGGCGCTCCTAAGTGGCCGCCGCCCCAAGCGGCCTGTGACCAGCACGCAGTTGCGAACCTGGATCGGTGAAGTGAGCGGAATAGAAGAAAGCTTGTTGGAGCATTGTTACCATGTGGTGGGCGATCTGGCAGAGACCATTACGCTGCTGGCCCCACCCGGGCCGCGTGTCACCAGAAGCCTCAGTGAATGGGTGGAGCATGTGGAACAGCTGCGGGACCTGCCGGATGCGGAGAAGGCACGAACAGTGAAGCAGGCATGGCAAGGTCTGGAAAGGATGGAATGCTTCATTTTCAATAAGATCATCACCGGAAGTTTCCGCATCGGCGTAAGCCAGAAGATCATGGTGAAGGGACTGGCCAGGGCCACGGGACTCCATGAGGATGTGATCGCGCACCGGCTGATGGGCGATTGGAGCCCCCACACCACCACGTACCATGATCTCCTGTTCGAAGACCATAGTGGCGATACGGATAGCAGGCCCTACCCCTTCTACCTGGCCTATCCCCTGGAGGAGCCGGATGGCCTAAAAAGCATGGAGGCCCTTGAACGGCTCGGTGGACCGGCGCATTGGCAGGCGGAATTCAAATGGGATGGCATACGTGGTCAGCTGATCGTGCGCGGCGGCAGACACTATGTATGGAGCCGTGGTGAGGAACTCGTTACGGATAAATATCCTGAGTTCCAGGCCATATGTGGCGCTCTTCCACAAGGCACCGTGCTGGATGGCGAGATCATGGCATGGCGCGGAGATGCGCCATTATCCTTCCACCTGCTGCAGCAGCGGATCGGCCGTAAGACCGTGGGGCGGAAAGTACTTGCAGATGTGCCGGTGGCCTTCATGGCTTATGATCTACTGGAGCATGATGGCGAGGATATCCGGCGGAGGCCGTTGCTGAAAAGGCGAGCCATTCTGGAAGAACTCATTTCCAAAGCGGGGCTACCGGTGCTCATGCTCTCCCAGAAGGTACCATTCAACACCTGGGATGATCTGGTGTTGCAGCGGGAGCAGGCAAGGAAACGCTGCGCTGAGGGGCTCATGCTCAAGCGCCTCGACAGTACATACGAAGTGGGTCGCAGAAAAGGTGATTGGTGGAAATGGAAGGTGGATCCACTGTCGATCGATGCCGTCCTCACCTTTTCCATGCGCGGGCATGGCCGGCGCGCGGACCTCTATACCGATCACACCTTCAGCCTCTGGCATCAGGGTGAATTGGTCACTTTCGCCAAGGCCTACAGTGGATTAACGGATACCGAGCTGAAGCAGGTGGATGCTTTTGTGAAGAAGAACACCCTCGCACGGTTCGGTCCGGTGAGGCAGGTTAAGCCGCAGCTTGTGTTTGAACTGGCCTTTGAAGGGATCAGCGAAAGCAGCCGCCATAAAAGCGGTGTGGCCGTACGGTTTCCGCGCATAGCCCGCTGGCGTACCGACAAGAAACCCGAGGACGCGAACTCGTTGGAGGACCTGCGCTCGCTCATGCGCGCCAAAGCATGAAGCGGCCGTAATGGCATGCGATCGGGATACCGATCGATGATGGAACACCTCAGAACGGTACCAACGATCACCCATGCCTTGCTCGACCATCTTACCGCGATCGTTCTGATCGTATCCCCCTGGATCCTTGATTACCATATGGTACGTGGCGCCGCTGTGAATAGTGCCATGGTCTTCGGTGGATGCCTGGCGGCCTGCAACCTGCTCACTGCACACGAACTGGGGCTATACCCACTGCTCTCGATGCGCCGTCATTTCCAATTGGATGTGATCCTGGGCGTACTGCTGGCCGCCAGTCCCTGGCTGCTCGGTTTCCATGATCGGGTGTACCTGCCGCATGTGATCGCTGGTTCCATCATCACCCTGCTTCCGCTGTTCTCTGTGCGCAGACCATTCGATGGATCCATCTACACAGAAGTGGTGATCCGTGCAGGCAAAGCGGAGGTGATCCGGTATGCACGCTCTTCGGAAAGCTCTGGTACCATGGGGCCTTGGGAGTAGGCCGCCCAGTTGTATGTGGAGTACAGACCACTCATCGCGCACCGCGGATCCACAGTATTTCCACGATCACCACTCCTCCATCGCCTGTCCCCGGAACGCCACAGCCTGTGGAGCACCATTCCTTTTTCCAGCGATCGGGAAAGCGGTTCATCCGTTTTGAGGCACAGAGTCCATTGATCTGGACAAACCTCTGGGGATCCGCTTCCACACTGCGAAAAACGAGGATCATGTGGCATATGATCGGCCTATCCCCAGACACAGGAATAAGTGAGGATCACTACCGAACAAGATCAACAAAATACAGCCATGAAAACCCTTACCAATAAGATCATGATCGCTGCGATGATGACAGCGATCTGCGCAACTCCAACAGCTTTCGCACAAGACGCTCATATACCACTCCAGCTTACCGTGAATGACGGCGAGGTACGCCAGGACAAGATCGGTTGGGATCTGCGTACGCCTGCGAGCAAGAATGATAAGGTAGTGTACTATCGTACCATAACAGCCGCCAACGGGTTCTATGATGTGGTGGTGAAGGACAAGGACGGAAACCTGCGGATGACAGGCCGCTTTCTGGATCAGGATGCCACATTGGCGGACGGCCAGTTCACATTCTACTATCCGAATGGTAATGTGGAAAGCAGCGGCTTGTACTCCAACAATGTGAAGGCAGGCACCTGGCTCCGTTATGCGGAGGATGGAAGCCCCAAGGCGGAACGGAATTATACCGGAATGACCTGGGAGGACATGGCTGTCAAGCTTGGTGTCTCTGAAAAAGCCGAACTGGCGGAGACCAACTAAGCGCCCTGGTGATCGGAGGGATCCCGGCTACTTTGGTGGCCGGGATCTTTTTTATTCTCCTTTCTGGCCTACGAAATGATCCTCCTTCTCCTCGAACAACACGTTAAAGCTGGTAAGCGTGCCATAGCAGCGGGTTATATACTGCTGCAACTCCACCTTCTCCATCTCTGAAAGACCCTTGCTCGCATTGATCTTCTGCTCCATCACCCGGAACCGATCACGGATCATCACGATCTTATGGAAGAACTCCTCGATCGGAAGTTCCTTCGACTTCATTGAGCCATCCCTCGGCCTCAGCTCCAGGATGCCACCGTGGTAACGTCTGGCCAATTCCACCGGCCTATCCGTGGCCATTTTTTTCTCCAGCACTTCCTCCAAGGCTTTCTTCACCGCACCCAGATCCAGTTCATCGCTGGCTATTTCAGGTCCCGGGGCTATTGTCACTAGACCAGGGAAGGACCTGCTGATCGGTTGTTCGCCATGCTCCTTGAAGAACACATGAACCGTTCGCGCATCCATTTCATACACCACGCCTATTCCGAGCGTAGGATGCTTCACCCGCGCCCCAATGCCGATATCGTACAACTCCATGTTCAGTAGACCTCTACTATGTTATACACTATGCCATTGAACGTAACACTATCACCGGCCTTCTTGCCAAGCATGGCCTGGATAAGGGGCGCCCTGGGGGTGACACCCAGAAAAGGGATGTCCTGCACCTGGAACTCCTCCACGCTCGCGGCGATCAGGAAATTCCGCTTATCCGTGCGCACCATGGCGCCATATTGAATGCTGGGCAGCTTCGTATGCGGATCGATCTGCTCCAGCCGGTCAAGGTCCTGCTGCAGATGTTCCAACTGTTCGCTCAACGAGTTCATCAGCTCCACATCGGAGCCATGTGTGCTTTCCGTCTGGCTCGCACTTTCAGCATTGTCGTCCCCAATGGTCACCGCGTGCAGATCCTTGATCCGCTCACGCAATTCATCGGCCGTTGCCTGCATTCGGGCGCGGGCCGCCTCCAGCACGCCTTCCTTGAGCGTGGTCTTTTCCATGGCCATAGATAGAATGATGAGGTACGCAATTTAGGCATGGGATCGGGCGGACCGGTGGAAGCAGGAGTTGAAGACTGGAGCAGACGTTATTTTGTGGCCATGGTGAAGAATATGAGGGTGCGGCTGCGGAACCTGAAGCTCGAGGACCATATCGCGCTGAAGGCTTCCATGGAGGAGGCATATCCGGATATGAGCGGCAGCATCTGGAGCGAACAACATGTGAAGAAACTTCTGGACCTATTCCCGGAAGGGCAACTCTGTATAACGATCAACGGGAAAGTGGTGGCCGTGGCCCTATCCATCATCGTGGACTATAGCCTGTATGGCGATGAGCATGATTACCGCCAGATCACCGGCAACTACACCTTCGACACCCATGACCCCGAAGGCGATGTGCTCTATGGGATAGACGTGTTCGTACATCCGGACTACCGCGGCCTGCGCCTTGCCCGGCGGCTTTACGAGGCGAGAAAAGACCTCTGTGAACGGATCAACCTTAGGAGCATAGTGGCAGGTGGGCGTATACCGAATTTTTCCAAGTATGCCGACAAGCTGAAGCCACGGGAGTACATCGAAAAGGTGAAGAATAAGGAGATCTATGATCCCACCCTCACCTTCCAGCTCAGCAATGGCTTCCATGTGATCAAGGTGATGACCGGGTACCTGCCGGGAGACAAAAGTTCACTCGAGTATGCCACGCTGATCGAATGGAAGAACATCTACTACGAACAGAAACCAAAGATCGCGGGGCGTGCGCACGAGGTGGTGCGCCTGGGACTGGTGCAATGGCAGATGCGCCTGTTCCCGGACCTCAATTCGCTTCACGAACAGATGGAGTTCTTCGTTGATGCTGTAAGCAGCTACCAGGCCGATTTCTGCCTGTTCCCTGAACTCTTCAACGCGCCGCTGCTTGCCGAATTCAACCACTTGGACGAGGCCCATGCCATGCGGGAATTGGCACGGTACACGTTGCCATTGCGCGAAAAATTCATGGAACTCGCGATCTCCTACAATGTGAACATCATTTCCGGGAGCATGCCGTGGGTGGATGAGCAAGGGCGGTTGCGTAACGTGGGATATCTATGCCGAAGGGATGGGAGTTGGGAAAGGTTCGAAAAGATCCACATCACCCCGAACGAACACCAATACTGGGGCATGGCCGGGGGCGATGATGTCAGGGTATTTGAAACGGACTGCGGCAAGATCGGCATCCTGATCTGCTACGATGTGGAGTTCCCGGAACTCTCCCGGATACTGGCCCTTCAGGGCATGCAGATCCTGTTCGTCCCCTTCCTTACCGACACCCAGAACGGCTACATACGCGTACGGCGATGCGCGCAGGCCCGGGCGATCGAGAACGAATGTTACGTGGCCATAGCCGGTAGCGTGGGCAACCTGCCCCGGGTGCAGAACATGGACATCCAATTCGCACAAAGCGCCGTCTTCACACCCAGTGACTTCGCCTTCCCTACAAATGGGGTCAAAAGTGAGGCCACACCCAATTCCGAAATGATGCTGATCGTGGATGTGGACCGTGACCTGCTGAAGGAATTGAACGCCTATGGCAGCGTGCGCAACCTAAGGGACCGGCGCACCGATCTTTACAGTCTGCGCCTGAAACACCAGGATGTGAAGAAGGATATCACCAAGGGAGGCACAACGGGTAGTACCAGGGCGAAGTCCGGTTCAAGGCACGGGCGGGGTCCCACACATGGCTGAAAAACGGCGACCCCGATGCCTGGGCGGATAGGCACCGGGGTCTTTCAACACACACACGAGAACAGGTCTTGGTCAACCGGCATGTTCACCGAATGCGTCGTATGCCATTAATAGCTCCACATCCTCCTTCACCATTGCGATAACGGTACACTCAGGCACCTGTGGTTCCCTATGGGCGAACAATTGTTCTTCCTCGGTAAGGCACAGCAATAGGGTAAGTGTTTGGATCGGCCACATGGTAGGTTGATGTTGCTTGGCGCAAGTTGAGACGATCGGCCTCCTTTTGTCAAGACGAAACCCTGTTTTTCCTCGACGAAGATGGTGTTCATTCCGACGAAACGCCCGTTATTCGCCTTGCCGCATCCAGTGCGATCTTCGTCTTCATGAGGATACGCACATATCAGGAATATCAGCAAGCCTGTGAGCATGCACGCAAGGAACCTGAGGATTTCTGGGCTGGGATCGCCTCAAGCTTCAAATGGCATGTGCCATGGCACCAGGTGTTCCACAATGATCTGCTTACGCCGGATGTGCGATGGTTCGTGGGTGGCAAGTTGAACATCACCGAGAACTGCCTGGACCGGCACCTGGAACTTAGGGGCAACAAGCTGGCGCTGATCTGGGAGCCGAACGATCCCAAGGAACGTTACCTCCGCCTTACCTACCGGGAGTTGCATGAACGCGTCTGCCAGTATGCCAACGTGCTGAAACGGAATGGTGCCAGAAAGGGTGATCGCATCTGCATTTACATGCCGATGATCCCCGAGCTGGTGATCGCCACCCTCGCATGTGCGCGCATCGGGGCCATACACAGCGTGGTATTCTGTGGTTTCAGCGCACAAAGCCTGCGCGATCGCATACAGGATGCCGGCGCCACCATGGTACTTACCAGCGATGGCCTAAACCGGGGCCATAAACAGATCCCCGTTAAGCGCGTTGTGGACGAGGCCCTCGAGGATTGTCCTACCGTGAAGAAGGTGATCGTTACCGAGCGTCTTGGCTGGCAGGTCAACATGCGGCCCGATCGAGATCTCTGGCTTCACGATGAATTGCCGCATGTGGACAAGAATTGTCCGGCGGAATCCATGGATGCGGAAGATCCCCTCTTCATCCTTTACACCAGTGGCAGCACCGGCAAACCGAAAGGCGTGGTGCATACCTGCGGTGGTTACATGGTATATTCCGCCTACACCTTCCTTAATGTTTTCCAATATGAAGAAAGCGATATCTATTGGTGTACGGCGGATGTAGGCTGGATCACCGGACACAGCTACATCATCTATGGCCCACTGCTCAATGGCGCCACAACGCTGGTATTCGAAGGGGTGCCCACCTTCCCTGATGCGGGCCGCTTCTGGCAGGTGGTGGACAAGCATGGTGTGAACATCTTTTACACCGCACCAACCGCGATCCGGAGCCTCATGGCCGCAGGGGTCGATCACGTGCTTGCCTATTCGCTGGATTCCCTCAAGGTGATCGGCAGCGTTGGCGAGCCCATCAATGAGGAAGCATGGAATTGGTACAAGATCCATGTGGGCAAGGATCGTTGCCCGGTGGTGGATACATGGTGGCAAACGGAGACCGGTGGCATCATGATCAGCTCGTTGGCCGGTGTCACTGATGAGAAGCCTGCACATGCCGCATGGCCTTTGCCGGGCATCCAGCCCGTGCTGCTCACTGCCGATGGCCAGGAGGTCCCGGAGAACCTGGTGGAGGGGCTGCTTTGCATGAAATTCCCATGGCCCGGCATGCTGCGCACCACATGGGGTGATCATGAGCGCTGCCGGCAGACCTACTTCAGCAATTATCCCGGCTACTATTTCACCGGTGATGGTGCGAAACGCGATGATCAGGGCAGGTACCGCATCATCGGCCGGGTGGACGATGTGATCAATGTGAGCGGGCACCGTTTTGGCACGGCCGAGATCGAAAATGCGATCAACCAGGCGAAGGGCGTGGTGGAAAGCGCAGTGGTGGGTGGCCCCCACAACATCAAGGGCCAGGGCATCTACGCCTACGTGGGCACTGAGCGGCCGATCCCCACCGA
>JAEZCB010000185.1 GCA_023412755.1 Bacteroidota bacterium
GAATGGAAGGGCCGGCATGTATTCTTCTTTCCGCACATGCGCATCGGCGGTGCGGAGTTGGTGCATGCACGGATAGCCGGCACCATTGCGGACCATGATCCACTGATCATCATACACGGGTTCTCCAATGACCGGTCGCTGGCACCACGGTTCGAGGCCGCAGGCACCGTGATCATGCTTCCACACCTGCTCAACCATCCGCTCAGCGGCGCCAAAGCGCTGGAGAAGATCGCCAGGCGGTTGAACGAGTTGGGTGATGTGACCGTATTCGGATCCCTATCCACCATCTTCTTCGATATACTGCCACTGTTGAATGAACGGATCCAAACGATCTATCTGCAGCACGCGTTCCTCTTTCAACCCAGGGCCAATCTGCAACAGAAGGGATGGCTGAAGCATTTCCCACGCGTTGACCATTATGTGTTCGTGTCCCGGCATGCGATGGAGGAGTTCAAGAAATTCCTCTTCGCCAACCACATTCCCAAAAGCGAGTTCCATAAGTTGAAACTGATCCCGAACATGGTGGAACACTTCCAACCACCTGCGGACCATGAGCGGATCGGCCTGCTCTTCGTTGGAAGGGACAGCAGCGAAAAACGCCTCCACTTGTTCCTGGAGATCGTGCGGCGTGTGCGGCAGGTGCTCCCGGGAAGCATCCGGGCCACCGTGGTGGGACCTGCACCAAGACCAGGTGCGCCGGACGTGGACTTCCCTGGCCCTATCGCGGATCACACCAGGCTCATGAGCATCTATGCCGATCATGATGTGCTGGTGCTCACCTCATCCCGCGAGGGATCTCCCCTGGTGGTGATGGAGGCCATGGCCATGGGACTGGCCGTGATCGCCACACCCGTGGGCGACATCCCGTTGCGCCTTAAAGAAGATGTTTCCGTGATCACCACCACCACGGATGCCGATGCTGTGGTACAGGAAATGACCACCGCGCTGATCGATCTAGTGAATGATCGGGAACGGTTGCGGGAAATGAGGATGGCGGCTTATCACCAGGCTTCACAGGAATTCACGGGGGAACGATTCGTTCGGTCCTATCGCGAACTGCTCCTCGGCGCCAGAGCCTCGATCTGATCCCCCAAAGTGCGCACGAACGCTTTCCAGGTCAGGGTTTCCTTATAGCGTTCACGGGCCGCCTTGCGCATGGCACGCCAACGGGATGGATCCGAAACAAGTGCTTCGATCTTCTCCGCATAGGCGGTTCCATCATCCTGCGGATCGAACAGAAACCCCGTGATCCCATCCTGCACGATCGTGGGCACACCGCCGGTACGTGTGGCAAAGGCAGGAACACCATACGCGGCGGCCTCGCAGAACACAATGCCGTATGCCTCGAACCGTGTGGGCAAGATCAACAGATCCGCGGTGCGCAGATGTTCCTCCAGGCGGGCACGGTGCTCGGGAAGGTTCTTATTGAGAAAACCTTCTCTCACGAGATCCGGATCATCGCATTCAGGCGGAGGATCACAGCCACATACCACCAGCTTCGCACGCCGCCCTTTGGTCTTCAACACCTGCAATGCCTCGTAAGCGATGGGGCCTCCCTTCTCCTTCCATTTCACGCCAAGGAAAAGCATCTTCAGCGGATCCGATGGTGCCTGTCGTTCCGCTGGCTCTGGTGGATCCACGGCAAGGTTGGCGCCCATGGGGATCACATGGACCTTATGCGCATGCTGCGGATAATGTTCGCGAGCGGCATCAGCGGCCCAATGCGATGCGTAGACCACCAGGGAAGCATTGGCCAGTGCCCGCTCCTCCACCGCCAGCCCCTCTTTCCTGGAGGCGGGCGTAAGGTCGCTGAGTATGGTGTGATAATCCAATGCGCCGGCAAGGCATCGATCATTGAAGTAGACGATCGGTAAGTTGGTATTCAATAACGCGATGGTGGGAAGGCCTGCCGCGGTGACCAACACATCCAACCGCTTCTTTTCCATTCGCCTGCCAAGTGAGCGCGCATACGCTTTTGAAAGCATGAACGAATCGCGGTAGTTGAAGCGCTTGCCAAGCAGCCGCAACAACAATTGATTCGATGCCTGGCCAATGAACAACTCCGGCTGTGGCCGCAGGGGGCCCAACGGCTCCACCACCTTGAACTCATCCTTCAACGCCTCGAACAGATGGTACATGATACCAGACCATGACCGGCGGTCATGGGGATCCTCCGTGGTGATGTAACCTATTCGAAGGTCTTTCTTCATGGGCGTGCGAAGATCGATGCTTTCATGGCAACGGCGTCTTTCGTAACTTGAGACCTGGAAGACCCATCAACAGAGAACGGTGGATAGTGGTGGCAGTGGATCCTGGCGGCCGGCCTATCCCCCGGAATACTTTCGCCATGCATCATAAAGCCGCATGCAGACCTTGGAACGAATGAGTGAGAACGAAATGCGCGCCCTGATCACCCTGATCGATGATCCCGATGAAGGGGTGTACGGGCAGGTGCGTGAACGCATCGTTGAGTTGGGCGATCATGTGGTCCCTGTTCTGGAAAAGGCGTGGGAGTTCGAGGATCTCGGCGACCTGTTCCGCAACCGGATCGAGGATCTCCTACAGACCATCCATCTGGGCTCCGTTTCCGACCGTCTGAAGGCATGGAAGGATGAGGGCGGTGAGGATCTGCTGGAAGGCTCCCTGATCGTGAGCCGCTACCGTTATCCTGAACTCGATGAGATGCGGGTGAAGGCGAAGCTCGCATCGATCCGCCAGGACATCTGGCTGGAGTTGAACGATCACCTCACGGCCTTTGAGAAGGTACGGATCTTCAACCACATCTTCTTCCAGGTGCATGGTTTCAAAGGGAACAAACGCAATTACCACGCACCACAGAACAGCTACATCAATGATGTGCTTGACAACAAGCAGGGCAATCCACTCTCATTGGCGGTGATCTACCAGGTGCTGGCAGAGGATCTGGGGCTGCCCCTGCGCGGGGTGAATCTCCCGAACCATTTTGTGCTCGCCTATATGGATGAAAGCAGTATTGGTGGTGCGGACAGCGGGCAGGCCGGGCAGGAGAATGTGCTGTTCTATGTGAACGCCTTCAGCCAGGGCGACATACTGGGCCGCAAGGAGATCGATGAATTCCTGGAAAAGCTGAAGATCGAACGGCGCTTATCGTTCTATGCGCCCTGCACCAATATCGATATCATAAGGCGGCAACTGAACAATCTGGCGAACAGCTACCAAAAGCTGGATGATCATGAACGCGCCGAAGAGCTGATCAGGCTGCGGGATCTTTTGGGACCTGCGGAAGTTTAGGATCTTCCGTTGATCAATCGGCCCAGTGTCCGCAGTATGATCTTCAGGTCCAGGATCATGGACCGTGCGTGAACATAGTTCAGATCCAAAGCGAGTTTGGCAGGCATCACTTGCTCGATGTAGGTCCTTTCTGGATCGGAACTCCTTCCGAGTATCTCATTCTCATTGATGAACGCGATACTGGCCAGGCTGGTGAGGCCGGGTCTCACTTCCAGCACCTGCCGTTGCTCCACATTGTACATCGCCACATACTTCGGCACTTCAGG
>JAEZCB010000234.1 GCA_023412755.1 Bacteroidota bacterium
CACGGCCTGGATGTAGTAGCACACCTTGCCGGTGGAGCGGATCAGATCATACACGTTATCCGTGTAGGACCACGGCATTGGCGGCAGTGGCATGTACTCTTCGAAAGGCGCATCCGACACGCTCCTAAAAAGGGTGTGCATGATGGTGGAACCTGCCCAATCAGCATAACCGTTCCAATCCAGATGGTGCAGGTTGCGCAAGTCGGGGGTCGCCCGCAGAATGATGTTGCCGCCGATGTTGCTGGTAAGGAAACCGGTGCCACAACTATCCTCCACCTGCACCCGGTAGCGGTACCCGATGGTGGCGGGGTCCACATTGGGATCGGCGAAAACGATCACCGGCCCCTCATGCCCGGCGGCGAACGCGATGGGCTGCCATGGTCCGCCATTGTCCGAGCGTTCCAGCGTATAACTCCTCACCGCGGCGTTCATGTCCACGGAATCCACCACCAAGATCTCCGAAGGCCCGGTCACCGTAACGGTACGGATGTAGTTGAACTGGGGCACCGCCGGATAATTGGCGAAGCGGCATGCCCGGTTGGACAGTGAGAATGCCTGTCCATCCTCGTGGACCGCCTTCACCACATAACAATGGTCCCTGCCTGGAATGGCGGCATGGGCATACTGCCTGGCATCACCGGCGAGGTAGGCCACCGTGTTCCAAAGCCCATCATCCACCTGCACCAGCACCTGGTAGGCCACGGGTTCCCAGCCGATGTAGCCGGACCATTGCAGCAGCACCGTGCTGGCACAGAGATCATATCCGGTGGTGAGGAAGTTGGTGGTATGCGGCGGCAGCGTGGGACTGGTGTTCGGGCTGGGCGGAACGCCCGTCCAACAAGTATCGAAAGCGGCCACTGTGAAGGATTCCGGACCGATATCCGGTGTGCTCGCGGCCCACTCATAGCTGGTGTTGAAATGGCCGTAGAGCGTGTCGATGATGATGCCCCCGCCCGGGGTGACAAGCAGTATGATGTAACCATCCGTATCGCCTTCGGGACTGGGATCCCGACTCAGGTTGGACAAGCCGGAGAGCGTATCCACCGTTACTGAGACCACCACCGGTGAAGAAGGCGGCGTGGCATCCTCGAAGTCGTCCCCATCGCGGGAACTGAAAGAAGTACATCCACTTTCATCGGCCAGACCAATGCGGAAGGTGAGTGAATCCGCGCAAACGGCGATCACATGGGAATAGCTGGTGGCCGTATTGGTCACAGTGCCGACCAGGGTCCAGTTCCCGACCGGGTACTCCTGCCAGATGCTGATGTCCTGCGAACTGGGAAGGATGACGGGTGGTGACCATGAGATGACGGCACTGCCCAACGGGGTGCTCTGGGCCACTTCCAGGAACATGGTGGCCAGCGTGTCAGAAGGTTCGGAAACATTCGGGGCGGCGCCGGTGGATACCGTGGTAACATGGTAGTACCGGGGCCCGAGATGAGCGCCGGCACCCGCATGGAAATAGGTGGTCTGCGCATACAGGGGCACTGTGCCCAGCAGCGCATACGGGCCACCCACGGCAGCTGCACCATAGATGCGGTATTCCTGAAAGTGGCCATTGGGGTCCGGTGGAACCACCCAGGTGAGTGTGACATCGCCTGCGATGTTGACACTGGCGCAACGCAGTGATGGAGGTTGGAGCGGTTGTGCGGCCACCATGCATGTGGCAAGCATGGACCACAACGCCAGCATGTACCGGGAAGGCGGCAACGGATATCGCGGTTCGCTTCGCACGCTTTTTAGTGACGCAGGACACTGGCCGAATGACCACCGCCGCTACTCTACAAAGTTCGTGGTCCTGGTGAGATGGTTAAGGGCCCGCTGGAATTCCTGCATGATGTTCTCAACGATCTCTGCGGCTGGTTTGATATCCTGGATCCTTCCACTTACCTGCCCGATCTCCAATTCGCCCTCCTCCAGATCACCTTCGAACATGCCCCGTTTGGCCCGTGCCCTGCCCAACAGCGTGCGCAAGCCTTCCACGGAAACGCCCTCGGCATAGGCCTTTTGCACATCCTGGAAGAATTTGTTGCGCAGGAGCCGTACGGGAGCCAATTCCTTCAAGGTCAGGTGCGTCTCTCCTTCCCCCGCCTGCACCACACGCTGTTTGAAGCCATCATGGGCGCTGGATTCCACCGAACAAACGAACCTGCTTCCCATTTGCACACCATCGGCACCGAGCACCATGGCGGCCAGCATGCTGCGGCCATCACTGATTCCCCCGGCCGCGATCACAGGCACACCTACGGCATCGGCCACCATGGGCAGGAGCACCATGGTGGTGGTCTCCTCCCGCCCATTGTGCCCACCTGCTTCAAAACCTTCGGCCACCACGGCATCCACCCCGGCCTGTTCCGCCTTCAGGGCGAATTTCACGCTGCTCACCACGTGTACCACCGTGATCCCCTTATCCTTCAGCCGGGCCGTCCATGTGGCGGGATTCCCTGCGGAGGTGAAGACAATGGGCACACCTTCTTCCATGATCACGGCCATCTGCTGTTCGATTTCCGGATAGAGCATGGGCACATTAACAGCGAAAGGCCTTTCGGTGGCGGCCTTGCATTTCCGGATATGCCCACGCAGGATCTCCGGGTACATGGAGCCGGAACCGATGATCCCAAGACCTCCCGCATTGCTCACCGCCGAAGCGAGTTCCCAACCGGAACACCAGATCATGCCTGCCTGTATGAGCGGGTAGCGGATGCCGAAAAGACCGGTGACGTGTGCTCCCAATGCCATGCGCGCAAAGGTACCCGGCCGGGCCTTACCGGGGCCGGGCCCAAGAAAGCATGTTGCACACGATCCCGCTGTTCGCAAGTGAAGCAGTGATTGATCGTTTTCCTCCTCATCTTCAGCACATGGTGGCTCGGCTGAAGACAAACACCCGATGGCCGCCTTATATTCGTTCCCTGTTCGTGAAAGTGAGCACAAATTAGCTGGCTCGCTTAGAACTTGCTTATGTTTGCCAAGTGGCTATGAATACGATCTATCGCCTATGAGCAATTATCTACGCGCAGGGATCATCAGTGCGCTGATGCTTGGAGGGCTTTTCCAGGCCAGGGCCCAGTATGCCTGGGATTTCGGGATCCACCTTGGTGGCTCGAACTACCTGGGTGAGATGGGTGGTAAGGACCAGCCACGCCGGGATTTTGTGTGGGACATGAAGTTGAGCCAGACACGCTGGGCCGTTGGCGGCTTCGCGCGCCGCCGTCTCAACAGGCTCTTCTCCGCCAATGTGGGGCTGATGTACTTCCGGATCCAAGGTGCTGATGAACTCACCGAATACCGTCCGCGCCGGGGCCGCAACCTGAACTTCCGCAACGACATGTTCGAGCTGTACCTGCGGCCGGAATTCACCATATACCAGGACAATGACCTGGGTGGCCGCGGGCGCTACCGCACCGATTTCCGGCTCTTCGGCTACGCCGGCATTGCTTTGTTCTACCACAACCCGAAAGGGCAATTGGACAACCAGGGGGAATTTTACGATCTGCGTCCGCTCACCACCGAACTGGTGGAATACTCGCAGATCGGGCTCTCCATCCCTGCCGGTATCGGCTTCCACTTCACCCGCCAGCGCCGCCACCGTTTCGGCTTCGATCTGGGCTGGCGCACCACATTCACCGATTACTTGGATGATGCGAGCACGAACTACGTGGATCCCGCGCAACTGCCAGGTGGTGAGAATGGACTCGCCGCGCAAATGGCCAATCAGCGTCCATTCGCCACCGCAGTGGATCCGAACGTGGCCCTGCCGCACCCCAACAACTACGAGCCCGGTGCCATCCGCGGCGATCCCACGCATAACGACAGTTACCTCACGGTAACCTTCACCTACAGTTACGTACTGCGCGGCCAATCCAACTTCTACCGTCAGCGCTACAACTGGATCCGTGGCTCCAAGCGTGTAGGCCGTAAGTCTCGCGCGAAGTTCTGATCGAAGATCATGTCACCCTTCCTGGAGAAGGGACCGAAGTGAGGGGGCCACGGCCCCCTTTCTTCTTTTCTGTGAATGCCAGTTCAGGCTTCCACTCCATTCAGCTGAAGCCACTCCTCCAGCAATACCATGGACCAGAGTGGCAGCCAGCGCGCCTTCGGATCACCCTGCACCAGCTGGTTCCATTGGGCCTCCAGAACGCCAGGCCTGAACATCGGCCGCCTGCCAAGTTCCTTGATGCGCTGTTCGCAGAATGGCCGCAATTCGTTCAACATCCACTCCTTCCAAGGGAATACGAAGCCCATCTTCGGCCGGTCCACGATCTCCCTTGGCAACAGATCACCGAGCGAAGAGACGAGCAGTTGTTTCGGTGTGTGCGGATATTTCTGCTTGTCCGATACGCCAAGTACGAATTCCACCAGTTCATGGTCCAGGAAAGGCACACGCACTTCCAATGCATGCGCCATGCTCATCTGGTCCGTATCCCGCAGGAGCACGTTGGGCAGGTAGGTGGAGAGTTCTCCTAGGGAGACCTGCCCGAGGAATGGGAGATCATAGCCACCCTCCTCCCTGATGATCCGGTGCATGATGGCCGCCACGCGGTTGGGTGGAGGATCCCCCTGGACCAGCATGCCGCGCAATTGGTGGTCGCTGGCCTGCAGTCTGGAGAGTGGATAGGTGGCATCCACGGTGAATGCACCCAACAGCAAAGCCTCCGACCATGATGAACGCCCGAACTCCGGACGCACCCTGGAAAGCACGGTACGTGCTATACGGCGCGTCCAGATCGGGAATTGGGTGATATAGCGCCGATCCCACAGTGCGAGCACATGCTGGAACACCGGGTAACCCGCGAATAATTCATCACCACCCAGGCCGCTCAAAGCCATGGACAAACCCTGCTGGCGGGTCGCTCTGCTCACGATCCAGGTGTTGGCACCATCCGCGCTGGGGTGGTCCATGGAGCGCATCACTTCCGGCAATGCTTTGAGCATGTCCTGGGCACGCAGCCTGATCAGGTTGTGCCGGGTGCCGAATTTCCTCGCCACCATGGCCGCATATCGCTCTTCGCTGTATGCCTCCTCATCGAACACCACCGACAGGGTATGTATGGGCGCCTCGCTCACTTCCGCCATAAGGCCCACCACCGCGCTGGAATCGATGCCGCCGGAAAGGAATGCACCGAATGGCACATCGGCCACCAGCCTGCGCTCCACCGCTTTTGCTGCTCGTGCCCTGATCTCTTTTCGCACAGTGGCAAGGTCCATTCCCGCGGCCTCCCGCATGGCGCTGCGGTTGGGATCCCACCATTGTTGCACACGCACCTCGGCATCACTCACCACCATGCTATGACCGGGCAGCAGCATGTACACATCCTTCAAGATGGTATATGGAGCATGTACGGTCTGGTACCGGAGATGGTCCACTAGGGAATCTGGATCCAGGCGCTTGGGCACCACACCGGATGCCAGCAGGGAACGGAGCTCCGATGCGAAAACGAAGTGGCGATCGCCCTGATGGTAGTAAAGCGGTTTTATGCCAAGTCTGTCCCGCGCGATGAACAGTTCCTGCCGGCGTTCATCCTGTATGGCGAAGGCGAACATGCCGTGCAGGCGGCCGAGCATATCCTGCCCCCATTGCAGATAGGCCATGAGCAGAACCTCGGTATCGGAATTGGTGCGGAAGACATGGCCAAGGCCTTCCAGCTCCTGGCGCAGTTCACGGTAATTGTAGATCTCGCCGTTGAAGACCAATACACAGCGGCCATCGCTGCTGCGGAAGGGTTGATCCGACGTGGGTGAAAGATCGATGATGCTGAGGCGGCAGTGGCCAAGGGCCGTGCTTTCACCCGTCCAAACACCCGCCGCATTGGGACCGCGATGCGCAAGTGCATCGGTCATGTGGCCCACCACGGCCTGCGGATCGGATAGGGCTTCCAGTCCGGTTATGCCGGCCAGGCCGCACATCAGTTGGTTCCCGGCACTGTGACCAGGATGCGCTCCAGGCCCTCGCGCAAGGGAATGGGCTCGCGGCCCAGCAATTGGCGCATGCGGGTGATATCGGGCATCCTCCGGGTCATATCACCTTCCTCCAATGGCGGCAGGTGGATCAGGCGGGAGGAGCTGCCGGTGATGTCGATGATCATTTCGGCCAACGCCTTGATGGTGATCTCCACATCGGAACCGATGTTCACCACATCATTCAGCACGTGGCCATTTCGGAACGCGTTCAGGCAGGCGTCCAGATTATCATCGATATAACAGAAGGTGCGTGTCTGGGAGCCGTCGCCATAGATGGTGATGTCCTGATTCCGCAGCGCGGCCCGGATGAATTTGGCGATCACGAAATCCGGACTCTGCTTGGGCCCGTATGTGTTGAAGAAGCGGAAGATCGTATAATCCAGGCCGAACTCCTTCTGGTAGGAACGCAGGAAGGCCTCGCCGATGTTCTTCACAATGGCGTACGGCAGCTTCGAGTTGAGTGGCGTGGTCAGCTCATTCTGCGGGATCTCCACCGGTTCTCCATACACTTCGCTGGATGAGGCGAAGAGCACCCGTTGCACGCCGGTGTTCTTGGAAAGGTCCAGGATGTTGCGGATGCCATCGATGTCGCGCAGTACCATCACCGGATTTTCGATGGTCCTCTTCACCCCCACCACGGCCGCATAATGGAAGACGTACTCGAAGCGATGGGCGAAGAACACACCGCTGATGTCCTCGAAGCGATTCACATCACACTTGATGAACCGGAGGTTGTCCCTCCGCTCCAGCTTGTTGATGTCGCCGGTGAGGAGGTTATCCACCACCACCACCTGGTTGGCGGGATCGGACGCCAGCCTGATCGCCAGATCGCTCGCGATGAATCCCGCGCCTCCTGTCACCAGTATACGTGCCATGCTGTTGATAAGGGCCGTAAATCTAGCTCATTCGCCTGCGACGTAGGAGCCGCACCACCAGCAAGGTGATAAGCAGCCCCAGCACGGCCCCGTACCAGAAGGCCGGCTGAAGCAGGGTCATCTTGATGTAATAGGGGATCAGTCTGTAATTGAATGGTGGCCTGGCCGAACGCTGGGACCACCACCAATCCGCATCATAGGCCTGTGGGAACAGCACAGGTTCGCCGGTGAGTGAGAATGAACTCCAGATGATGGTATCAGGCGAAACATCCGCGATCAGCAGCGCATCCCAGGGTTCGTTCCGGATCGCTGACTGGATGAAGGTGATGCCGGGCTCATGTTCCTGGAAGAAGAAGCTGGTGCGCGCATTGCCGGCCATGCTTCCGCTTACCCAGAAGACCTTGGATCGCTCAGCAAGGCGGGACAACAATGGTTCCACCGTGCGGGTGTAATTGGTTCGGAGCATGGACCGTGTGTTCCCCTCGAAGAGTGGCCCGTAGCGATCATCCCCTTCGGCCCAAAGCGGCCGGTGTGAAATGATCCAGACATGCGGGGTGGCCGGTCCGTCCAGCACTTCCTCGAAAAGGGCCACCTGCGCTTCATCGATGGTGCCGTCCTTTCTTTCCGTATCCAGCAGGATCACCCGATCGGCGCCCACCCGCAGCAATGCGGCACCATCACCGAAGCGCTGATAATAATGCCTGTTGCTGTCATGGTTGCCGGGTGCATTGAAGAGTGGCACCTTCAGTTTGCTGAACAAGGCCCGCTCATAACGTTGCTGGTCCTTCGCTGGATCGAGGAAAAGATCCCCTGTGCTCAGGAATGCGTGGGCGCCAAGTGTATTGATCGTATCGATGTTGGCGAGGAAGGTGCCTGCGGGAAAACCGGATCGGTCGCGGCTGCTGCCGTGGAGGTGCCCACTCAGGATGAGTCTGTAGCGGCCATCCCAGGTAGGATCTTCCAGGGCGGCTCCGGTGAAGGGCGAGGTTTGCCCAAACACACCAAGCGTGGAGAAAGACAGGAGAATGGCCGGCCACCTCATTGCTTCGTCTGGACTTCGGTGGTGATCCCACTGCCGTTGATGCTCAATATATTGCCTTCGGCCACTGAGATCCGTTCCTGCGCACCGGCCATTCGCACATCTTTCAATTCGGCATGCACGGCACCATGCCCCATCTTCACCTTGTCGATCTCCACGTGCATTTCCGTGGCGTCCAATGAGCCTCCATGGATCCGTACAATGGCGCCTTCGGCCAGCTCCAATCCGGTGTCCACATTAGCGATCCGGAGCGATCGCGCCTCCACCTCGGCATTGGCGAGCACCTTCGCTCCACTGCCCTTCGCGTTCTCGATCGATACATCCTCCCGCCGCGCGCGCCCCCCACGCAACACCATGGCATCATCGGG
>JAEZCB010000252.1 GCA_023412755.1 Bacteroidota bacterium
AGCGAATTCGATGTGAAGGGTGAAGCGATAGACCGTGGTCTCAAGGGCTTCATCTATGGTGAACGAGGCGTATGGCGTCCTGGCGATTCACTCTATGTCACTTTCATACTTCAAGATGCGCAAAAGAAACTTCCAAAGGATCATCCCGTTGTCCTGGAACTTTCCGATCCTCGTGGGCGCCTGGACCAGAAACATGTTCGCACCAACGGCAACAACGGTATGTATGCCTTCCGTATGGCCACTTCACCCGATGCGCCCACTGGCATGTGGAATGCCCAGATCACCGTTGGGAGCACAAGATTCCACAAAGCGATCCGGATCGAAACGGTGAAGCCGAACCGCCTGAAGGTGTTGCTCGATATCAGTGAAAAACTCACCGCCGAAAGTGGCCGGAATGTGAAGCTCCGATCCACCTGGTTGCACGGTGCTCCTGCACGCGAACTCAAAACACGCGTCACCATCACCATGACTCCCGCCAGTCCGCAGTTCAAGGGTTATGAGAAGTATCGGTTCAACGACCTGCGCAACTACATATCCGGGGATGAACAAGTGGTGTTCGATGGAAAGCTGGACGCTGGAGGGGAGGCGGTTTTCCCACTCATGCTCGATCTTGGAAATACCGCTCCCGCTGTGGTGAACACCAACATCGTTACGCGTGTGTTCGAGGCCGGTGGCGATGCGAGCATGGACCGCGTGAGCGTTCCCTTCTACCCTTACACCAGCTATGCGGGCATCCGGCCGGCCGATCCACAAAGCGCATGGGGAAACTATGTCACCGACACCACCTACCATTTCAATGCGGTAGCGTTGAACGAGAATGGCAAGCCGATAGCCGGACGCACGTTGAAGGCCCAGGTATACAAACTGAACCATCATTGGTGGTACGAAGGCAACATGGATGGACCTGCGAACTACATCAGTTCGCCCAGCGTGGAGTTGAAACAGGAACAGACCATCATTACTGATGGCAACGGCAATGCGATCCTAAAGTTCCGGATCGATCGGCCGGAGTGGGGTTCCTTCGCCGTGCGGCTGAGTGATCCGGAGAGTGGTCACGCTTCAGCCGTTCAGGTACACGTGGATTGGCCGGGTTATGAGGGGCGCGCTCAACGCGGGAACGCGGAACAGGCATCCATGCTCACCTTCAATACCGATAAGGACAAGTACCGTGTGGGAGAAGAGGCCACGTTGGTGATCCCCTCAAGCGGCAGCGGCCGGGCTTTGGTGAGCATCGAGAACGGCAGCCGTGTGCTCGATGCCGAGTGGGTGGATCTGATGGAGAAGGAGACGCGGCACACCTTCACCATCACCGCGGACATGGCGCCCAATGTGTACGCACATGTCACGCTTGTACAACCTCATGCCCACACATTGAACGATCTGCCGATCCGCCTTTATGGTGTTATTCCCGTGTTCGTGGAGGATGCTTCCACACACCTCTACCCGAAGATCGCCATGGCCAGGGAGATCCGGACGGATGTACCCTTCGAGGTGGAGGTCTCTGAAGCGAATGGAGAACCAATGACCTATACCCTGGCCATTGTGGATGAAGGCCTGCTTGATCTTACGCGCTTCAAGACGCCGGACCCCTGGAACCATTTCTATGCAAGGGAAGCATTGGGTGTGCGCACCTGGGATATGTATGATGATGTCATAGGTGCCTTCGCCCGTCAGCTTCATCGGCTGCTGGCGCTTGGGGGTAGCGATGAGGTACGCCCTGGCGATGCCGCCCGTGCCAACCGTTTCAAACCGGTGGTGCGGTATGTGGGACCATTCACCCTGCAGCGGGGGAAGAAAGCGAAGCACGACTTCACCATCGGGAATTATGTGGGCAGCGTGCGGGTGATGGTGGTCGCCAGCAATGGTGAACGAGGGTACGGCAATGCCGAACAGGTTGTGCCGGTGAAGAAACCGCTGATGGTGCTCGCGACCATGCCCCGTGTGCTGGCACCTGGTGAACTGGCGGACCTGCCTGTCACCGTATTCGCAATGGATCCCAAGTTGAAGGATGTCCAGGTGCGCATCGAACCCAACGAATTGCTCGTACCGGAAGGTCCGGCGCAAAAGACGATCACCTTCCGTGGCCCCGGCGATCAGGTGGTCTCATTCAAAGTACGCGTCAAGGACGCCGTGGGTGTGGCAAGGTTGAAGGTCTCCGCCGAAAGCGCCGGTGAGTCGGCCACCGAACGCATCGAGCTTCAAGTGCGCCAGCCGAACCTGCCCATCACCGAGGTGGCCGAGAAGGTCATCGAGGGAAGCCAAAGCTGGGAATACACCCCAGTACCCGTTGGTATTGGCGGTACCAACAGCGCCTATCTGGAGATCAGCAGCATTCCGCCCGTGGATATGGGACGCAGGTTGCAATACCTGCTTGGCTACCCGCATGGATGTCTGGAACAGACCACCTCCAAAGCATTCCCCCAACTGTTCGTATCCCGGGTGATGGAGATGCCCGAAAAGGCGGCACATATGGCCAGGGCCAACGTGGAGGCGGCCCTGGGCAAACTGGTTCGGTTCCAGCGAAGCGAAGGCGGTTTCAACTATTGGCCTGGGGGCGACCACTACGATACGTGGACATCCATCTATGCGGGGCATTTCATGATAGAGGCCGATCGCATGGGCTACACCATACCAGGCCAGGTGAAGTCCAACTGGCTCAATTTCCAGAGAAAGCTTGCCCGGGACTGGAAGAACGGATCGATGCGCGATGGCTGGGACCGGCGCCAGGATCAACTCACACAAGCTTACCGGCTCTATGTGCTGGCGCTCGCGAAAAGCAATGAAGTTGGTGCCATGAACCGATTACGCGAGCAGAAGGATATGGACCTGGGTACGCGTTGGGTACTTGCCGCAGCGTATGCGCATATCGGGCGCACGGATGCTGCACGGGAACTCGCGAAAGGGCTGGACACGCAGGTCATGCCGTACACCGAACAAGCATACACCTATGGTTCGGACCTGCGTGATGAAGCCCTCATCGCCGATGCGTTGCTGGCAATGGGTGAAATGGAAAAAGCGGCATTGGTGGTGCAGCGTATATCACGCCGGCTGAGCAGTGAAGCCCAATACAGCACGCAAAGCACGGCCTTTGGCCTGCTGGCCGTGGCACGCCTGGCCGAGCAGAGCTCTCTGGGCAGGGGAATGGACTTCATGATCACACTGAATGGAAAGAGCGAGGATCGCCACAGCGATAAAGCCCTTGTTCGTGTGGACCTGCCTGCCCCCGATGGCAGGACCCCGGTGAAGATCGCGAACAAGGGGAAGGGCATTCTTTACTCTCGTGTCGTGCGCACCGGCACACCGCTGGCCGGTGAAGAAACTGGGACGCAAAGTGGCATGCGGATCACTGTGGACTACCAACTCATCAATGGTACGAGTATAGATCCAGCTCGGATCGAACAAGGCACGGACCTGGTGGCGCTGGTTTCGATCCAGCACCCCGGATCGGTGAATGATGCCTACCACAATCTGGCCCTCACCCAGATCTTCCCTTCCGGTTGGGAGATCCGGAATGCCCGCGTTGAAGGAACTGAACACCAGCAGCGCGAAAGCCACTACACCTATCGCGACATCCGCGACGATCGTGTGATGACCTATTGTGATCTGGGCCGTGGCCAGACGCACACTTACAAGATCATGCTCAATGCGGCTTACACGGGGCGATATTACCTGCCGGGTGCGCACTGCGAAGCCATGTACGATCATACGGTGAATGCACGGAGCAAAGGCCGCTGGGTGGAAGTGGTACCGGCCGGCGGAACAAAGGTGGCGGCCGTGCAATAGACATCCGGTCCTAAAAAATGGCGATGCCCCATGATCCAGAGATCATGGGGCATCGCCATTGACGATATTACGGTCTGGCTGCTCTTGCTGGATATGCCCTTGCTGCTCTTGGGGCCATTGGAAGAACTTCCACCACGCTTACTTGAGCCTGTATTGCTGCGTGAGCTGCGGCTTGAACTGCACTGCCGGACTTGCTGCGACCGCTGGCCTATTTCGATCCAGTGCTTCCGTTATTACTTCTATTAGCCTTATCGATGTGTATTTGATGATCCTTACATGGATCGATCCATACGGCCGATCCAGTGCCGATCCATTATGTGCTTAGCGTCCACATGGGATCAAGGAACATCCTGCGCCTTCCACACATTTTCCGGGGAGGTTGGGAAATATTGGAAGCCGTAACATTCCCATGGAGCATCCCGTAGACCGGCACAAAACGATCCAACCATGGCCCACGCAGCCACCCTCTTCATTGAACACAGCGTCAACCGTTCCCGGCGCGGTCAGGACGATAGCCTCAAGCGCATGGCTGAGCAGATACGTTCGCTGAAGTTCGCGCTGGACGAGGCGAAACTGGAGATCGAAATGCTTACTGCGGAACGCGATGAACTGGTCGCCGCATTGAAGGATTGGGCCGCCGATCGGGCCTGATCAATGGCCCTCCACGGTGATCTTGGCAGCCGCATAGGTGACTCCCCCGGCCATCACACGCACCAGGTAGGTGCCAGCGCCCCAGTGAGAACCATCGATCACGGCTCTTCCTGTTGTGGCAGGCCTTTCCGCATGAACTGATCGGCCGCTCAGGTCCACTACTTCGATCATCTCTGCCCGCACCACACCTTCCGGATATTCCACGGTGAACCGGTCCGTGCTGGGGTTCGGATAGACCTCCAGGCCAGCTTCTGAAGCGTTCTCCTCCATACCCACCAAATTGCCACATGGATCGGGGCTCCCGTCCAACACTGTGGCACTGCTACCGTTGGCCAGCCATTCCTTCAACTTCTGGGAGGCTGAGTTGGGGTTGCCGAAGAAGTGATAGGACATCTTGCCGTAATAGTCCGGTACATTCGGTCCCGTGAATTGGGATTCGCAGCCACCCACGGTGCAGCAGGATCCACCACCGGTAAGCGTGCCAACTATGCGCTTCGCCGGATCAAAAATGGGCGAACCAGAAGAACCACCTTCAGTCACGCCATATCCATTCTCGGTCTCACTCCAGACCACCCGCCAGTGGGAACCATTCCCTGTGCCCCAACTTGCTGTCTGCAAGGCGGAAGTGAACGTGCTGATCTTCTTGCGATCACCGGATGGATGATGGATCGTTCGTCCATTGGGTACTGCCGAATTGGAGGCATCCCACCCCGCGTAGTAAGCGTTCAAATTCGATGTGATCGCATTGTTCAATTCGAGCAGCATGAAGTCCGATCCGCTGTTGCCGCCATTGTCATTGCTGTCCGCTCGTTTGACACAACCCGTTACCTGCTGGCCTTGCTGGAACAAGCCGGAAGCGCATCCAGCACGCTGGAATCCGAAAAGGAAGATGAACTGCTGGAGATGCGCGGTGGTGGATCCCTGCCCGCAATGCAAAGCCGTTAGTATGTATGGCTTGCAATCCTGCGCGGTGTTGTTCACCAATGCGCCTGTACACCAACCTGTGCCTTGATTGAAGACCACCCGGATCCGCACCACGGCATCGCGCTGGGCTTCCCAACCCATTCCCTCCGAACAATTCACATCCACCTGGCAGAAATCCGATGCAGCACCAGCACCGATGGAACGGTATGCATGCGAAAGCTGTGTAACGGTGAAATGGCCTTCACCGGCCACGGCCAGCGGCTCGTAATACTCCACCACGGAGACTTCACCGAATACCATGGCCGTGCTGAAGTAGCCCATGGACGCCACATCCTTGTCCATGAATGCGCCATGTATCTGCTTCATATCCGGATCATATACATGGAAGGTGGCCCCGGGTGGCAGGTGGAAGTCCTCAAAGAAAAGATCCGTGGCCAGTGCCCCTTCAGACTTGATCCGTACACGCCAGATACGGTCACCATTCGCCAACGTGTTCCAGAGGCCGGAGTTATGTGGGCCAACACCAACCTGGCACATCCTGCCATACAATGGCAATTCACCCGCCTCAGCGCGCCTGGCATCATCCACTGCTGCGGCCACTGGATCGAATGCCGCAGCATGCACCAATGGCACATCCTGTGGGGCCAGACCGAATTTCGAGGACATGGGTGCGAGATCAGGACGTGCCTGTCCCAGCAAAGTGACGGGTGTTAGAACGAAGAGCAGAAAGGAGTTGCGGAAGGATCTCATTTTTCGAAGCAGAAGTGGGAACAAGGGGTCCAATTTATCACCATCCTGGGATCTTGCTTTCCGCAACAGCCGACCTTTACTGCACGTTGTTGGAGCAAATGCCGTCCAGACCGCGTATTAAAGCAACTTTCGGAACACGTCTCTGGCTGGTGGCTTTGTTGCCATTGATCTATTCGTGGGCCCGCTGGGCTCCCATGGACCCCCTGTTCCAAACCCCCATGAGCCGCGCGCTTCTGGCGCAAGATGGCCAACTGTTGGGCGCCACGGTGGCAACGGATGGCCAATGGAGAATGATCACCACTGGGTCCATACCGGACCGCTTCCGCATTAGTTTGCTTGAGTTCGAGGATAGACACTTCATGGACCACCATGGCGTCCACCTTCCATCCATAGTTCGAGCCGTGCAGCAGAATCTGCACAGTGGGCGTATCGTTAGCGGGGGGAGCACCATCACCATGCAACTTGCCCGCATGAGTGGTGCGGGTGGCGAACGCACGTATGGCAAAAAAATGCTCGAGATACTCAAAGCGCTCCGCATCGAATTGAGGCATGAGAAGGAGGAGATCCTTGCGATGTATGCGGCCAACGCACCTTTCGGAGCCAATGTGGTCGGGTTGGAGGCCGCCTCCTGGCGCTGGTTCGGAAGAGCTCCCGGCACGCTGAGCTGGGCGGAATGTGCCCTGCTCGCGGTGCTGCCCAATGCACCATCGAAGATATATCCGGGCAAAGGCCGTGAAGCCCTGTTGGCGAAGCGCGACCGGCTGCTTGCAAGATTGCATGAACATGGGCATCTGGACGCGTTGGAATTGTCGCTGGCCTTGCAGGAACCACTACCAGATGCGCCTGCCAGCATTCCACGTCATGCTCCGCACCTGCTGGCAACTCTATCTGCCAGTAGGAAGTATGGTCCCACCATACGCACCACCCTCGATGCTGGGCTGCAGCAGAGGGTCTCCGCAATGGCCGATCGATACGCTGCCGCGCTTCGTGCCAATGAAGTACACAACGCCGCCGTGCTCGTGATGGAAGTGCCCTCCGGGCACGTGCTGGCCTATGTCGGCAACCTTTCCGATACGCCAGTGGAACATGCTCCGGCAGTGGATCTAGTGCAGGCTAGGCGAAGCACGGGCAGCCTGCTGAAACCATTCCTATATGCAAGCATGTTGCATCATGGAGAGATGATGCCGGAACAACTCATGGCGGACATACCCACCTATTACGAAGGATTCACGCCGAAGAATTTCGACCAGCGCCATGATGGTGCGGTACCTGCATCACGTGCGCTTGCCCGTTCACTCAATGTGCCGGCGGTACGGGCGCTACGCGATCATGGCATCGATCGCTCGTTGCGCACCATGCGCGCCATGGGGCTGCACCACCTGGACAAAAGTGCCGGGCACTATGGACTTTCATTGATCGTAGGCGGGGCTGAAAGCACGTTGTGGGAGCTTACAGGGGCATATGCATCAATGGCCAGGATGGTACTGGAATATGGCGGCGCTCCTTTGCCGGCCACCGTGATCCATCCGCCGCGGGTGGTCCCGCATGAAAGAGCAGACACTCACGGGCATACTCCCTTTTCCGCGGCGGCCGCCTATCATACCATACAGGCACTTCAGCAGTTGGACCGGCCCGAGACAGAGCAGGGTTGGAACCATTTCGGCGGTGAACGCATCGCCTGGAAAACGGGTACCAGCTACGGTCACCGGGATGCCTGGGCCATTGGTATCACCGATCGCTATGCCGTGGGGGTATGGACGGGCAATGCCACCGGTGAAGGACGGCCGGGAACCACAGGCACTCTGGCAGCGGCTCCACTGCTCTTTGAGGTATTCGGGATCCTCCCTTCAGGCATAGGTTTCCAGCCCCCTTATGATGACATGGAACGCATACCGGTATGCCGCATGAGTGGCCACCGCGCATCACGTGATTGTATGCCGGTGGATACCACCTGGACCATATCTGCAGGCTTTCGCACACCGCAATGCCCATATCACAAGATCATCCTGGTAAGCCCGGATCGCAGATACAGGATCGGGCCAGGGCCAGACGCTGTGGCCACACCCTGGTTCACCCTTCCGCCGGCCATGGAGTATTACCATGCGGCCACGAACACGGCCTACCAAAGGATACCACCATGGGCTGCCGGTCACACACCGGCCAATGAAATTGGTGTGATGGAAGTGATCCATCCAGAACCCGGTGCCCGCATCAGGATCCCGATCAAATTGGATGGCGAGCATGGCAAGATGGTCCTGGAGGCCGTGCATCGTGAGCAGGATGCCGTTCTACATTGGGATATCAGTGGTGAACATGTGGGCACCACGAGCAGGCTGCATCAGCTCCCGTTGGATATCAGTGCCGGACGGCATTTACTGACGATCAGTGACCAGCGCGGACGATCCATTTCGGTGCCCTTCCAGGTTGAGCGGAGTAGGGATCCGCGATGACATGGACCATTTCATCCGGTTCGTGCACATTTGCACTTCTTAACCCATGGGCTCAAGTTCCTTGAACCATTTTTCCATCGATAGCGTTAAATTGTGGACATGTTGAAGCGTCTCATTCGGATACATACTCTGCCGATCGTCATCCTCTCGCTATGCTCCACCTACTCGGTAGAGGCACAACAGCAGGATGCGGCGGGTGTGGGAAAGATCGAATCCCTGCTCTACCACATCGATCGTATGTATGTGGACGAAGCGGACAAGCATGAACTTGTGGATGCCGCCATTGTCCGGATCCTTGAGGAACTGGACCCCCATTCCATCTACATCCCCAAGGAGGAGCTCGAAGAGGTGAACGAACCGCTCAAAGGCAACTTCGAAGGCGTTGGCATCCAATTCAACATTATTCGCGATACCATCTATGTGGTGGATGCCATAGCTGGAGGCCCAAGTGAAAGACTGGGCATCCGGGCAGGAGATCGCATTGTGAAGATCGATGAGGAGGTTGTCGCGGGCATTGGTTTCAAGAATAGTGATGTGATGAAACGGCTTCGCGGCAAGAAGGGCAGCCGTGTCACCGTGGCGATCCAGCGCCGGGGAGAGAACGAACTGCTGGAATTCAACATCACGCGGGATAGGATCCCCATCTATAGCGTAGAAGCCTCCTACATGGCGGCACCTGGCGTGGGCTACATAAAGGTGAGCCGGTTCTCCGCCACCACCATGAAGGAATTCCGCGAGAAACTGGATGAATTGAAGCAGGCCGGCATGCAGGATCTCATCCTGGACCTGCAGGGCAACGGTGGTGGATACTTGCGCACGGCGATCGAAATGGCCGATGAATTCCTGGGCGATCGCAAATTGATCGTATATACGGAAGGCCGCACCTCGCCCCGGGAGGATACGTATGCCACCAAGGAAGGCCGGTTCGAAAAAGGGCGCCTGGTGGTGCTGGTGGATGAAGGTTCGGCCAGTGCCAGTGAGATCGTGAGCGGTGCGGTGCAGGATTGGGACCGTGGCGTCATCATCGGGCGGCGAAGCTTCGGCAAAGGTCTTGTGCAACGGCCAGTGATGCTCCCGGACGGCAGTGCGGTGCGCCTTACAGTATCCCGTTATTACACCCCTTCCGGCCGATCGATCCAGAAACCGTATGATGAAGGTGTGCAGGCTTACCAGCGGGAAAAATTCGAACGCCTTGCCAAAGGGGAACTCACACAATTGGATAGCAACCATTTGGACACCATGAAATTCTACACCATGAACAAGCGTGTGGTGTATGGTGGTGGTGGTATCATGCCGGACATCTTCGTTCCTATCGATACCACACTCAGCTCTGAGTATTTCGGCAAACTGGTGCGAAAGGGAGTGCTCAACACCTTTGCGCTGTCCTACGTGGATGAACGCCGGAGCCAGCTGCTTGCCAGCTATCCGGACCCGGAGAAGTTCGCTACGGATTTCACCATTTCGGAAGAATTGCTTGCCAAACTTCAACAGCAGGCCGAAAAGGAAGGCATAGAACCGGATCCTGATGGCCTGTTCCGTTCCCGGGCGCTCATCGAGCTGCGCCTTAAGGCACTGATCGCCCGTGACATCTGGGATACTTCGGCCTACTGGCGCATGATCAATGGCGACAACCCTGTTGACCGCAGTTTCCATAAAGCATTGGAAGCCCTTCAGGACAACGTGCATCAGCGCCTTGGGATGGCCCGCCCTTGACGCTGTTAATGTGCTGTTAAGGCATGGACCATCGGAGGATCCTGTGTAAATTCGCGATCCAAAGAATAACCAGCAACCTTCGAGCTCCCGATGAACAACAAGATCCAGATCGCCCTGTTGAGCGTGATCGCCATCGCCATGGTGGCCATCGCTGTGGCCCTCTTCACCGGAGATAAGGACGGCTCCATCTCCGCTCCTGTGGTGGCCGCCAATACCAAGGCCCCGGCCAACGCCGCCGCAGCGGCCAGCAGCTTCGATCCATTGGCACAGGACAAGGCGCCCGTGGACAACACACCGAAGACCACGGTCACCTTCGCCGAGTATGAGCACGATTTCGGCAACATCATGCAGGATAGCGAGAATCCGCATGTATTCACCTTCACCAACACCGGTACCGAGCCCCTCATCATCGAGAGCGCCACCGGTAGCTGCGGATGCACCGTGCCTGAATATCCAAAGCACCCAATTCCTCCTGGTGGTACTGGCGAGATCAAAGTGGAATACAAGCCTGGAAAGCAGGAGAACGCACAGACCAAGACCGTTACGGTGGTAGCCAATACCGAACCGAAGGAGACCCAGTTGCGCATCAAGGCCAACGTACAGAAGGTGGGTTGATCGGATCGAACTTCCAGAAAAAGCCTCGCATACTGCGGGGCTTTTTTATTTGGAGGTGTTGCCCATTATCCCTCAAGGCCGGGCCCAAACAATGGCCCATGGCCGCCCGCCCAACACCGAGGCTACGTGATCATCGTTCTACAGGGAAGTGATCGAAAGCCCTGGGCCAGGTGCGGCAGTTGCTTGTACGCTCAAGATCACAAGTAAAAGAATGCCACCTCCCTTCGCATTAAGTTCAGCTCCTCCAACCTCGGATAGTTGCCTATATACGAACAACGATCCAGCCTAGATCGATCTGGATCGTTAATGATCCGCCTGGTTCATCGGTGAATGGGAAGATCGATCGGAACTGGAGCTTCGGACCGCACCAGGTGCATCTCTTGCAACAGATGCCCGGCTCCAGCGAATTTGTCAACGATGAAGAGTACATACCGGATATCCACGGAGATGTTCCTGCAGATCTCCGCATCGAAATGAAGATCGCTCATGGTGCTCTCCCAGGTCCGGTCGAAGTTGATCCCGATCAATTCTCCCCTGCCATTCAACACCGGGCTGCCACTGTTGCCACCGGTGGTGTGCAAGGAGGAAGTGAAGCACACCGGCAGAACACCCTGATCGCCATATTCACCATAGTCCTTCTTCTCAAATAGTTCGCGAAGCCGTTCCGGCACATCGAAAAGTTCATCACCGGGCACATACTTGTCCATCACGCCTTCCAGCGTGGTCCGCTCCTGGTACACCACGGCATCCCAGGGCTCACTGCCCTCAACATGACCGTAGGATAGACGAAGCGTGCTGTTGGCATCTGGCCAATATTCCCTTTCCGGGAACAGCCGCATGCGTGCCTGCAGGTATCTGCGCATGATGCTCTCCAGGCGGTCGCTCAATTCCAGATGTACCGGCCGCACCTTGTCGGTGAATGAATTGGTAAAACTGCGCGCCGTCCGATAGACCGGGTCTTCCTTCAATTGGCGCATGGATCGCTTGTTGAACCGGGCAAGTTCCTGATCCAACCGCTGCTGGGATGTGAAAACACTTCGCTCATAGAGCTCATCGACCCATGCTCCTACATCGCCCTTGAAACGCCGATCGATCTCCTCCAACACATCAGGAGCAAGTGAGGTTTCAAGCTGTTCTCTATAAATGGGGAGCAATGCCTTGAAGACCCCGCGGTCCACTTCCATGTCGTGATCTTTGAAGAACTGTGCGTTGGCGGCTCGCAGATCTTCCACCGCAGCAGCGCTTTTGCCCTGTGCTTCCAAGGTATCATACTCGTCCAGCAATGCCCTGTACCTGTCAGCGAAGCGCAGGATGTCCGGCCCATAATAGACCATCTCCACGAACAGGTCCCGCGCAAGCGCATAGGGTGTGTATTGTTGATAAAGCTCCTCCAACTCCCTGATGATCGTGGCCGCATCATCCATGTTCTGGCGGAGGGCCTCATCCGTGAAACGCTTCTCGAAGGCTCGTTTTTCTTCCAACGTGTTCAGCCGGCGCAACCCGCGCAATTCGCCGATCCACTTTTTGTAAGCGTTGCTGATGGTGGATTGTTTATCGGCATAATGAAGCCGAAGCAGATCACTGCTGCGCATGGCATCATCGATCACAGCCAGGCTGGCCTCCCTCATGCGTATGCGCGTGGGATCACTTTTATCCTGGATATATTCTATCGCATAGGAGGCGAGATACTGTTGTGTATTGCCTGGGAAACCAAAGATCATGGCGAAATCGCCCTCCTGCACACCCGAAAGGCTGATGGGAAGGACATGGCGTGGTGTGAAGGGCACATTGGCATCCGAAGGATCCGCGGGTGTATTGTCCGGTGCGGCATAGATCCGGAACATGGCGAAATCCCCGGTATGGCGGGGCCACATCCAGTTGTCCGCATCACCACCGAATTTGCCAATGGAACTTGGCGGAGCCCCTACCAGCCGAACATCCCGGAAGGTCTCGGTGATGATGAGTATATAGGTGTTGCCGTAATTGAACGGCCGCACAGTACCACGATAATGCGTGCCCTGGGTGGCTTCCTGGATGATGGGATCGGCGATCCGTGCCACAGCCTCGCGCCGTTGTGCTTCGGTGGATCCTTCCGGGATGCCTGCCAGGACCTTTTCTGTAACATCCTCCATGCGAACCACGAAGGTGGCCGTGAGTCCTGGGTTCCGCAGTTCCGACCTTCCGTCACGAGCCCAGAAGCCATTCTTCAGGCGATCGTTCTCCAACGAACTGTGCTCAGCGATGGCACCGAAGCCACAGTGATGGTTGGTGAAGATCAGTCCCTGTGCGCCGATCACCTCCGCAGTACATCCTCCCCCGAAGAGCACCACCGCATCCTTGATGCTGCCGTTGTTGATGCTGTAGATATCCTCCGCGGTTATCTGAAGGCCGGCCGTTCGCATATCACCTTCTATGCTCTTCAGCAGGGTTGGCAGCCACATGCCCTCATAGGCGAGCATTTGGCTTGGGTAAAGGATGACGGCCAGGATGACCGGGGCAAGGATCTTATATCTGTCGCGCATGATGGAAGGCGCAAATTAGCAACACCTGGCTTGACAGCATGGATCCGTTCATCACAAGAGCTTACGATCCAGCATCTCCATATATTCGGTGCATGCGCATAGTTCTCCTCCCGGCCTTTTGCCTACTCTGCGCACCTTCCTCCGCGCAGGACCACATTTCCTACTTCACTGGCAGCAACACGGATGTTGTGGGCCAGCCCTTGGGTGGGGTGGTATTGATGGGCGGTGCCACGGAAAGTGACGAAGCCATGCAATGGTTCCTGCAAAGAGCCAGCGGCGGTGATGTACTGGTGATCCGCGCCAGCGGAAGTGATGGGTACAACAATTACATGTACAATGAACTGGGGATCCCGGTGAACTCCGTGGAGACCATCGTCTTCTACAATGCCAACGCATCCAACGATCCTTATGTGCATGAACGCATACAACAGGCCGAAGCGATCTGGATCGCCGGAGGGAACCAATGGAACTATGTGGACTATTGGCGGAACACGCCCGTGGACAGCCTCATCAATGTGGCCATCCAGGAGCGCAACATCGTGATCGGTGGCACCAGTGCCGGCATGGCGATCCTCGGAGGTATCTACTATACCGCACAGAATGCCAGCGTTACCTCGGCACAGGCCCTTCAGGATCCATTCCATGTGGATATCACCCTGAGTGATGCGCCCTTCATCCAGGTACCCGGACTTGAAAGTGTTATCACCGATACCCATTATGATGATCCGGATCGCCGCGGGCGGCATACCGTTTTCCTCGCCCGTGCCATCGCGGACCTTGGGATCACGGATGCTATTGGGATCGCATGTGAAGAATATACCGCTGTCTGCATAGCGGATGATGGCATCGCGCATGTCTTTGGGAGCTACCCGCAATACGAGGACCATGCCTGGTTCGTGCAGGCCAATTGCATGACGTCCATGGTGCCTGAGGTCTTCGTGCCCGGCACACCGCTCACCTGGGATCACGAGGGCATGGCGATCAAGGCATGCAAGGTGCCGGGCACCACCACCGGCCAGTACTCCTTCGACCTGAATGATCGTATTACCACCAATGGCGGTGTTTGGGAGGATTGGTACGTGCAGAACGGCAGCCTTCAGACCACAGCGGGAACTTCCGCACCGGAATGTACCGTGGGCATCGGTCATGTGGCGTTCAGCGGATCGCAGCTATATGCCGATCCAGTACACGGTGGTTACTGGTTGTCCGGGATGGAGCATGTGGCCACCATCCGGTGCCTGGATATGCAGGGGCGTGTTGTGGAAGAGATACGGCCAACCAGCGATCCACAGTGGCTTCCGGCACCCAACGCACCCATGATCCTGGAATGCGCCAGTGAACGCGGCAAACAGGGTTTCCGCCTCATGCCTTTCTGATCGGCTTTACCACGATCATGCTATACCATCGCAAAAATGGTGGGAATAGCTTCGCGCCCTCCACAAAGTCGTGTGTGGTCACTGTTGATGAAGAAGCTCCTGATCCTCCTCCCTCTCCTATGGTCCGCATGTGGCACGGCCGAAAGAACTTCTGAAGACAACGGAAGCTCCGAAGCACGCGAGGTGAACATCTACAGCCACCGCCACTACGATACCGATAAGCAGCTATTCCAGCTTTTCACAGAGCGCACAGGCATCGAGGTGAACGTTGTGCAGGCCGGTGATGATGAACTGATGGCCCGCCTGGAAGCCGAGGGCGCCAAGAGCCCGGCCGATGTGTTCATCACCGCAGATGCTGGAAGGCTTGGGCTTGCTACGGAACGCGGGCTGCTCCAGCCAGTGCGCAGTGAGGTATTGGAACAAAACATACCCGCACACTTCCGGCATCCGGAAGGCCATTGGTATGGATTGACCATGCGTGCACGGGTGATCGCTTACAACAAGGAGAAGGTGGATCCCGGCACCCTCGCCACCTACAACGATCTTACGCAGCCTCAATGGAAGGGACGCCTGTTGGTGCGCAGTTCGGAGAACGTGTACAACCAGAGCCTGGCGGCCGCCATGATCGAAAGGATCGGTGCCGATGCTACGGAAGAGTGGGCGCGCGGTATCGTGGCCAACATGGCGCGCGATCCCAAGGGCGGCGATACCGATCAGTTGCTCGCCCTCGCTGAAGGCATCGGCGATGTGGCCATCTCCAACAGCTACTACATCGGCAAGATCATGGCGGGCAACGAACCGGAAAGGAAGCGCGCCAGGGACGTTATCGGTGTGGCGTTCCCGCGGATCGGCGATCATGGAACACATGTCAACATCAGCGGAGGTGGCGTGACCCGGTATGCCCCGAACAGGGAGGAAGCCATCGCCCTGCTCGAATTCCTCAGCGGCGATGAGGCACAGGCGCTCTTTGCAGAAGGTAACAAGGAATACCCAGTGAAGCAGGGTATTCAAATGCCACGTGAACTGCAGGCCTTCGGTGACTTCACACCCGATACATTGAACCTCTCGGTGCTTGCCCGGAACAATGCGCAGGCCGTGAAGATCATGACCTCTGCCGGCTGGCGCTGATCCCATGGGGCCTGCCACTTCGATCTTCCAAAAGCAACGGCTGCCTTTCACGCTCATTTCCATTCTCGCGCTCGTACTGGCCGCGCCACTCTTTGTCGTTATCACGGCCCCATTGCATTCCAATGCACCGGAATGGTCGTATGTATCACAGACCATTCTCCCATCCCATTTATGGGAAACCTTGCGGCTTTGCGCTGGTGTGCTGCTCATCGCGTTGGTCATTGCCGTGCCGAGCGCGTGGCTTGTTGCCATGCATGCATTTCCCGGTCGTTGGATCTTCAACTGGGCCCTGGTGCTGCCGCTCGCGCTGCCTACCTACATCAGTGCATTCGCTTATGCGGACCTCTTCGGCCCCACCGGCCGCTTCAGCATTCCGGTGCATGCCGCCACCGGTGTACGCATCGATCTGGTCAACCTTACCGGTCTCGCCTTCATCCTCGCCTTCGTTCTCTTCCCTTACATCTATCTGCCCGCCCGCGCGGCATTCAGCAAGGGAATGGCAAGCCAGCTCGAGGCCGCACGCACACTTGGCGCCAAAGGACTGCGCCGCTTCGGGCGCATCGCACTTCCGCTGGCGCGCCCCGCGATCGCGGGCGGCTCACTGCTGCTGCTCATGGAAACGCTCAATGACTATGGCGCCGTGAAATATTTCGGTGTCCGCACCCTCACCACCGGCATTTACCGCAGCTGGGGCGGCCTCTACGATACGGGCAGCGCATTGCGTCTCAGCATGGTGCTGCTTGGCCTTGTAGCGCTGTTGCTTTGGATCGAGACGCGCACCCGCCGCGGTGTACAGCAGACCACCGACCAGATACCCGCCGCACGCATTCCCCTGCGTGGCCTGCGTGCCGCTGCCGCCACGGCCTGGTGTACCCTGGTGTTCATTCTTGGGGCGGCACTGCCGGTAGGCAAGATCCTCTTCGATGTCGTGGGCGAATGGGATGCCAGCCGCATGCTGGATACCCTGCCCGCCTTCGGCACCACGGTATATGTCGCGATCCTTTCGGCGATCACCACCCTTGGCTTCGCCATACTCTTCGCATACCGCAAAAGACATGGCCGCCGGTCCGATCTTGCCGTCTGGTTCGCGGGCCTTGGCTACGCCATTCCAGGTGCGGTCATCGCCATCGGTGTCATGGCCATGGCCGGGTGGATGGACCGCCACACCGCGGCGGGCTATGCCATGATCGGCACCATCGGCCTGCTCACCTACGCCTTCACCGTTCGATTTCTCGCTGTAGGCACACAGCCGCTTTATGGCAACCTGCGCCAGCAGCACATACATCTTGATGAGGCCGCCCGCTCCCTTGGTGCTTCACCATGGCGCACCTTCATGCGCATCAATCTGCCCTTGCTTCGTCCGGCATTGCTGGCGGCCGCGCTCCTGGTGGCCATCGATGTGATCAAGGAACTTCCGCTCACGCTCATTCTCCGCCCATTCAACGTGCATACGCTCAGCACACAGGCCTATGCGCTGGCCTCGATCGAACAACTACGTGATGCTTCATGGCCGGCCTTGTTGATCGTGCTGTGCGGGCTGCTTCCCGTACTGCTGCTGGAGAATCTGCTGGGGAGGCACGTGCGGTGACACTTGTCCTTCGAGTCGTGCTACTCAACACAGTGCGAATTTTTTGGGCGTGTCACCGGCCGCTGCCTCATTCTTCGGCAGTGGCCGCTGCCGGGCCAACGCTTCAAGTCCTCCCTGCGGTCCGGGCTTTCCGCTCATGTCCCTCACGCCGCTTCCTCTACGCTCACCTGTAGGCCTCACTTGCATCAGATGGTCAATGCGGTGGGAAGAAGAGGCCAGGCGTTCCAAATTTTCCTAAAGTCCATTATCCACCCGGCATTCTTCCTAACTTCTTGGCAGAGGGATCGACGGAAACACCGTCAGCCTTCGGCTTGAGCAGATGGACTTCGATCGAATGAGGGATAAGCTGGCCATACTCGCCGATGCCGCGAAGTATGATGTGAGTTGTGCCAGCAGCGGCAGCAAGCGGAAGAACGCAGGAGGTCTTGGCAACGCCGAGGGCATGGGCATCTGCCATAGTTACACCCCAGATGGCCGCTGCGTAAGCCTGTTGAAGATCCTGCTCACCAACCATTGCATCTTCGATTGCGCCTACTGCCCCAGCCGCCGTAGCAACGATATGCCACGTGCCGCATTCACGGTGAAGGAGGTGGTGGAACTCACCATCAATTTCTATCGGCGCAATTACATCGAAGGACTGTTCCTAAGCTCCGGGATCTTCAAGGATGCGGACACCACCATGGAACGTCTGGTGCGCGTGGCCCGCACCCTGCGCACCGAGCATCGGTTCCATGGATACATCCATTTGAAGGCCATTCCCGGTGCCAGCGAAGAACTGATGCACGAGGCCGGGTCGTACGCCGATCGGTTGAGTGTGAACCTGGAGATCCCCACGGAAAAGGAACTGAAACGGGTGGCCCCGGAAAAGGACCACGCGCAGGCATTGCAACCGATGAATTACCTGCAGCGCATGATCAGCGGCTTCCGGTCGGAACGGGCGCTGGCCGCGAAGCCACCGCTGTTCGCGCCCGCCGGGCAGAGCACCCAATTGATCGTGGGCGCCACACCCGAGAGCGACCATACCGTGCTCCGGCTGGCCCACAGCCTGTACAAGGAGCAGCAATTGAAAAGGGTCTACTACAGCGGCTATGTACCGATCAGCTCCGATCCGCGCATGCCGGTGATGGACCGTGCCCCGCTGGTGCGTGAGAACCGCTTGTACCAAAGTGACTGGCTTATGCGCCACTATGGCTTCACCGTGGATGAACTCCTGGATGAGCAGCGGCCCTTCCTGGATCTGGACATCGATCCAAAGACAGCGTACGCACTGCGCCATCCGGAACTGTTCCCGGTGGATGTGAACACTGCGCCTCACGAAACGATCCTGCGTGTGCCGGGCATCGGGACAAAGAGCGCGGGGCTCATACTTCAAGCACGGCGCAAGGGGTCTGTGCGCCCGGAGCATCTGCGTGGATTCGGTGTGATCATGAAGCGGGCGCAGTACTTCCTTTCGTTCCGGGGCACAGCGCATGCGTTGGTACATCAGCCGGTGCGGTTGCGATCCATACTTATCGCACCGAAGGCTCCCTCAGCACAACTCGATCTCTTCGCTGCCTGATGCACGGCGTGGAACTGGCCTATGATGGCAGCTTCGAAGGGCTTCTTACGGCAGCGCAGGTATGCGTGCAGGAGCGGCTGTCACCCATTGGCATCTCCAGATCCGGCCGATCCTCTGGTGATCTTTTCTCCGAGACCCGGAAAGTGGTGACGGATGAAAGGACAAGCGGACATGTGTGGCAGATGTTGGTGCAGCGGATCGGCCGTGATGGAGCGATCACGTTCACACATTGCCACCTGCAGGCATTACCATCGCTGGACCTGCTTCTGCTGGAACAAATAAGCCGTGTGATCCGCGATGATCCGGCGGCGCAAGATCCGCGTGATCGGGTCGTGCTTGAACTACACCGCTGGAAGAAGCGGATCTCGCATGAGGTGCACCACATGCATGCTTTCGTACGCTTCCAGGAGAACGACGATGGCATTTGGACGGCCTTGATAGCGCCGGCCTATGATGTGCTGCCATTGATCGTACCTCATTTCAGAGCGCGGTTCGCTGACATGCGCTGGATGATCTTCGATGAGCGCCGCGGCTATGGTATCTACTTCGATGGTACTGCCATGCGATGGATGGAGCCGGTGGCGGAGGAGCCGGATAGTGGACTGCCCGCGAATGTGTTGGCGGATCCTGCGCCCACCGAAGATGCCTACCGCACACTCTGGCGCACCTATTACCACCATGTGGATATCCCTGGTAGGCGCAACTTGAAACTGCGGATGCGGCACATGGCCAAACGACACTGGCGGCATTTGGTGGAGTTGAACGAGCACAAGGCCGGTGGGTAGGATCGCGACTGGTCCGGCACGATGCCTGGAGCTGAAGACCGATCGCTCGGCACTGCGCCAGCGCGCGAGGGATAGAAGCGGCACCCCGCAGCCGCCGTGGGCGGCGAGGAGTTATTCTATGACATGTGCAAGTACCGGCCTGTATTTTCTTCCGATGTAAGGAGTCCCCCGTTCGATCACCGCACAGACCCGATGGATGATCTTGTTCCTTATTGCGTTCAGCACTGTCATCTTGTTCTTTCCCTGAGCGATCTTTCGCAGATAGTAATCCCGTAGTTCTCCCTTGAGCCTTATGATGCTCGTAGCTGCCATGTGCACTACCGTCTTCAGGCTTTTGCGCGCTTGCTTCGATACGCGCGTTCTGCCTTTGATGCTCGTGCCGGAGGTATAACGGAAGGGCGCCACCCCGGCATGGCACGCCAGTTCCCTGGCGGTGTTGTAGCGTGTGAACCCTTCGGTGGTGGCCAGCAGATGGGCTGCCAGTACCTCGCCCACACCATCAATGGTGATCAGGAGCTTGTACTGACGTTGGAGCTCGGGATCGGCTTTGATCATTTCCGTTATCATTCCATCGAGTTCCTTGATGCACTTCTTCAATAATGTGGTCTGGGCCTTCTCCATTCGCGTGCATCTGATCTTGTCAGCCTTCTCGCAGAACCGATCGGGATCCTTCAGCTTGGCATCCAAGGAACCTTTGCGTCTCACCAGGTCCTTGCGCTCGGTGATCAATTGCTTCAGGCGCAGCGTACGCCGGAAATGCTCGGTCACCAACGAGGCCTGATCATCATATCTGCGGGCATAGGTGGCGATGCGCAGCGCATCGGTCCCATCATCCTTGCCTCTGGCAGTGCCTGTGCCTCTGAGGATATTGGTGGGATGGGCCAGCCATGTAGGAATTTCCATGTCCAGGAAGGTGAGCACTGTACGGTTCGAGTAATGGCCTGTGGGTTCCAGGCATACCAGACATTCCTGCTCGCCGAACCCGAAGACCTTTGCCCAACGACGGTAAAGTGCCCTTAATGCCTTGGCATTGTTATCGACCCTATCCTGGGCGAGCACTTCTCCGTTCATACCCAGAAGAGCCGCATCAAGGGTCTTCTTGCTCACATCGATCCCGATCCAGAACTTTCTCATGATCCTTACTTTTGGTGTTGGATACGATATCCCTGGAGGGGCTGAGCGAAAAAGGTCCTGTTGCTTCACAACTCTAATAGGCCACTACGCCTCTGATTCTATATGAGTCTCAGACCCGAGGGGATCACAGGTGCCAATAACTCCTATAGGCCTCAAAGCCTCTGCAGCGGAATGGTTCACCTGCGATCCTGCTCAGTCTCCTTCAGAGATCAATTGTCAGCTGAAGTTTATAGCCTGCAAGTCTAGAGTATAGCGGATAGCCCGGTCCGCCCACAAGGCGGATGCGCCCAAAACACCTCCCGTACCTTTGCCATCCGCATGCCCGCACCCTTGCTCAACATCCGCGACCTGCAATTCCTGCGGGGGACCAAGGCCGTGCTGCACGGTGTGGACCTGGAACTCGCGCAGGGTGAAGTGCTATTCGTGGTGGGTCCCAGTGGTTGCGGCAAGACCACGCTGCTGCGGCTGATCGCCGGGCTGGAAGAACCGGCACAAGGGACCATAGAGCTGAGTGGCCACGTGATCAGTGGGCGCGGTACAATGGTGCCGCCCGAGAAACGGCCTGTGGGCATGGTGTTCCAGGGGCTGGCATTGTTCCCGCACCTCACCGTGGCGGCCAACATCGGTTTCGGGTTGAACAAGGTGGACAAAGTGGAGCGGCGGCGGCGGGTGCAGGAAGAGCTGAAGGCCGTGGGACTGGAAGGTCTGGAGGATCGCTATCCGCACCAACTAAGCGGGGGGCAACAGCAACGCGTTGCACTGGCACGATCGCTCGTGCTCCGGCCTGCGGTGATCCTGATGGATGAACCTTTCAGCGACCTGGACAGCCGCACGCGGGCACAGGTGCGCAACGAGGTGGACAGGATCCTGCAGGCGCATGGTACCGCCGCGATCATTGTAAGCCATGACCGTGATGATGCGCACCACCTCGGCGACAGGATCGCGGTGATGGAGGAAGGCCGCGTAGTGCGCGTGGAGAGCGCCGATGTGATGCGGCATGAGTGGACGGAACATCCTTTTGAGCAATGAGCGCCGATCGGTTGAAGCAATTACGCGAAATGCTGGCCGAGGAGCCGGGCGATCATTTTCTTCGCTACGCGATCGCGCTGGAGTTGAAGCGTGCCGGTGACATGGAGGCGGCGATCAGGGACCTGAAGGCATTGCTGCACGATGAACCGAAACATGTGCCCAGCTATTACCAACTCGCGCTGATGCTGGCGGACCTGGGCCGCACGAACGATGCGATCCACACCTGCGAAGCAGGCATGCTGCAATGCATCGTCACCGGCGATCGAAAGGCGCGTACAGAGTTGCAGGAGCTGATGCACAGCTTGATGCCGGACATGCCATGACCGATGCTTTGTTGAGCAGGATCGCGCACCGGCCATGGGCATTGCCTCAGCGGCCATGGCAGTATTATCAGGAGTGGAACAACGCGCTGTTCCTGCATTGGGCAGTGCCGGTAGGTCCATTGCGTGGATCGATCCCCAGTGAACTTCCATTGGACACATTCGATGGGCGCGCATACATTTCGCTTGTGGCCTTCACCATGGAGCGGATACGCCCGCGCCGCCTGCCCGCCGTGGATCACATTTCCTGTTTCGAAGAGATCAATGTGCGTACCTACATCGATCGCGATGGGAAAAAGGGCGTCTATTTCTTAAGCATCGAAGCTGGCAAGGCATTCTCCGCATTCGTAGCGAGAACACTCTCATCCCTGCCCTACCAGCGGTCCATGATCACGCGAGAAAAAGGGCACATCAATTCGAAGGACCGCCTTGGACAGAAACAACTCGATGTTGTCTTTGAGGTTGGCGACCGGATATTGGAAAAGACCGTACTGGACCGCTGGCTAACCGAACGCTACAGCCTTTACTACATGGATCGCGGCGCACCACGGCGATACGAAGTACACCATGATGAATGGCCACTGCACCAAGTGGAGTTGCGATCGATGGATCTCAATTACCAACTTGGAGGCAGCGTGTTGGACCATCATCCGGACATGGTCCACTATTCTCCAGGGGTGCAGGTGGTCTCCTGGGGATCGCAGCTCTGCGGCGGCAATGGGTAGAATGGTACTTCGCTGGACATCGCTGGTCTTGCTCCTCCCGATCATCTTCTTCGGCGTAGCGCTGGCGTTGCATCCATACTTCTCCATCACCGATCCCTGCGGCGCCGATATGGCTGTGGTCGAGGGCTGGATCCCACCGGAAATGATGCCGCAGGTGAAGGAGGAGATCGAACGGCGTGGCTACACGAGGATCTACACGACCGGCACCATCAGGCCATTCTCCTACTGGCTGAAGGAGCATGATGCCATCACCATTGAACTGCCAGAGGCTATGGATGGAGGCATCCGCCTAGTAGCAGCGGGTTTGCCGGGTGCGCGTCTGCTGGTGCTGGCCGATGGAGATACGGTGATGCTACGTGAAGTGTCCGGCGACATAGCGACCTATTGGGTACACCCAGCACGGCCAGTGCGCATGCTGAAGCTGCTGCCCTTTAAGTCAGCGGCACCGGATGGCGGGGACGTGATATTTTTGAAGGAGCTTGCGGTGCGTGGTGTGGATGTGCATGATACGCATCGTTCGATCATGATCGAGCATGGCGATGGCATCGTAAGACCCGGCTGGCCAACCTACGCGCATGATGCGGCCATGCGGTTGCGCGAACTGGGGTTGGATCAACAGGAGATCATACCCGTACCCGCTGTGGCAACCGATAGGGGCCGCACCTGGGGCAATGCGGAAGCGTTCGCGGAAAAGGCGAAGGCCGATGGTGTTGCACGTGTGGATGTGATCTCCATGGGAGTGCATGCCCGCCGCTCACGCAAGGTGTTCCAGCAGGCCGCCGGTGATGCGGTGGAAGTTGGTGTGATCTCCCTCGTGGATCCTGATGCTCCGCCCGATCGGTGGTGGCGTAAGCGCTTGGGCTGGATCCGGTTGTTGAAGGAGATGGCAGGGCTGCCCGCGGCGCGTCTGGTGGAGGCCCGGCGCCCCCCACCAACATTCACCACCGAAGATCGTTGAAGAATCTACCTGCCGATGCCGCGTTCATAGCTTCGAGATCGGTTGTTTTACATGCCGTGAGATCTTCCCGCATCCTCCTTCTGCTGCTCGCCGCTGGTATCAACTTGGCCGCCATTGCCCAGGAACTCTGGCGGCTGGACAGCCTCATGGGCACATGGCCTGTGGAGAAGCTGGCCATGGAGAGCCGGAAGCCGCCGAAGCAGCGCGTTTTCCCGGCCGTGGTGACCGAGGGGTTGTATGCGAAACTGCAGAAGGAGGCCGAAGGATTCCCTGTCTTCGCCGATACCATGGTGGCCTGGTATGCCGATCTGTTGGGAGAACAGCGGCGCGAGGAGTTGCGCATTCTGCTGGGCATGGCCGAAGCCTATTTCCCCATGCTGGAGGATGAATTGCATGATGCCGGCCTTCCCGAACAATTGAAGTACCTGCCCATGGCCCTCTCCGCCATGAACAAACGGGCTGGATCGCAATACGCCGAGGCAGGCCTCTGGATGCTCTCCTACCCGGTGGCCATGCGTTACGGCCTGCGCGTGGATGCCATGGTGGATGAGCGATATGATGAGCGCAAAAGCACGCACGTGGCACTTCGCCACATGAAGGACCTGTACGCCCGTTACCAGGATTGGTCCCTCACCGTGATGGTATTTTCCTGTGGTCCCGCGAATGTGACGAGGGCCATTACACGTACCGGCGGAGCTGCGGATCAACGCGCCTTGTACCCGTATTTCAGTGAAGGCCACCGCGACATACTGCCCATGTTCATGGCCATGATCCACCTGTCCGTGAACGCCAAGAAATTGGGACTTCAACCTGCGAAGGTCCATCCCTTCGAGACCACCGATACGTTAACTACCACCGTGGAGTATGAGATAGCACAACTGGCACGCATGCTGGAGTTGCCGTACAAACAACTGAGGTACATAAACCCCATCTATGCTGGCGGCCGCATACCGCCGGGCAGTGTGTTGCACCTGCCGAAAGGCTATGCGGAGAAGCTGCGGCATGCCGTGCTCGTGCAGGCGGAAATGAGGGAGACCGAACAGATGGCCGTGCTGGAACAACCTGCGGACACCATCGCCTCGCCACCGGCCATGGAGGAGATCAAGCGGAAAGAGAAGGAACCCAGCTACACCACCTACACCGTGCGTTCAGGCGATTCACTTTACCTCATCGCGAAACGGTATCCTGGGATCAGTGCACGGGCGATCCAGGACTTCAATGGGATCTCCGATCGGATCAAGCCCGGGCAGAAGATCAAGATCCCCAAACCATGAGGCCTGCGTGGATCCTGCTCTTTCTGTTGATGGTGCTCGCAGGACTGGCCTTGATAGGGGTGGCGATCCCTACGGAAGGTTTGCGGATCAACGACAGCCTCACGCTGCGTTTCCCTTCACCACAGGACATATTGAAAAAGGAGGAACCCAAGGTGGATATCTCGGACATACTGGCCATACCCACCGATGAAAGTGCCGTGATCGATCCGGTTTCCATCATCACCGCCACGGACACGATGGATACGGATCCCATCAACGTTGATCCCGCACAGGTGGAAGTGGCCGATCAAAGCGCCTTCAGCCTCGATACCGCGGCACTGGCACCGCTGGAAGCACGGATCATGCTGCACTATCCGGATGAGGATCGCAGCATACTCCACCCCTTCTTCGAAGCACTCACCACAGCGAGCAAAGGCAAAAGACCGATCCGCGTGGTGCATTACGGCGATTCTCAACTGGAGGGCGACCGTATAACAAGCTATATCCGCAATAAGCTGCAAAACCAGTTCGGTGGAAGCGGTCCGGGACTCTTTCCCATCGCGGACATAGTGCCTCACATGAGCGTAGTACGCGAGCTTTCGCCCAATTGGATCCGCTATAGTGTGATGAACCGCAAGGATGCTGGGCCGGAGCACAAACGCTATGGCGCCATCTCCAGCTTTTCCCGCTTTACACCCTTGCTGCCGGATAGTGTGCCCCCGGATACCGTGATGCAGGCCGCCACCATCTCCCTGAAAAAAGGCCGACGGGCTTACGGCAAGGCCCAGCGTTTCAGTGTATGCCGCATGTGGTTCGGGTGGCACCGCTCACCACTGGCACTCTCATTTTCGGTGGATGGAGAGGTACTTTCCACCGAAACGATCGACCCTACATCGGAACTATTGCGGCGAGAATGGCGCTTCCCGGCCACACCGGAGGAGATCACCATAAGCATGAGTGGCGCCGATGGTCCGGAGGTGTATGCCATTTCATTGGAAGGCACCACCGGGGTTAATGTGGACAATGTGGCCGCGCGAGGTGGAGCCGGTTACGAATTCAACCGGGTGGACCAGGAACTATTGAAGGCCATGCTGGGTGATCTGGATGTGAAGTTGTTGATACTCCAGTATGGTGGCAACGTGCTGCCCCACATGACCAGCGTGGAGGATGCCGAGAAATACGGCCGGGCCTTCGGGGCACAGATCGCCAGATTCAAACGGATGATACCCGGGGTATGCGTGATCGTGATAGGGCCCAGTGACATGAGCATAAAGGATGGTGAACAAATGGTTACGCGACCATACCTGGAGGATGTGCGCGATGCCATGAAACAAAATTCCCTGGCGCAGGGAGCCGCCTACTGGGACCTGTATGAGGCCATGGGCGGGCGCGGCAGCATGGTGAGCTGGGTGAATGCCACACCACCGTTGGCCGCAAGCGATTTCACCCATTTCAGCCCCCAAGGCGCGAAAAAGGTCGGCGAGCTGTTCTACACAGCCCTCATAGGTGATATGGCCGTGTGGATGGCCTCGCGATCGGAGTAGACCCGGGGTTTTGAGTTATCGGGGCCATTATTTACCTTTGCGCCCCTTACGGGAAGAACTGTCATGAAAAAGGATATCCATCCCTCCAACTACCGCACGGTCGTTTTCAAGGACATGTCCAACGAACACATGTTCATGGGCAAAAGCTGCGCGAACACCAAGGATACCATCCAGTGGGAGGATGGCAATGAATATCCCCTGGTGAAGCTGGACATCAGCTACACCTCACACCCGTTCTACACCGGCAAGATGATGCTTGTGGATACCGCCGGCCGCGTGGACAAGTTCAAAAAGCGCTACGCCCGCCACAACAAGTAGGCAACACGCACGATCCTTGAAGCCCTGGCCTTGTGCCGGGGCTTTTCATTTTGGCAGGCAATGATCATGCTGCCATACCGTACTTAAGCGGTGGCCGTATGGTACGATCGGCCATCTTTGCACACCTTGAGATCACGCCTTATCCTGCTCCTGCCCCTTCTGGCCCTGCTGCTGCTGCCCGGCTGCCGCAAGGACAGGCTCTTTACCGATGATCCCGGTGCCCGGCTGGAATTCAGCCTGGATTCGGTGCTCTTCGATACGGTGTTCACGCAACCACAGCCCGGGCCGGAGATCCCATCGGTGACCAAGCGCTTCGTGGCCCGCAATCTTCAGGACAGGGCGGTGCGTGTGGATATCGCGCTGGCAGGTGGTACACCTTCACCATACCGCATCAATGTGGATGGCCTCTCCGGCGTCCAATTCCCGGCAGTGGAGATCCTTGGGAAGGACAGCATCTTCGTTTTCGTGGAAGTGACCCTGGACCAGAACAACCAAAGCAATCCGCTGGTGGTGGAGGATCGCATACTCTTCAACACCAATGGTAACGAACAGGAGGTGCGCTTAATGGCCTGGGGCCAGGATGCCCATTACCACCTTCCCGGTCCGCCGGAAGATCAGATCCAGGGCCTGCCCACTTTCGGGTATCTGGCCGGAGGGTTGGAGAACGGCAGCCAGATCTGCGAGACAGTGATCTGGACCAATGATAAACCGCATGTGATCTTCGGCTATGGTGTGGTGGATTCCTGCAGCACCCTGATCATGCAGGCGGGCACGCGTGTACACGTGCATGGAGGTGGAGGCATGTGGATATACCGGCATGGCCGCATCGAAGCCAACGGCACGTTGGACCTTCCGATCACCATACAGGGCGACCGTCTTGAGCCTTTCTATGCTGAAGTACCCGGCCAATGGGACAGGATCTGGATCAATGAAGGGCCTGCGGGTGGTGATAACAGATTCACCCATGTGGTGATCAAGAATTCGTTGATAGGCATACAATGCGAAACTTGGCCCCTGCTGCCGGACCTGGGCACAAGCCAGAACCGCTTGACCTTGGAGAACGTGCACATCCGCAACTGCAGCGCGGCCGGGATACTTAGCCGTAACTACCGCATAAGCAGCACCAACCTGGTGGTGGGTGATTGTGGCCAGTATGGCGTGGCGCTCACAGGCGGTGGGGAATACTACTTCAACCACAGCACCATCGCCAATTACTGGTCGCTGGGTACGCCGCCGCGGCAGACCCCGGCCTTCATCATGACCAACCTGTTCCAGGCATACACCGGCGCTACCTATGTGCGGCAGATCGAGGAGAGCCAGTTCGTGAACGGCATCGTGTATGGCAGCAACACCAACGAATTCCAGTTGGACATCGCCGAACCGGAGTCGCAGGTGTTCACCTTCACCAACTTCATCCTGCGCACCGATCAGGCCACCAACAATGCGCAGTTCTTCCCGGACCAGAACTCCATTTACCGGAACACCGAACCGGGATTCGCTAATGTCCAGGAGCGTGACCTTCGGCTGTTGCCGAGTGCACAAGCACGCAATAAGGCGATCGTAATAGCGGGCGACTTCATTTCTTCGTTCGATATCGAGGGAAGGTCACGCAGCTGCGATGGCCCGCCGGACCTGGGAGCCTATGAATACTGCCCCTGAGGCAGCTCCAGGAGGAAGCGCATGGTATCCACACCGTCGGCATAGTCGCCCAGGCCGGGCTTTTGGGCGGTGCCGAAAGGCAGGTGATCATGCCCCACCACACACTGGATCTCCGTGGCATGCTCTTTCAACCGTTGTTCCACAACCTGCTTTTCCGCATAGCGCTCATAGAACACGGCACCCACCGGACTTGCCAACGCCTTATCCTCTTTCAGCAGCACAAAACCGTTCTCCAGGAAAGGGATCTGGTCCAGCAGCCAGATGGCACGGGTATAGTCGTAATTGTTGGCGTACTTGTTATGCTGTACCAAGTCATGGTGCGGGTACCAACCTTTGAAGATCCTGTCCAGATCGAACCCCTCTGGCACAAAGAGCTTGGACACATTTCTGCAACCCAGGCCGAAATAGCGGAACACATCCTCGCCCAGCGCCGTTAGTTCCGCCTCGCTTTCGGTACCATCCAGCACTGCCACACTCACCCGGTTCCTTCGCACGATTCGCGGCAGATGCCCGAAGTAATGCTCGAAATAGCGCGCGGTATTGTTGCTGCCCGTGGCGATCATGGCATCCACGTCACCCAGCTTCCCAGGAATGATCTGGATCCGATCCGCGGTGCCCGGATGCAACACATCCAGCACCTTCACCAACGCCGGGATCAATTCCGGTTCCTGGGATGATGGCTTCACCATGGCCTGGTGGCCGGCGAGCCAGGTGCAGATCACATCATGCAGACCCACCAGCGGTATGTTGCCCGCCAGGATCAGGCCCACCTTGGCGCACTTCTGCTCCCCAAGTTGCGGGTAGCGGGCCAGCCATGCATCCAAGGCTTCGGGCCGCAGCGCCTCGCCCCACGCCGCGAACGCATGCCGCACATTCTCCGTGGTGTACCAGCCATTGGCACGCACGGCACCTTGTATGGCCCGCTCCAGCCCCTGGTATTCCTCCTGCGTAAGTCCGCAACCATGGCCGGGCCATTCCTTTCCCCTGCCGAGGGCCGCCATGATGCCGCCCAAATGCGCCAAAGCCGCTTTTCTTCGTTCCAACTGCTGTTCGCTGTTGTCTTCCATACCGGCGTTCTCTTTGGGATCGGTTACCTTAGCGGCGCTTTTACTGAAGGCACAAAAGTAGCCCGTACCTCCATGGCGATCATGATCACAGACGAGTGCATCAATTGTGGTGCATGCGAACCGGAATGCCCCAACAATGCCATCTACGAGGGTGGTGTGGAGTGGCGGCTTTCCGATGGCACCTCGCTGCATGGTCCGCAGGTGACACCCATGGGCAGCAACCTGGATGCGGATAATGCCTACACGCCCAAGGCGATGGATGTGTACTACATAGTGCCGGACAAATGCACCGAATGCACCGGGTTCCATGATGAACCACAGTGCGCGGCGGTGTGCCCGGTGGATTGCTGTGTGGATGATCCCGATCACCGCGAAAGCAAGGAGCAACTGCTCGCGAAGAAGGAATTCATGCATCTATAGCCGGCGTACTGGAGGTATGTCGCCAGGCCTGTGGCCGAGTACACGGAGTGTACTTTTATCCGCGCCGATGCGTTCAACCTGCGTGCGTTACCGCCTCCTGATCCCCGCACTGTTCCTGGCATTCAGCACCGTGGCGCAAGACCGGCTGGGGCCGATCAATGCGTTGGTGGAGCAGCTCGCTGCCGCCGGTACCGATGCCGTGCGCGATTCCCTTAACACTGTGCTGAAGCAGGATCTGAAGGCGCTGTTGGAGCGTGATGATGCGCCCACCATGCCTTTGGATGGTCTGAAGCTGAGCAGCGTGGATGCGCCCGACCATACCGTACGCCTGATCACCTGGAATGTGCCGCGTGAGAATGGCACCCACCTCTACGAAGGCCTGCTCCTGCATATGAACGGACGCGAACGCGATCTCTTCGAACTGCGGGACATGACCGGGGAGATCAACGCGCCGGAGGTGCCCGAACTGGGGCCGGATCGCTGGTATGGGGCGCTCTACTACCAGTTGGTGCCGGTGAAGCGAGGCGCCAAGACCTACTACACGCTGCTTGGTTGGAAGGGCCATGACAAGGTGGAGACACGCAAGGTGATCGATGTGCTCCATTTCAAAGGAAGCCAGCCGCGCTTCGGTGCTCCCATCTTCGGCAGCGGCAAATTGAAGAAGAACCGCCAGGTGTTCGGTTATTCATTCCAGGCGAGCATGATGCTGCGCTATGATCAGGGATATGGCATAGTGATGGACCATCTGGCACCCGTTCGCCAGGACCTGCAGGGGCAATGGGCGTTCTATGGGCCGGACATGAGTTACGATGCCTACGTGTGGGACAAGGACCACTGGCGGCTGGAGCGGGACATCGATGCGCGGGACCGGCAACGAAGCGATAAGCCATTCAACACGCCGCCTCCCCCACCACGGCCTTAAGCCGGCTTTATTCCCTACCGCTGCAAAACCAACCGCTGTGCAGGCAGGTGTTGATCATGGGTATTTATGCTTACAAAATATAACCCATCGGAAAGTGCCCGGAGATCCAGTGTGTTGTTGGTGGCCGATAGCCGTTGCACGTATACCAGCCTTCCCAGCGCATCCCGCACCTGGGCCACTCCATTGGTGGTGGGTGGCTCGAAATTGATATGAACGAGCCCGGTGGAAGGATTGGGGTGCAGGCTGAAATTAGCTGTGTTGCTTGCGGCTGTGCTTATC
>JAEZCB010000024.1 GCA_023412755.1 Bacteroidota bacterium
CTCCAGTTCTCGCAGGAGTTCATCGTCCCCGCTCTTCTCCCGTTCCATTTCCTTATCCACCAGGTCGCTCAGCAACTCCCAATGGATCTACCACGACGTGGGGCCAGAATGCTCAAATGCTTCCTGCTTCGAGGAGTCACGTTGATGGTGAACTTCTGCTTCATTTTCTACTAATATGCGTACGATAATACAGTACAGAGGCTGCAGCAACAGTATGTTCGGCCGGCTAGGCCATCGATCCGAACCCGATCCATTCCATTCGCAATACTGGGCGGCCCATTTGCGCCTGATAGCCTGCGGCTATGCGGTGACCTACCAGCCAGATGATTTCCCCCCCGCTCTCAAGCACATAGGTGCGCTCCTTCTCCCACCGTGACACCTTCGCGTCGATGAGCATGTCGCTAACGAGTTTGCTTCCATTAAGCCCGATCGGCCTCAAGCGATCGCCGGAACGCCAGGGACGCAGAATAAGAGGAAATTTCAACGATCCATGATCGAGCCAAGCCACTTTATACCCTGCTGAGGTATCCATCTCCTCAAAGGTCACCTCGGCAAGAGAGACCGGGAGATCGGATGGAAGCCGATCCAACCCCGTGATGATATACTCGCTTACGGGTCCAACATCCGATGTGATCATCAAGATATCGCGATCAACAAGGACCTTGATGCCATCACCATAAAAGGTGCTACCGATGCGGTCATCCCTCATCGCCTGAAGTAGATCGGCGATCCGATCCGGATGAAGACCATGACCGCGCAGCAAGTGATGAAGGATCAGCAAGGGTGATCCACTGCTCAGAATAAGTGGGATGCCGATCCGGCGTTCGCCATCGCTGGATATTTCCGTTCTGGAAAGGATCGAACGAACATGTTCCATGACGATCACGTCCATTTCACGAAAGAGTTCGATGTTGCGATCCAGTGTTCTTCTGGCCCCTGGCCGCCATTTTTCCAGGATCGGGATCAACTCATGCCGGATCTTGTTCCGTAGATACTTTGGGTCATTATTGCTTTTATCTTCCCGGAATTGGACCCCATGCGCTTCCGCATAGCTGAGGATCTCCACACGCGTTGATCGCATCAAGGGCCTGATGAATGGACCTGATACCGGAGGGATCGTGCGCCAACCTTTTGCTCCCATACCACGCAATAGATGGATGAAAAGTGTTTCGATCGCATCGTCCTGATGATGGGCGAGCGCCATCTTATGATATCCATTCCCAAGGACCTTATGGAAGACCCCATAGCGCAATTGGCGCGCCGCCATCTGCATGGAGGACCCTGTTTCCTCAGATCGCTGCACGACATCGACCTTTTCGATGTGACATTCGATACCGAGTCGTTGGCAGTGATCCTTGACAAATCCACGATCGGCGTCGCTCTCCGCCCCGCGTGATCCATGGTCCACATGTACCACATTGACCGGATGGTCCAAGGCACGGAGCATGTGCAACAGCACCATGCTATCCACTCCGCCACTTACGGCCACCCAAAGAGGCTCGTACGGCTCCGCCATGCGATGTCGTAACATGTACCGGCGTACCTCGTTGAGCATATTCATAGCATACCGATGACCGAGCGGGCCTTCAATTCACATTCGTCCCACTCCTTTTCCGGATCGCATAAGGCTGTGAGTGCGCTGCCGGTGATGGTGTGCAGGCCGCCCGTGGCAGCATCGAAGAAGATGGTCCGGATCACCACATTCAGATCGCCGGTGCCATCCGGTGCGAAGTAGCCCAAGGTGCCACTGAACAAGCCACGTTCCTGATCCTCCGCCTCTGCTATCAGACGCATCGCCATCTTCTTGGGTGCCCCGGTCATGCTGGCCATAGGAAAGGCGGCTTCTACAACATCCATGGGAGATAGCTCTTTTCGTATGCGCGCCGCCACACGGCTGGTCATCTGGTGTACATGGGCATGCGGCCGCACCCCACAAAGTTCCTCCACCTGCACCGAGCCGCTGGCCGCGATCCTGGATAGATCGTGACGGGCTACATCCAAGGCCATGATGTTCTCACTCCGTTCCTTGGGATCCGCTGCCAGTTCCTCACGTGACCGCACATCCTCCAGAGGATCCAAAGACCGGGGCCGGGTCCCCTTCATTGGTTCTGAAAAGACGCGATCACCTTCGAATGCCAGAAAACGCTCCGGGCTCAAGCAGAGAGCATATCGATCACCATGCCTGTAGAATCCGGCAAAATTGGCCTTTGCGTGTTCGAACAACCTGCCGAACGCCGCATATGGATCGAACCGGATGGATGATGCGTTACGCCGGATGCAGTAGTTGATCTCGTAGATATCGCCACGCTGGATGTGGTCCAATAACCCATGCACCTTCTGGATGTAGCGCTCCTTCGGTGTGGCCATGTTCCATTGCAGCTTCTCGCCGGGCCGCTGTTGCACTTCCTGAAAGAACTTACCGCAGAAACGCATCGCCTCCGCTTCGTACTCCTCCAACACATGCACTCTTGCCTGTGCATCCGTGTGTTTCCATTCCAACACCCATTTAGGTCTGGACCAGTGCTGCACAGGCCCGTCGGTGGCGCTGGAATGAGTTGTTGCCCCCAGACCCATGGAACCATACTCCGCATACCCGTACCACCAATCCGTGGCCACATGATCCTGGAACTGCGGAATGCCCGCCTGCACTTCCCCCACGAACAGCAATAGCAGATCGCGATCGCCCACATGCCGGAATAGGGATCGATCATATCCTTCCAAGACATGCCAGTCCAACGATGGTCCCGCTTTCACAGGAATGGAGATGCGCATGGCGCCAAATTACTTGGGACGCGGGATCACCACACGCTTCATCCCGGTCTTCTTCCGGCGCATGAGCCTTACCCAGGCGAGGAGGATCAGCAGTATGCTGAACAGGATGGAGACCCGCCCGATGCCATCGCCGTGTTCCACGAAAAAGGTGATACGCTCATTCATGTGCACAACACCGCGTACGGCAGCTGGTTCCCACCATGAGGTGGGATCCTGGATCACGCCACGCTGATCAACGAAACAACTGATACCCGTGTTGGCCGATCGTGCTATGGCACGCCTGGTCTCAATGGCACGGATCGTGGCGTATGAAAGGTGCTGCAGATGTCCTGCGGATCGGCCCCACCAGCCATCGTTGGTGATGATGGCGATCAGGTTGGCCCCGTTCCTGACATGGTCTGCCAGATGCTCCCCGAAAACCGATTCATAACAAATGGCCGGTGCTACCTCCAGGCCGATGGAAGGGTCACTGAAGTTGGACCTTTCCTCCTGTGCACCCAGGCTGCCGGTGGTACCTCCAAGATCGATCGCCAAATTGGTCAGCGGGCCCAACACATGCTCGAAGGGCATAAGCTCCACACCAGCGACCAATTTCGATTTATGATAGCGATCGATGTCACCTGCGGCATCCAGGAACATGGCCGCGTTGTAGGACTCGTAGTAATGTCCAGGGGCACCTCGCACGGGCCGGGCTGTCACAGTTGGCTGCTGATCCGATCGGTACAAATATGCAGAGGACATGCCTGTGAGAATGGCCGTGCCGGGATGATCTTCCAGGAACCGGCGCAAGCGTTGAGCGCTTTGTGAGGCCGAGAGATCATTTTCCCACAAGCCGGAAAGCCGTGGTGTTCCCTGGGACATATCCATTCCAGGATATTCCTGCAAAGCCGTTTCCGGAAAGACCACAAGCCGGGTGGCTGGGGTCATGGCCTCTGCCGCCAGCGCCAGCATGCGATCCAGTTGAAGCATCGGATCCATACCACCGAATTTTTCCTCGTATGGATCGATGTTCGGCTGTACCACCACCACTTCCACAGGAACACCTTCTTCCACATGGCCCTTGTAGCGCATATAAGAGAGTGTGAATGGCACCACCAGAAGCAGAAGCACGGCGCACGCGCGCAGAGCCCATACACGTGCAGGAGCACCGCTGCGCCAGGCACGGATCGCCCGGTCCAGGAATAAGGTCACCAACAGGATCCACAAAGTGCCACCAAGCATGCCGGTGTACTCGTACCACTGGATCCAGGAAGGCCGTATGGCAAAGACATTGCCGAGCGAGAACCAGGGCCATTGCATATCCCATGCATGATCCAACCGTTCATAGGCGAGCCAGAAGAAGATGAAGCCGAAGGCGGCCTCCCGTTCTCCAACGGACCTCCTCACCACGCGCTTCAGCCACCATGGTATGGCCATGAGTATGGTGTTGACAATGGTGGGCATCGCAACACTTACCACCTTCGTCGCAAGCGGTTCGCTCACCATGAAGAACCAGTAAGAGCTGGTGATGTTCCAGATGAACAGGGCGGGCAGTACGTATGGTGTGAATGCCCTGCGTCTTTCCCCTATGCGCAGATCATGCAGGCGTTCGGCGTGCAGGAGCGGCAACCATGCCACGAATGCCAGAGGTGTGATGTTACCAATGGCCGGCCACGCGAGCGCCCATAGCACACCGCTTAGAACAGACCATGCCAGTACGTGCGCCCGAGTGATCCCCATGCAGGAATGCAACGAAGGTAGGTCGCGGCTGTTGCCGGACCCCCTTACTTCAACAGGTACATCTTGCCGAAGCCTTTGTTGAAATACTGGCTCGCGGACGTGGCGCGGTATTCGATGTCCTCGCCATTCAACTTGGCGATCACCCGGTACAGATAAACGCCTCGTGCCAACCGGTCTCCGAATTGATCCGTACCATCCCAGGCGAAGTCGGTCATATTCCTGCCTACGCGGATGTGCCCCAACTCGTGCGAGCTGATCTCCCTCACCACCCTGCCGGTAACGGTGAGGATCTGGATCTTCATGTAGGTGGGCGCCTGATGCCCGGTGACGGTGAAAACGAACCTTGTATTCGTAGTGAACGGATTGGGATAGTTGAGGATCTCGGTGATCGTTGGCCGTGTGATCACTTCGAAGTTGATCCTGTACCGGTTGTCGCCGGAATGGTTGCTGCTTTGGTCGGTGCCCTCCACGGCAAGTTGATACACGCCATCCACGGTGAAGATGGGGCGGTAAAGGATCTTCGCTTCATTATCCGGTCCGGAGGCGGGGATGAACTGCATGTTCTCCACGCCATGGCCATTGGTGAAATACAGCCGTTCCATGGAACCGCCGGGCTGTGTGAGATATACCCTGAAGTTGGCCGTATCCGCCGGTGAATCCATCAGCAGCACCGTGTTCTCATCGTTCAATGTGATCATGATCTCCGGCCTGGCGGAAACGATGTCGCCATCCAGGATATGCACACCATCGAAAGTGACATCCAGCAGCGGGTTGGTGATATCCACTTCCACATCGAAGCGCACATGCACGATGTTGTTGAAGTGGTATTGTTCCAGTTGGTGGTACTGGCCCGTAAGGGTGTCAATGGGATTGGCTTCTATGATCAACGTGTTCGCTCCACCCAACCCCATGGTGGAGAAGTGGATGGTATCCACCAGGAAGGCCCCGGCCGGCAGTGGCTGCCTAACCTTGTAGTGTATGCGCTGCTTAATGTTGTTCTGATCCACCACCCAGGCGGTCATCAGCAGGCTATCCATATCGAATTGGCTTAAGTTCTGCACGGCCACGGCCACCGTGGCATCCTGGCCCTGGTAGAGCCCTTGTGCCGCATTGAGAAAGCCCAATGGCGGATGGATGGCACATTCCGGGGCAGGGGTACCCAGCAGTTGCCAGCGCTGTATCTGGCTGGGATAAGGCTGGGGATCATACTCATCGAAGAAGTGCCCTTTGATCCGCAGTACCGGATATTGCTGCGCACTTATGTTGAGGTCCATGGAATCGATCTCCGCGGACCAGTTGAACTCCAGCGGCGGCCCGCCGTTGGCCGGTATGGCCTCCAAAATGATCCGTGTGCTGTCCGTGGGCTGCTCCGGTATGTCGTTCCAATAGATCTTATGCCATGCGGAAGCAGGTCCGGCTTCCGGCGTGGTGATCACACCCTGGTTGGCCGCCACATCCACCCAAACGCTTAGCGAGATGTTCTCCGTTAGGAAGGAACCCACCACCTGCTCATAGCTGCCTGGATCACCCTTCCGCACATACATGGCCCAGGGCACACTGTCCGGCAGAGCCGCGAGATCAAGGGTGCCTCCGGAGAGTTGTTCCAGGGCCGTGGCCACCGCAGGGGCATGGTGCAAAATGGAATCCTTCTGGAGATACCGGGAGGTATACACCACAATGTGGTGACCATCCGGAATAGCATCGAACATGCCTATCATGCCATTCATGCTCGCGGCATTGTTCATCGGGAATAGGAAGTACTTCTCCGGTCTGTTGCGGCAGGCGCCGTTGTTGTTCACATTGCCGAACTGGGGATTGTTGGGTTCTGTGACATGGTAGGTGCGCCAGGCCTCGAACGTATTGGGATCCACTACCGCCACGGTGAACACCGGCACCTGCCACTGCCCGGGGCAGCCATTGCTGTACTCCTGGGGTTCCAGATCCACCCCCCATTTGGTGCCATAGCTCTGTTCACCGGTGGCATTGCCGCGCACCTGCGCCCAAAGATTCTTCAAGCCACTGTAGAACTCGAACTCCCGATCGGGCCGGTCATACACAATGCCTGAATACTTGTTCTTTTTGAATTGGAAGTAATGCGCCTGCCCCCAACCATGCTTACCCGTGATGTACTGGAAGGAGCGTTCGTACCAATTGTAACCACCGTTGCCGGTACTGTCTATGCTGCAGCGCCAGAAGAACACGGTGCTGTCCTGGAAGCTGTTGAGCGAGTATATGCTCTGTGGCTGCCAGGATACCACACCACCCGGGGCCTGCAGCGTGGTTGTCTCCAGCACTGGGCTGTTGAACAGGTCCGTGGTGTCGATCTGGAACAGGTAGGTACGCAGTGGCGCGAGTGGGTCTCCGGTGCTCGCCTTCAACATGGGGCTTGGATCCGGAACAATGGCGAAATCGTACGGATACACGGGCACCAGATCTCCCGATGTGATGAAGGTGGTGTTCGAGGCGATGTTGTTGTTCGTGTCCTGCAACTCCGGGATCTCATCCGGCTCCATATCCACCTTTACGGTGACCGTGTTCCAGCCACTGCCTCCGGCGAAGGTCTGTGTGGGCACATTGAAATAGGCGGTATCGTTGAGGTACACGTTGGTGAGTGTGGTCACATAGTTCTGTGTGCTGCCAAGCAACGGTGCGCTACGATCCAATTCCACCTTGAAGGAAGCGTTCACCGCTTTGCCCACATTCCTTACCACCGCCTTCACCTGGAAGGTATCCGCATCCGCGGTGATGGTCTCCGGAGCGAAAAGGATGTCCGCCTGGTCTATACTGTAGTCCGGCAACGGGAATGAGTTGAGCACCAACGAAGGATCCCCCTGAAGCGTGAACGTGTGCACGGTGTTCAGGCTCATCAGATCAGAAGTGCCCAGCATGTTGGCCGCCGCATGCTTCATATGCTCGCCGATGCCCTGGCCGTAGTTGTACTGGCTGAAGCTCTCGTACCAGCCGGTGGAATATTGAGCAAGATTGTGTGCGAAACCTACTTCGGTGGATGCCAGGAACGCGATGGGGCCTTTTCCAGGCAACATCACCCAATTCTCCGGGGTGCTGTTCGCGGTGTTGAGGTGCACGTTGCCGATATAGCATGAATTGCCGATCACCATGGGGTGCCTGCCATGCCATTGATAATTCGATGGATCGTCTATGGTGATCTCAAAGCCATCCGCATAGGCATGCGCCATGAAGTTCATCAGGCTTACCCCTTCATCTTCTATGAAATATTTCACCGAATCCGCGGAAGCGGCCTGGAACACTCCGGAGGAGTTCTTTTTGAAATCGATCACCCTGCCTCCGAAGGATGTGTCTTCCGCAGCCGCCTTCATGCCGGACATGAGCACTCCGAACTGCAGGGTCTGCTGGGCACTGGTACCACCCCGGAAATGGAGGATGTTCTTCATCCATGGTGCGGGATCATGGCTCTCGAACGCGATCAGCTTCGCCAGATAGTCATCCACATCCGATGGTGTCCTCGCACTCAAGCGGCCCACAGGTATCGCATACTCCGTTGGGTTGAAGTTGATGCCGATCGTGAAGCATGGGTCGCTGGAGGGTTGCCCATAACTCGGCACCAGGCAGTTGGCGTACGCTCCACCCAGGTCCGGCCGGTAGCTCGGTGTGGCATTGGTGAATCTGTGTGCCTGCACGGACTTGCCGATCAGGAACATGCTCCGGGGGCGGGAAGGCCAGTGATCGGAGGCGAACTTGGCATACCGGCGAATGGAAAGCGGATGCTTGGGTATGCCGCCGCCGAACTGATCGTACAATTCATCCACATCCACCACCACCACATTCATGTTATTGCGAGGACTTAGGAAGCGCCTGTAGTTCGCATAATTCTCCGCGGAGGAGAGCAGCGAACGGTGTGTGATGATCATCAAGGCCGAATCCTGCCCGATGGCAGATAGATCGGTGAAGTATCCGGTGTTGTTCACCAGCTTCAGGGAGGTGATCGGTACCGAGGTGCCCATGTTCATCACGTATGCCACCGTGGCATTCTCCGAGGCATGTGCGGGCACCAACGCCTTCCACATGCCTGAGACATTCACCGGCACAATGCGCCGCACGGTATCGCCATACGCGTAGATCACCGGCGTGCCGGAGAAGCCGTTGAAGGCCAGGTTCGCGGGATCCCCATTGGGATCGTCCGGCAGGATCATGCGCACAAAGGACTGGTTGCCCATGTTGAAGTCCCGCGCATAACGCACCCTCACCAGGGATGGCACCTGCACATCATTGTAGGAATCGTTGGCCGTGGAGATGGGCTGATCCGCCAATGCCGTGAACCGTACGGAGAAGGAGGCCGCCAACTGGCTCGCAGGCACCGGGAAGGAATGCCGCACCACCTTGAAACCGCTGTAAAGCGTATCTATCATCTGCACCCCGGGTGCGGTGGGGCCATAGGC
>JAEZCB010000079.1 GCA_023412755.1 Bacteroidota bacterium
ATCTTATCCGGCGTGCAATGGGTCCGCTGGGGAACTGCGCCTGGACATCGTGTGGGTGTGGTCTTTCCCAAGACCATTCACCGGAAGAGCTGGGCGCTCGGGGTGTGCCGGATGCTCCGGCGGTGCAAAGATACGGGAATGGAACGGAATAGTTTCGGACATGCTCCGAAAAGCAAGGAACCGATCGTGCTTCTCTACTCGTTTTGCGATAATTTCAGCGCCAAACCGAACCTCATGAACGTACGTTACACCCTGGCTTTTGTCCTTGCGCTCTTCTTTACTCTCGAAGGCACCGCCCAAATGGGATGGAATAATGACGAGGGTACATCCAACAGTACTTTCCTTCTCAGCAACACCCTTTCCCTCAGGAGTCAATGCCTTTACCGCTCTGCGGAAATGGAACAAGCCGTGCCCGGGCAGATCATCCGCATCTACTATCGTTATGGCAGCACCGGTACGGCCACCGGCAATACGTTGGGTGATCTGAAGATCCGTATGGGCCAGACCAATGAACTCGGTTTCCAGGCCGGTAACATCTACTTCACCGGGCTTACGATGGTGAAACATGAACAGTCTTACACCATTCCACCAGGTACTCAAGGAGAATGGGTTGGCATCGACCTGAACACACCATTCCTATACGATCCCACCAAGACGCTGATCGTGGAGATCATGTTCGGGACCACCACGGTATCGAATCTGGGTTTCCTGGGCCAGAGCAACAATGGAAGGAAACTTTACTCACCCGATACCACTTCCACCACGGGGATCACTACTTCCACCACGTTGCAGGACTTTGGCTACGATGTGGAGACCACCACCGGCATCGTACATGTGCGGATGGGTGGCCAGAGCACGGCACCCAATCCTTTCCGTGAGCGAACAACGCTTTTCCTTGCTGAGCCTTTGGTCCGTGATGCACGAATGGATGTGATGGATGTTAGTGGAAGGACCATCCATGCCATGAACATCCCCGCTGGCCAGGGAGCCATTTCCGTCGATCTATCCGGACATCCACAAGGATTGTATTTCGTGCGGGTAATGGACGATGGTGGTGTGTTACTCACTGAGCGGGTAGTGAAGGAATAACACGGTCATCCAATAGAAAAAGCCCCGGTAATTGCCGGGGCTTTCCATTGGACCAGAAGCGTTCCTTATTTCACCCCAACTTCTTCGCAGCATCCAGCATCTCACGGATGCCGCCCACACTGCTCAACACCCCGGTGGCCTCGTATGGCATGAACACCGTGCGGTTGTCATTGCCCTCGGTCACCATCATTTCAAGGGCTTGTATGTACTTCATAGCGATGAGGTAGTTGGCGGGATCGGCCTTGCTGCCGTGGATGGCCGCGGTGACCAGTCTGATGGCCTCGGCCTCGCCCTGCGCGATGCGGATCCTGGCCTGCGCTTCGCCTTCAGCACGCAGGATCTGTGCGTTCTTCTCACCTTCGGCCTGGCTTACTGCAGCGTCGCGAACACCCTCCGCGGTGAGGATCGCGGCACGTTTGCTACCCTCCGCATCGATGATCTGGGCACGGCGGTCACGCTCGGCACGCATCTGCTTCTCCATGGCCTCGCGGATGTCCCGCGGCGGGTTGATGTCCTGCAACTCCACACGGTTCACCTTAACGCCCCATTTGTTGCTGGCCTCATCCAGTATGGCGCGGAGCTTGGTGTTTATGGTATCGCGGCTGCTTAGGGTCTCATCCAGATCGAGTTCGCCGATCACGTTACGCAAGGTGGTCTGTGTAAGCTTCTCGATCGCCATGGGCAGGTTCTCGATCTCGTACATCGCCTTCACCGGATCCATGATCTGGAAGTAGAGCAGCGCATTGATCTCTGTCATCACGTTATCCTTCGTGATCACGTTCTGGCGCGGGAAGTCATAAACGGTCTCCCGCAGATCGATGCGTTCCTTTTTCACGAACTGCACATACTTGTTGCCATCCGGCAGCTCCCTGCTGAAACGGAAGATGATCTCCCTGGGCCGATCCACAAGCGGAATGATGATGTTGATCCCTGCGTTGAGTGTGGCCTGGTACCGCCCCAGACGTTCCACCACCATGGCCTCGCTCTGTTGTACAACGCGCACGCCTTTGGCAATGATGAAGAGCACGAAGAGTGCTATCAGTATGAGTATGATGGTACCGGCATCCATGTGATCTAAGGTTCTATGGGTTTTACGATAAGTGTGTTGCTGTCCACGCGGATGATCTCCACCGGATCCCCGACACGCAGGGAATGATCGGTAAGCGTCTCGGCACGCCAGTCATCTCCTGCCGCCGCCACTCGGCCAAGCCTCAGACCTGGTTCAAAATCCTGGGTCACTCTGCCGCGCTGGCCCACCAGTGCATCCTTGTTGGTGCGCAACTCGGGTCCCTGATACATGCGCTTCTTCATGACCGGCCGCAGCAGCACGAATGCCAGCAAAGAGAAAACGGAGAATGCGGCCAGTTGCACCGCCGGACCCATTTCCAACGCGGCTGTGATGCTGGCACCTATGCAGCCCACACCCAGGCAGAATAGGAAGAAGCCTGGAACAAAGATCTCAGCGATGAACAGAAGTATCGCCAAACCGGCCCACCAATACCACGCGAAGAATTCCATTCTCCTTTTTGTTGGCTGGAAAATTAGAAGCTGGCGCCGTTCGCCGGTCATATTCAGGATGAACGGCGGACCAGGGTGGGGAACGGCGATGGGGAAGCATGATATCCCGCTTTCACGAACTTCGCTTCCCGAATCCGCTTCACCCACCATGCGCATCCTTCTTCTGGCGGCCGCTTCTTCCATACACGCGGTGCGCTGGGCCAATGCGTTCGCGGAACGGGGGTATGAGGTGCATTTCGCGAGTCAGCACCCGGCAACAGCCGTGTTGCATGGCAAGGTGCGGTACCATGCGCTGCCGCATAGGAAGGGCGCTGGCTATCTTTTGAACGGGCACAAGGTGGCCCGGCTCGTGGCGCGGCTGAGGCCAGATGTGGTGAATGCGCATTACGCATCAGGCTATGGAACCCTTGCCAGGGCCGTGAAAGGTGTGCCTGTGGTCTTGAATGTCTGGGGCAGCGACGTGTTCGAATTCCCGGATACCAGCCCTCTACATAAATGGCTGCTTCGGCGGAATCTCGCACACGCACAATGCCTGGTATCCACCAGTGAGTTCATGGCCCGGCGTACCCGCGAACTTACCGGCGGAAGGCAGGTGGAAGTAGTGCCCTTCGGGGTTGATACCGGCCTTTTCAAACCAAGGGAAAAGGGGCGTTCCGGAGCTATGGTGGTGGGCACAGTGAAGACCCTTGCGCACAAATACGGTATCGATACCCTGATCAAGGCATTCGCCCGGGTATATCAGGCCAGCGGCGGAAAGATCAGGGGGCGGATCACGGGAGGAGGAGCATTACGGCCGCAACTTGAGGCACTCACCGCGGATCTCGGTGTTTCGGCAGCGGTGGAATTCGTTGGAACCGTGCCACACGATCAAGTGCCGGAGGAGTTGCGAACCCTGGACATCTACGTGGCTTTGAGCCGCATGGACAGTGAGACCTTCGGGGTGGCCGTGATCGAAGCGTCGGCCTGCGGCGTTCCAGTGGTGGTGAGTGATGCAGGCGGCCTGCCCGAAGTGGTCGTGGATGGGGTCACAGGGATCGTGGTGCGCAGGGATGATCCAGAACATGCAGCGGAAGCCCTCCAACACCTGATCGATGATCCCGGAACACGCGAGCGGATGGGCCGGCAGGGACGGGAGCACGTGCTCCGCAACTTCGAATGGTCCCGTTGTGTGGATCGCATGGTGCGGATCCTTGAGGCAGCAACTCTGGCGAAAAGCCGAACAATGGTATGCGCTTACGCCGTGGCGTTCCTTCATGCCGCCTTACTTTGCATGCCTTGATGGAAGTGTCCACATCGGTCATTGGCGCTTTTCCGCCGGTGCGGCCTCCGTTGGTTCGATCTCGAAAAGCATGAAGGATTTCAAGCCAGAGCGCGTGCTGGTGCTCGCGCCCCATACGGATGACGGGGAATTCGGCTGTGGTGGTACGATCGCGAAATACCTCGATCTCGGAATAGAGGTCTACTACGTCGCCTTTTCGGCATGCCAGCAATCGGTGCTCAAGGAGTTCCCATCCGATATACTGATCACCGAGGTGAAGGCCGCCACCCAGGTCCTGGGTATAAGCCCGCAGAATCTTATCCTTCTGGATTACGCGGTCCGCACCTTCAATTACCGGAGGCAGGAGATCCTGGACGATCTGATAAGACTGCGTAAGGAACTGGCACCGGACCTTATCCTGATGCCCTCCGTGAATGACATCCACCAGGACCATCATACCATAGCCACGGAAGGATTGCGGGCCTTCAAATTCGCCAGCATACTTTGCTATGAGGTCCCTTGGAACAACTTCACCTTCAATACATCGGCATTCGTTCATCTTGATGAAGGCCATGTGCAACGCAAGGTGGATGCCCTGCGAGAATACCGCTCGCAGGCACACCGGCCGTATGCCAATGAGGAATTCATTCGATCGCTTGCCCGCACACGAGGGGTGCAGATCAGTACACGGTATGCCGAGACCTTCGATGTGGTAAGATGGATCATCGACTAGCCAACCGCCTGAATGACAGCAAAGGATATCGTTGATGCATTGGACAAGGCCACTCTCACAGGTAATGTTCACCAGCCTGTGGAACGGGTCGTTCAGCTGGATCCTTCCGAAGTCACATCAGAATGTCTCTCGTGGTGCTCGGATAAGAATCGCGAAGTGCTTCGCCATGTGACCGCAGGTACGATCATTTGCAGCACCAACATCAGCAGGGAAGAGATGAACCCAGGGTGCACCTACATCATCGTGGAGAACCCGCGTCTGGCTTTCATGAAGGTGGTTTCCGAATTATTCGTGGACAACAACATCGAGTACCGGATCGAAGAGACCGCACGGATACATCCATCAGCCAAGATCTCCAGCAATGTGAAGATCGGCCATAATGTGGTCGTAGGAGAACATGTTGAGATAGGCGAGTACACGATCATTGAGAGCAACACGGTGATCCACCGCGGGACCCACATCGGCCGCAACGTGAAGATCGGCGCCAACAATACGATCGGCGGCGTTGGCTTCGGCTATGAGAAGGATGAACAGGGGAATTTCACATTCATCCCTCATCTGGGCAATGTGGTGATCGAGGACCAGGTGGAGATCGGTAACAATACCGCCATAGACAGGGCCTTGCTTGGCAGTACCATACTCCGGCGGAACGTGAAGGTGGACAACCTGGTGCACATAGC
>JAEZCB010000127.1 GCA_023412755.1 Bacteroidota bacterium
AGTCATGAGGGCGAGTCATGAGGGCGAGTCATGAGGGCGAGTGGTGAGCGGGTGCCTTCAATAAAGAAAAGCCATGGCCGTTCTTTCCACTTAGCTTACTCAAATGAACACACATGGTTTCGAAAACTCTCTGGCATGGCAGCGCGCAATGGACCTCAACGTACTGATCGACGAGGTCCTTGCCGAATTTCGCAATTGGGCATTCAGGGATCAATTATTCAAGGCTTCTCTATCCATCTGTAATAACCTCGCAGAAGGCTATGATATGCCTACCACTGCGCACCAACTAAAGTACCTATGGATCGCCAAGGGATCGTGTAATGAGGTTTGCTCCATGCTCCTGCTGGCGCGACGGCGCGAATATTTCCCTGCGGAACTGACCGATCGGATGCTCTCTCTTCAGGATGAAGCCAGCCGCTTGATCAGATCCTACATCAAAAAGCTGCATGTCCAATGAAAAAGGGATCCAGCATTCCATGTGCGGTTCAAACTCGCCACCACCTTAAATCCCGTTCACTACTCGCACACATAACTCCTTGCCGCGTTCACTCCCACTCGCAACTCGCACTCACGACTCTTTTGAACCAGAGTTTGTCAGTTGGGTAAGATCACTTACATTTGCAGCCCATTTCCGGAAAGACCATGTACGCCATTGTCGATATCGCTGGCCAGCAGTTCAAGGTGAGCAAGGACCAGAAGTTGAAAGTGCACCGCCTCGAAGCCGAGGAGGGCAAGCATGTGGAGATCGGCCGTGTGCTCATGGTGAACGATGGAAAGACCGTTACCGTAGGCACTCCTGTTGTGGATGGTTTCCGTATCGCCGCCAAGGTGATGGGCCACACCAAGGGGGATAAGGTGTTGGTCTTCAAGAAAAAGCGCCGTAAGGGCTACCAGAAGCTGAACGGCCACCGCCAGCAGCTCACCGAACTCTGGATCGAAGCCATCCTGGGCAAAGGCGAGAAGTTCGATGCCTCCAAGAGCACCGCACCGCAACCCAAGGCCAGGGTGGACACCACCGCCAAAGTGAAAAAAGCGGCCCCAAAAGCGGTGGCCACTGAGAAGAAGGCACCCGCAAAGAAGGCCGCTCCGAAGAAGGAGACCACCGCGAAGAAAGCAGCTCCGAAAAAGGCGGCGGCGAAAAAGGCCACCCCGAAGAAGGATCGCAAGTAAGGCGGAGCTAAGAACGATCAAGAACAGCACTCAAGACCATCTGAGCCATGGCACACAAGAAAGGTGAAGGCAGTACCAGGAACGGCCGCGAATCGCACAGCAAGCGCCTTGGCGTTAAGCTCTTCGGTGGCCAGCAGGCCATCGCGGGCAACATCATCGTGCGCCAGCGTGGCACCAAGCACCACCCCGGTAAGAATGTGGGCATTGGTGTGGACCATACCCTTTTCGCCACCGCCGATGGCGTGGTCGTATTTCAAAAGAAGCGCGGCGACCGCAGCGTGGTCAGCGTGCTTCCTGCCGAGCAGGCGTAAGCATTTTGAACAGATCACAAGCCCCGCACTGGCGACAGTGGCGGGGCTTTCTCTTTTGTTAGCATGCTCGAACCAGCTACCATGACAGATAATAAGCCATCACCCCCTTACTTTCGCCCTCAGATCCGTCACATATGCTACGAAAACTACTCCTGCTCAACTTGCTGTTCACCGTGGCCTTCTCAGTAAGCGCTCAACTGGAGAACACCACATGGTCGGTCTCATTCGGCAGCACATTCCTAGCCAACGTCCAATTTGGCGATGATGGTCTCATGTCCGTGGATGCAGGCGAAGGCCAGTTCGTCGCCATTGCCAACTATACGGTGACCGGGAATACATTGACCGTCACTGATCTGGAAGGCAGCGACTGCATGGATACGGGTACGTACACCTTCACGATCGAGGGCGATCTGTTGATCTTCACTCTGGTGGAGGACCCCTGTCCGGATCGCCCCAGCCTTTTCACCATGTTCACCTGGACCGAACTCTCCACCGGCATTTCGAACTCCAGTTCGGGAACACGCTTCTCACTGTATCCCAATCCTTCCAGCGGGACCTTATTCGTTGAACATGGATCGGAGGCCGCAGGCAACATCCGGATCATGGATCCAAGTGGCCGGATCGTACACACCAGCCGTACAAGCGGAGAGCGCACGGTGATCGACCTAGCCTCTTTGGCGAAAGGAATGTACGTGCTCGAGTTGAGGAACGTGAACGGCAGCAGCGTGCGCCAATTCATCCTGGATTAAGGACCACCTCTTTCGGAACAGCCCTTGTCACTCCCAGCAGTGGCAAGGGCTGTTCCGTTCCTGGCCCTTGGGACATGAAGAACACCTGGCATCGGGTAGTATCTTGTAAGCATGCGTAGCGCCCGCCTAATGAACCGCCGAACCGGCTCGGAGATCCTTTTCGATCCATCCAGCATAGGGATCATGCTGGTACCAAGGCCTTTTGTGGAGGAGCACCCCCACGTATTGATCGAATTGCATGGTATCGACCTGAAGGACCACAGCCACACCTGCCCCGAATGCCGTGAGTTGCTTGCCGATCTGGGAACGCCAACGATGGATTGGTACATCGACGTGGATGATAAAGTGTACCGGTTGGACCTTCAACTGGCGGGCCGCAGCCGAAAACATTCCGATCCGGAATTCGATCTTGGTGATTTCTTCCATGATGGCCTCTTGAAACTGCGGATCGACACCGATACGATCAAAGGCCTGGAGGTGGAGCTGCAGCGGAACGTGGAGGCGGAGAATTACGAACATTGCTCTTACCTGCGTGATCGAATACGCCAACTAAAGGCCGCGGATGAGAGCTGATCCTGTCACTTTTCAAGCGGTGGATCGTCCCATGGAAGGTTGTATCCATCAATGCGCACAATTCCACTTTACCCAACGCTGCTATTGAGCCTCGGCCTGAATGCCATGCAAGCCGATACCAGCCGCCTCCACCGCGATGTGGAATTCCTTACCACAATCCAGCCTGCACGCGACCACCTCCATGTGGGATCGCTGGAGAAGGCCGCCGCGTACATCGAGGAGCAGTTCCGACACGCGGGTGCTGAGCCGGTGAGACAGGCTTGGCAGGCCGGCGGCAACACTTATCATAACATCATCGCCACATACAACCCACAGGGAAAACTGACGCTGGTGCTCGGTGCCCATTACGATGTGGCCGGCGATCAACCCGGTGCTGATGACAACGCCAGCGGTGTGGCCGGCCTGCTGGAGATCGCCCGCATGCTTTTCACCCAAAAACCGCCGTTGGAATACCGCATCGAATTTGTGGCCTATTGCCTGGAAGAACCGCCGTATTTCGGCACCGACCTCATGGGCAGCTACATCCATGCGAAGTCGTTGAAGGATGCCAATACCGATGTGATCGGCATGATCTCCCTGGAGATGATCGGCTACTTCTCAGATGAGCCGGAGTCGCAACCCTTTCCTGATCCGGAGCTGGCGAAAATCTATCCCCATACCGCGAATTTCATCATCGTTGTCGGCGTGGAAGAGCACGCTGCTTTCGCTGGGCAAGTGCATCAATTGATGAAGAAGGACGCTTCGATCGATACGCAGTTGATCGTCTTTCCGGTCAAGGAGGGACTGGCTGGCCTCTCCGATCAACGGAGCTACTGGCGGTTCGGCTGGCCAGCGCTAATGGTGAATGATACGGCCTTTATCCGTAACCACAATTACCACACAAAGGGCGATACCATAGACACGCTGGACTTCCCGAAAATGGCGGCGGTGGTGGATGGAGTGTATCGGGCGGTGGTGGGAATGTGATGTGGTGCGGTCCTGTGACCCGTCTGCATTGCGTGAACAAGCAGCTCGCGATGGACCGCTACCTGCGTGACCCAGGTTCCTGTCATTAGCTTGATCGGAAGGCCGGTCAGCTCAAGGATGTGGCATGTACTAACTTCCACATCCGGCAAAGGGTGACGGCGATCCGGATAGGCTGGTCACCAGTTCATTGAAGCATGTAAAATACTGGGGCAGCAGCATGGTGATCATCGTAATGGGCGTTTCGGGCAGTGGGAAATCAACTGTGGGTGCATTGCTTGCAAAACGGCTTGGTCTGCCCTTCCAAGATGCCGACGACCTGCACCCGATCGATAATCTGGAGAAGATGAAGGCCGGGTTGCCGCTTACCGATGAGGACCGGCAACACTGGCTGGAAAAATTGGCCCGATCGGTGGAACAATGGTCCAGCGATGGTGGTGCCGTGCTGGCATGCTCAGCGTTGAAAGAAAAGTATCGCCGAACATTGCAAGGTGAATTGAAGGATCGGGTGCAGTGGGTCTTCCTGGATGGTACTTCTGAATTACTCCAGGAAAGGCTGCGATCGCGCCACGATCATTTCATGCAGCCAACGCTGCTCCCATCGCAACTGGCCGATCTGGAAATACCTCCCTATGGAGTGCATCTTGATGTTGCCTACCCTCCAGAGGTCCTCGTGGAACAGATCGTAATGCAATTGAATAACATGGAGAACTTATCGCAATTCGGTTTGATCGGTCTGGGGGTGATGGGCAAAAGCCTTGCGCTGAACCTGGCCGGCAAAGGGATCAAGGTCTCGATCTACAACCGGCACGTGGCGGGCAAGGAAGAAGGCATCGCTAAAGCGATCGTGGAAGGAAATCCGGATCTGCGAGATCTGAAAGGCTTCGATGATCTGCAGGCCTTTGTCGCTTCATTGGCACGTCCGCGGAAGATCCTGCTGATGATCACTGCAGGTCCCGCGGTGGATCTGCAGCTGGAGGCGTTGCTTCCATTATTGGAGCCGGGAGATGTGGTGATCGATGGCGGGAACTCCTTTTACAAGGACACTGCGCGAAGAACGAAATTGGTGGAAGAGAAAGGGCTTCATTTTGTGGGCACCGGCATTTCCGGTGGCGAAGAAGGCGCGTTGAAAGGTCCATCGTTGATGCCCGGCGGATCGAAGGAAGGCTATGCACTGATCGCGCATCACTTGGAACTGATCGCTGCGAAGGATCGGAATGGAAATCCCTGCACAACGTACATCGGACCGGAAGGCGCAGGCCATTTC
>JAEZCB010000046.1 GCA_023412755.1 Bacteroidota bacterium
TCAAAAGCACGGCCTGTGGGCTTTCCACTCCTATCCCTCACGCTGGTCCTGAGCGGCGCCGAAGGGCTACTCGCGCATGGCAAGAAGATCCCGCCGATAGCCCTTTACTACACGAACCTCACCTCAAGCAGCCGTTCCATCTTTTTGAAACCTTTGGCACGCGTGATCAATGGCGCATTCAGATGCATCGCCGTGGCAGCGATCACCGCATCGGGCAATTTCAGCTTATGGTCTCGTTTGAGCCATGCCGCACGGTCACGGATGGACCGGCCTATGTTCTCAGTATAATATTGTTCCAAGAGTGCCTGTACGATATGCAGCCTGACCTCTGGCAATTTTGGCCATGCAAGTATTTCAATTGCGGTTATGATCGAAAATGATCACTTCGCGACCATTCACAGCAAGGCCCGCAGATCCACTACGTGCTCTGGGTTTCACGGCCTTGGCCTCTTTACTCTTCTTTGGCATGGTGATGTAAAGTGAACCGTCACTGTCAGCTGTGTCTTGCTCCCTTCAACTTCACGGATCGTCATGGCTCTGTATCCGTGGTCTAATTGTGCTCGCCTCCCAGCCAGCTGTCACCCAGGACTTCGCCGGTCGTTCCCTCGGCAGGCAGCTCCGGTGCAGCAGGCAACTCCTGCACCCTGAATACATGCACTGGCATTTCATACGGCCGCAGCTCCACGAAATTCCATTCCCCCTGCCAGGTATATTGCCGGTCTGTGAACAGGTCGTGTACGATGAACTGTTGCTGGTCGCCGATCCGCAGATCCTGCAGCGGCACCTGCACCCAGCCCCCTTGCGTATGGTGCGGGTCCAGGCTCACCACCACGATGATCCGGTTGTTGCGATCATCGCTCCATTTCGCGTAGCATAACAGTTGCGCATTATCACCGCCGCCCACGGCGATGTTCCATGTCGTACGCAAAGCCGGATTCTCCCGGCGGATCTTGTTAAGCTGCGTGATCACCTCGCGGATCTTCGTACGGCGCCCCCAATCCCAGTTCTTGATCTCGTACTTCTCGCTGTCCAAATACTCCTCCTTCCCCGGCACCGGATCGGCGATACCGAATTCGTACACCGGCCCATACAGGCCATAGTTCGAGGACATGGTCCCGGCCATTACTACACGTGCGATGTGCGCCGCCTCACCACCGGTCTGCAGCACCGGCGGGTTGATGTCCGGTGTATTCGGCCAGAAATTGGGGCGGAAGTAGTCGCGCATGTCGGTACGCGTGAGTTCGGTGAGGTACTCGCGAAAGTCCTCCACCGTATGCCGCCATGTGAAGTAAGTGTACGACTGTGTGAAGCCGATCTTCGCCAGCCGCTCCATCACGCGCGGACGCGTAAAGGCCTCCGAGAGGAAGATCACCTGCGGGTTGTCCTTCCGGATCTCGGCGATGCACCATTCCCAGAAGCCGAATGTCTTCGTGTGCGGGTTGTCCACCCGGAAGATGTTCACTCCCTGCGCGATCCAATGATCGAGTATGCTCTTCAGTTCCTTCCACAGGTTCTGCCAGTCGTCCGTCTCGAAGTTCACTGGCAGCACATCCTGGTACTTCTTCGGGGGGTTCTCGGCGTATTGGACCGTACCATCGGGCCGCCACTTGAACCACTGTGGATGCTCTTTCACATACGGATGATCGGGCGAGCACTGGATCGCGAAGTCCAGCGCGATCTCGATCCCGTTCTTTTCAGCCGCCTTCACCAGAGATCTGAAGTCATCCAATGTTCCAAGCTCGGGGTGGATCGCCTTGTGGCCACCCTCCCCTCCACCGATCGCCCACGGCGAACCCGGTTCACCTGGTTTCGACCTCACATTGTTATTCTTCCCTTTGCGGAAAGCCTTTCCGATCGGGTGGATCGGTGGCAGGTACACCACATCGAAACCCATCTCTGCGATGCGGGGCATTATGCGTTCGCAATCCTTGAAGGTGCCATGCTTTCCTGGCTCCTGAGCTGTGCTGCGCGGGAAGAACTCGTACCACGCGCTGAAGAGCGCCTTCTCCCGCTCCACATCCACCTGCAGCACCTTGTCGTAACGGCTTTCGTTGTCGCGGCCACAACAGGTGTACATCAGCTCATTGACCTCCGTTCGAGTTGCCAGTTGTACAGCTTCCTCCGGAGAAGCGCCATTCTCCAACTGGCCGGCATAACTCTTCAGCTGCTTCTTCTGCGCCGCCTTTACAGTTGCGACAGCATCATTCAAGTATTGGGCACCGATCTTCAATTCCACGGCGATGTCCTGGCCGGCCTCATGCTTCTTCCGCAGACCTTTCTGCCATGTGCCATAATGATCCACCCAGCCTTTGATGGTGTATTCATACCGTCCCATCTGGTCGGGTGTGAATGTGGCCTGCCAGCGGTCGTTGCCCAGGAATTGCATCGGCACCTCCGTCCACTGCCGCTTCTTCGCCTGCCTGTATAACAATGCCGCCTTCACCTCATCGTGGCCATCGCTGAAAATGTCGGCGGTAACCACCACCGGTTCTCCCACCACCCGCTTCGCCGGATACTTTCCACAGTTGATCTGTGGCCTCACATTCTCGATGACTACACGTTGCTTACCGGTAGATACTTCCATTCGATGCGATGAATTAGGGGCCGGTCTGGTCATACATAGCCTTGCCGGTCATTAATACAGTACGAAGGTAATGTGGCGTGAAGGGGGGTGGCCGGATCAACATGTAGCACATTCATATCGATCGTACTGAATGATCGCACTTGATCATAGGTCATATGACCATGGTCATCCTATTCTCCGGTCTCCATAATACATGACGATCGTCATGATCGGCACCTGACCCTCGTCATGCCATAAGGCCACGCGGCGGCTGAGCTTTGTGGCCTCAAAGGCACCTGCAGTGACCATCATCTTCCTTCTCATCGCCGCCAGTACCATCGTAGCCCTTGTCTTTCTCGCGGCTTTCACATGGGCGGTGAAGAGCGGCCAGTTCGAGGATGATCGTTCTCCTGGGGTGAGGGTCCTTGGCGATCACCTGCCCACGGTGCGGCCAGCAAGGCCCACGCCGCTGCAGGCATCGGTCGACAACGAAGAAAGAACAGCAAACGCGTAGTGCGATGATCGAACGCTTCCAATACGACAACCGGATCGTAAAGGCCTTCCTTTTCGCCACCATCCTTTTCGGAGTGGTGGGTATGTTGGTGGGCCTCACCGTGGCCTTCCAGATGGTGTTGCCGCAACTGAACATCGCAGAATGGTTCAGCTTCGGGAGGCTGCGTCCGCTGCACACCAACGCGATCATCTTCGCCTTCGTGGGCAACGGCATCTTCGCGGGTGTCTATTACAGCATGCAGCGCTTGCTCAAGACGCGCATGTACAGTGATCAACTCAGCTGGATCCACTTCTGGGGCTGGCAGTTGATCATCGTCTCCGCAGCGATCACGTTGCCACTTGGCTTCACCTCCGGCAAGGAATACGCTGAATTGGAGTGGCCGATCGATATCGCGATCACGCTGGTTTGGGTGGTCTTCGGCATAAACATGATGGGCACGATCCTCAAGCGTCGCGAACGGCACTTGTACGTGGCGATCTGGTTCTACATCGCCACCTGGGTAACGGTGGCCATGTTGCACATCGTGAACAGTTTCGAGATACCGGTGACCTTCATGAAGAGCTACAGCTGGTATGCCGGTGTGCAGGATGCGCTGGTGCAATGGTGGTACGGGCACAATGCGGTGGCTTTCTTCCTCACCACGCCGTACCTGGGCCTCATGTACTATTTCGTTCCGAAGGCGGCGAACCGCCCGGTGTACTCGTACAAGCTCTCGATCATCCACTTCTGGGCGCTCATCTTCATCTACATCTGGGCCGGCCCGCACCACTTGTTGTACACCGCGCTGCCCGATTGGGCGCAGAGCCTTGGCATCGTGTTCAGCATCATGCTGATCGCACCCAGTTGGGGCGGTATGTTGAATGGCCTGTTGACCTTGCGTGGTGCATGGGACCGTGTTCGTGAGGAGCCGGTGCTGAAGTTCTTCGTGGTGGCACTCACCACTTATGGCATGGCCACGTTGGAAGGACCGCTCATGAGCACCAAGGTACTCAACAGCATAAGCCACTTCACCGACTGGACCATCGCACACGTACACGTGGGCGGACTCGGCTGGAATGGCTTCCTCACCTTTGGCATGGTGTACTGGCTGGTGCCGAAACTTTTCGGAACAAAGCTCTTCAGCACCCGCCTTGCCAATGTGCACTTCTGGCTCGGGACACTAGGCATCGTGTTCTATGCCGTACCGCTCTACTTCGCCGGCTTCACGCAAAGCCTGATGTGGAAGCAGTTCACGCCCGATGGCTACCTGCTTTACAAGAACTTCATGGACACCGTGCTGCAGATCAAGTACGCATACTGGATGCGCGGCATTGGTGGAGCGCTCTACCTCACCGGCACCTTGGTATTGGTGTACAACGTGGTGCGCACGGTACGCGCTGGTAAGCTGATCGCCAACGAGGATGCTGAAGCGCCAGCCCTGGAGAAGGAATACGCAGGTGAAAGCGCCGGTCACTGGCACCGCTGGATCGAGCGCCGTCCCATCCAGATGCTCGTGTTCAGCCTGGTGGCGGTGGCGATCGGCGGTATCGTGGAGATGATGCCGACCTTCCTGGTGCAGAGCAACATCCCGACCATAGCGAGTGTGAAGCCCTATACCCCACTGGAACTGCATGGCCGCGATATCTACATCATGGAAGGCTGCTACACTTGCCACAGCCAGATGGTGCGCCCCTTCCGTAGCGAAACGGAACGTTATGGCGAGTATAGCAAGGCCGGTGAATTCGTATACGACCACCCATTCCAGTGGGGCAGCAAGCGCACGGGTCCCGATCTGCATCGCGTTGGCGGCAAGTATCCGGACAGCTGGCACTATTACCACATGTGGGATCCCACGAGCATGAGTGCCGGCTCCATCATGCCTGCATACACGCACATGTTCGAGAACAAGATCGATACGGCCGTGGTGCCTGCGAAGATCCGTGCGATGCAGAAACTGGGTGTGCCCTACCCCGAAGGCTTCGATCAACAGGCGAATGCCGATCTGCGTGCACAAGCCGGTAGGATCGTGGCGAATTTGAAGAAGGACGGCATCGAGACCAGCCCTGATCTGGACATCATCGCGCTGATCGCTTACCTGCAGCGCATCGGTACGGACATCAAGCAGGTTGGCGGCAACCAGCTCGTACAGAACGCTGAATGACCAACGGCCATGCTGAAGTTCATCAAAGGACATATGGCTTCGATCGCGGATATCAGCATCTATCCGGTGACGGCCTTCGTGATCTTCCTCGGCGTATTCACCATCGCCACCCTGCTGATCATGACCACCAGCAAGTCAAAATTGAAGCATCTGGAGGAACTGCCTCTCGCGGATAATGAATAGACCGGTCTCTGACCCTACAGCACCAAAGACCATGAGAACCATGCGCAATACATTGCGGCACCTCGCGCTGATCGCGTTGATCCTATCCGGCATGCCTGCGATCGCACAGGCCGCTGATGTATCAGGCACCCCACCACTGATCGGCGTATCGATGGAGGCCAACTACATAATGCTTGTGATGGCGCTGGTGCAGGCGGTGATCATCATCACCCTGGGATCGGTGATCAAGGCGATGGGAGGCACCGGTTCGATCCTTGTCAACTACCTGAAAAGTGGCCGTGCGGCTGGGGCGGCCGTGGTACTCTTCACGTTGCTCGGGCAAGATGCCTTGGCCGCCGATTCCCACAGCGGCACCGTGGTGAGTGCCAACACGATATTCTGGTTCCTACTGGTGGGCAACATGCTTCTGTTCGCCATCCTGGTGAGCCAGTTGTTGATCCTGCGCGGCATGGTGGCCACGGCGATGCCTGCGGCAGAAGTTCCGATCGTTGCCGCCGTTCCCGAGAAGTCCTTCGCGGACAACCTGCTCCAGCGCTTAACGCGCACCGTGAAGGTGGAGGATGAAAAGGAGATCGAACTGCATCATGAATACGATGGCATCAAGGAGTTGGACAATCAGCTTCCCCCATGGTGGCTGTGGTTGTTCTACGGCACCATCGCATGGTCGGTGATGTATGTGGTGAACGTCCATGTACTCGATATCTGGCCGGAACAGATCGAAGAATACGATCAGGAAATGGCACAGGCGAAGGCCGATGTGGAAGCGTATCTCGCAACGGTGGCCGCAGCAGTGGACGAGAACACCGCCACTGTTGATATGGATCCATCCATGATCGCCAACGGCAAAGCGATCTATGATACGAATTGCAAAGCCTGTCATGGTGCAGCCGGTGAAGGAACTGTGGGTCCTAACCTCACCGATGATCACTGGAAGAATGGCGGTGGCATCAAGAACATCTTCAAGACCGTGAAATATGGCGTGCCGGAGCGCGGCATGATCGCCTGGAAGGCACAATTGAATCCGAAGGAGATCCACGCGGTATCCAATTACATCATCAGTCTGCATGGCACCAACCCGCCCAATGCGAAGGAACCGGAGGGTGAGATCTGGATGGAGGAGTCGATGGGGGCAGTGAAGGAAGAAGCGGCGGCAGCTGGCTCATAGAGGCGGGCTTCCCGTTGCTCGGAGCCCATGGTTTGGCCATGGGCTCTGATGTTCTGGACGATCATTACGCGAGCTTCTGACATTGGTCATGCATGATGAAACTCACGTGCGAAGCCTGACGATCGTCATGAGGCCCCCAGCAGTGCGCGGGTAGCTTTGCGATCGTACACGAAGCGCCTTCAGGCGTAGCATGTCCAAGCCTTACACATCATCCTTTCTCGGCGATCCATCGATCACGGTGGATGAGAGTTTCCGCGACTCGATCTCCACGGTCGATAAGCGTGGGAAACGGGTGTGGCTCTACCCGAAGAAGCCCGGCGGAAAGTGGTTCAAATACCGATCGATCGTAGGTTACCTGCTGCTTGCGTTCCTCTTCGCAGGGCCGTTCCTGCGCGTTGGAGGTGAGCCGCTCCTGTTGCTGGACATCATCGATCGGCGCTTCGTGATCTTTGGACAGACTTTCTGGCCGCAGGACATCCATCTCTTCGTACTGGCCTTCATCGCCGGCATCATCTTCATCGCACTTTTCACCGTGGCATTCGGCCGGCTCTTCTGCGGCTGGCTGTGTCCGCAAACGGTGTTCATGGAACTTGTGTATCGCCGGATCGAATACTGGATCGAAGGCGACTGGCGCCAGCAACAAGCACTGAACAAGGCGCCTTGGGACACGAAAAAGTTCTTCAAGAAGACATTGAAGCATCTGATCTTCTTCGGGATCGCATTCATCATCGGAAACACATTCCTCGCCTACCTCGTCGGCAGTGATCGGCTGATCGAGATCATCACCTCCCCGCCTTCTGAACACCTTGCTGGTTTCGCCGGCATGATCGGATTCTCCGGTGCGTTCTATGGCGTGTTCGCTTTCATGCGCGAACAGGTCTGCACCACGATCTGTCCGTATGGCAGGTTGCAGGGCGTGCTGCTCGATCGCCACAGCATGGTGATCGCGTACGATCGCGTTCGTGGCGAAGGCCGTGCGAAATTCCGCAAGGGAGAGGATCGCACTGAGGCCGGCAAAGGTGACTGCATCGATTGCCGCGCCTGCGTGAACGTGTGCCCCACCGGGATCGACATCCGCAACGGCACCCAGCTCGAGTGCATCAACTGTACAGCCTGCATCGATGCATGCGATCACATGATGGAGGCCGTGGACCTCCCGAAGGGCCTGATCCGTTTCGCCAGCGAGACGGAGATCGCCGAAGGCAAACCGTGGAAGTTCACCACGCGGATGAAAGCCTATACAGTGTTGCTCACGGGTCTGATCGCCGTGATCACCGCATTGATCGTGATGCGCAACGATGTGGAAGCGACCGTGCTGCGTACCAGTGGAATGCTGTACCAGACACAGGAGGACGGCCGCATCAGCAACCTGTACAACTACAAGCTTGTGAATAAGACCAACCGCGAGATGGAGCTTCAGTTCAAGCTTTTGAACACGGAAGGTGAGGTCCGGCTCGTAGGCCAGGAAGTGCATCTGGACGGGGGTGAACTGGGTACGGGATCGCTCTTCATCATCCTTGATCGTGGCGCCATGCACGGCATAAAGACGGAACTACAAGTGGGTGTCTTCTCTCAGGACAGGCTCATCGAAAAAGTGAACACCACATTCATGGGACCCATAGCAACAGCATCATGAACTTCAGTTGGGGACAAGGGATCACACTCACCATGGTCGCATTCGCAGCGATGATGACCACCTTCATGTACCGCGCTTACCATGCGCAGGAGGAACTGGTAACGGAGAATTATTATGAACAGGAGATCCGCTATCAGCAGCAGATCGACAAGTTCGACAACGTGAGCAAACTTGGTGGCACCCTGGGCATGGACGTGATCGGCGAAGAGCTCGTGATCACTTTCCCCGAGGCTGTGATAGACCAGAAGATCACTGGTGAGCTCTACCTGCAGCGCCCGAGCGATGCCCGTTTCGATCAACGCATCCCCTTCACCGTGGACAATGGTGAACTCCGCATCTCCATCGGTGAAAAGTTGAAGGGACTCTACCGCGCGCAGATGGAATGGAGCGCTGCCGGAGAGGAGTATCTCACGGTGGAAAGGATCTACATGGAATGAACGCATTGCTGATCACCGCCTTCGGTCTGGGCATCCTTGGCAGTGCACACTGCCTGGGCATGTGCGGGCCGCTCGCGCTGGCGATACCGGCCCCGAGGAACACCTTCGGGCAGCGTTTGCGCAGCGCGCTGCTGCTCAATGGTGGCCGGGTGCTCACCTACGCGGTGATCGGAGCTTTGTTCGGTCTGTTCGGCCGGGGATTGCAGCTCGCAGGCCTTCAACAGGCGGTATCGATCACCATGGGGGCATTGATCCTGCTGTCGTTGCTGATGCCTTCAGTGATGAAGTTCCGGTGGTTGACGAAAGGTGCAGGCACTGCTGTGATGCGCATGCAGGGTGTGATGGCACGCCAGCTCAAACGCACCTCCAGCAGTGGCCTCTTCATCATGGGCACCTTGAACGGTCTGCTTCCCTGCGGCATGGTGTACCTCGCATTGGCCGGTGCATTGGCTCAGGATGGGTGGTGGCAGGGCGCACTTTTCATGCTCATCTTCGGCCTCGGCACCTGGCCTGCATTGATCGGGCTGCGCGTGAGCGGCGGCTTCTTCGGACCCCGTTTCCGATCAACGTTGACGCGTGTAGCACCCTATGCCTACGCAGTGATCGCGGTGCTCTTCATCCTGCGTGGGCTGGGCTTGGGGATACCCTTCATCAGCCCGGAATCGCAGTTGATGCCGGGGGCTGGGCAGGCGTGTCATTGAGCTTTGGCTAAGAGCTTGATCGCACCACGGGCATCAACGACAGGCTCGCTCACGAAAGGCTTGAAGTCGTTGGTGTCGTCACAAGTGCGAGATCCACCAGAATATTGGTACCCACAAAAAAGACCTTCATCGGTCCTTTCGCTTTCATCTGGCCAATATCGCTTTAAAGGCAGCGGTCTTCCTCATTTTCCTGTTGGCCCTGTCGTCCCCTTCGAATGATGCAGGGGTCACATACTCCGCGAAGGAACCGGCCAACTCCTCCAGTTCTCGCAGGAGTTCATCGTTCCCGCTCTTCTCCCGTTCCAT
>JAEZCB010000196.1 GCA_023412755.1 Bacteroidota bacterium
GGAACGTTCGATCCCTCCTGCTTCACACCCACCTGCAACGATGGTCCCGGGACCTACCGATCAGCGGCATTCGATCAATTCACCCACAGCATCGGACCGCATATGACCATGCGCAACGTACCCGTGGTGGCGGACGTGCATGGTGGTGCCTATACCAGAAAAGAATATGAAGAGCGAACATTCGATGAAGACGACCTGATCACGATCACACCTGTGAACACGAACTGCCCTTGCGCTACAGTGTGGTCGGATCCAGAGCAGGATCGCCTTGTTATGATCAATCCCGGCACACGAGAGGGCGAATGGTGCAAGGAGAATGTTGGTCTTATCGCCCGCAATGGCCTTACGTATGGCCGCTATCGCGTAAAGGTGAAGATGCCCGGGCTCTTGAATGAACATGGTGTCTGGAATGGGCTTACCAATGCGATCTGGCTGATCAATCAGTCCCAGGAGGAATGGAACCATAGAAGGCCAATGCCAAATGGATATCTGGTGAAAGATGGAGAGGAAAGACCGTCCTCATTGGGTTATTCAGAGATCGATATCGAGATCGTGAAAGCTGCACGCCATTGGCCGGCCACATCCTATCCGCCGGGCATGAAGGTGCCGGATGGATCAAGCACCGATCCCATGGACATCATGGTCACCGCCACCAATTGGGACATGGCCAATACCGACGTGCAGCGCTACATCATAGGCGTGGACTCGATCGAATTTGGCGGAAAGTATCATGAGGTCCATCGTTGGGATAGGGATTACCGCGCCTTGACAACGAAGTATGCCGCCCCGGACAAGGAGCTCTTCGGTGGTGGATATTATTGGTTCGAGATCGATTGGGCACCTGAGAGGATTATCTGGCGCCTGGGTTCGGAACCGGATCGGATGCGGGTATTCGCGTACATGGATGCCTCCATCACCAACATCGCGAACAACCAGATGCTACTGGTCTTCACCCAGGAATTCCACCATACGGATTGGTGGCCGGGAGCACCTTTCGATCAGGACCGCATACCATTTCCTTTAAAGGATATAAGGGGAGAGATACTGGAAGTAGTGATCGAGTAAGGCGATCCTGCTTGGAGGTCTCTATCAGAATTCTCGCTGGATCAACCGATGTGATAACGGAATTCTTGCCCCTGGAAGCCGGTCTGGTTGATCATGCGGCGTTTACATTTTCCAGGATCCCGAGACCGGCTGTTTTGGCACGGACACAGCCATGGTGCACGTATCGCTCACGGTAGGGCTGAAGGGATCGGCAGTTGACGAATTTCTCCGCATCCATCCCGATCCTGCGAAAGATGAGTTCGTCATTCAACACTGCGGCGGAGCGAAGGAGCTTCTCATCCTGGATGCCTCCGGTAGAGTGGTCTCCCAAGGCGCATTGAATGGATCACCGTCCCGGGTGAACATCTCCCATCTTGCACAAGGCAGCTATTACCTTCTGTTTGAGAATGAGCGTGGAAGGACAGTGGCGGTCCTTCATGTCCACTGATCCTCATTTCCGGGGATCATCGATCTTCGTGGCATGATCCCTTCGCTGATCCCCCGCATGGGATGGTCTTTGCTTGTCTGCATGATCATGCTGGACACGCAGGGCCAATCGGTGCGTATTATACCGGAACCGGAAAAGGGCAATACGATGATGAAGGTGGAGATCTGGAGTGATGTGGTCTGTCCGTTCTGCTATATCGGGAAGCGTGAATTCGAGAATGCGCTGTCACGATTCCCGCAGCGCGATAGTGTGGTGGTGATCTGGCGAAGCTTCGAGTTGGATCCCCGTGCGCCCCAACGCAGTGGCTCGGACATGTACGGGATGCTCATGGAAAAGTATGGCGGCACGCGCGATGATGCACGCGCCCGGGTGGCCGGTGTGGTGGAGCGCGGTAGTACGGTAGGGATCGGGTTCGACATGGACAAGGCGGTGATCGGTAGTTCGTTCGATGCCCACCGGCTGCTGCAATTCGCGAAGTCCAAAGGCCTGGGGGATGAGGCCAAGGAGCGGCTATTCAAAGCCTACTTCACCGAAGGTGCGCACATCGCTGATCGTGGAACGCTGGTGCGGCTGGGTAAGGAGATCGGTATGGAGCCAAAGGAGGTGGAACGCATGCTGGCATCCAATGAATATGGCGAGGCCGTCCGTGCGGATGAAAGGGCCGCACATCTCGCCGGGGTGCGCGGTGTACCATACTTTCTTATCGATGGTGGCATATCGGTGAGCGGTGCCCAGCAAAGTGATGCTTTCCTGCGCGCGTTGACACAGGCGTGGGAGCAACGGGAGCGCTAGATCACTTACGGCTGGAGGGGCTGCGCTTCCCTCTCGTTCCAGTACCCGTTCGCCCTTTGATCGCCGCCTTTGGGGTGCTGCCTGCTGTGGATGCCACCAGGACACCACACAAATGGAAAAGCATGCGTGCTCCAACATTGGCATCCCACTCATTGTCCTTGCCAGGTGAAACCTCCACAAGGTCGAAACCTATTATACGCCTGCCACTCGCGGCCAGGCGGGAAAGCAGGTAGGCGGCTTCCTCGAATTCGAAACCGCCGGGAACCGGTGTACCGGTGTTGGGACAAAGTTTCGGATCCAGACCGTCTATATCGAAGGTGACATGCACCTTGTCCGGCAATTGTGAAATAATGCGGTCCACTTGCTCACGCCAGGTGGCACCCTCGTATTGCTCGCGCCGCAGATGGGCCGCATGATGCATCACCACCCGGCTTTTTTCGCCTTCCAACACCCGTTGTTCTTCTTCACAATGATCGCGGATGCCCACACTTACCACCTTCTTCAACTGCGTTATGGGCAACGCATTGTACAGGATGCTCGCATGGCTGTATGTGAAGCCTTCGAAGGCGATGCGCAGGTCCAGATGCGCATCGATATGGAGGATGCCAAATTCTTCATGCCGGGCCGCCTGCGCTCGGAAAAAGCCTAGTGGCGTGCTATGATCGCCGCCCACCAACCCTACCAATTTACCCTGGTCCAGCCAGAAACCCACACGCTGTTCCACCCATTGGTTCATTACCGCGCATTCCTCATTCACCAGTTGCAGCAGTTTACCAGCCTTTACATGGTCCTTCTTGGCGGCATGCTCCACTTTGCGGATCTTTTTCTTCAGATCCGCGCTCTGCTTCTTTAGCGCTTCGGGCACCTCGTCCATAAAGATGCCGGTCTTCCAAAGCTTTGGAAATTCTGGGTGATGGAGGTCGATCTGGAAACTCGCCTCGAAGATCGCTTCCGGACCGGCCGAGGTGCCATGACCGTAGCTGGTGGTCACCTCCCAGGGCACCGGTACCAGCACGATGTCCGCCTCCTGTGCATTGAAAGGAAGACCATAGATGCCGGCATGGATATCACCGGGCCCATTCGGGTCGAAATGTTCGATCTTGTCAATTTTGGACCTCATGCGCGAAGAGATTCGGTCACGAAGGTAGGAGCAGTAGTGGCCGTGCGTTATTTCCGCGGCACTTGATCAACTTTGCATCGAACTCCGATGATGCATCTCCTGAACCGTCTTGTTGTCTTATCCGCGCTGGTGGGCGCTGTGCTGCCTGCGTATTTATGCGCCCAGGATGCTTATTTGCAGGATCTTTCCGTGGGTGCCTACATTCCTGCAGCTACGGATGTTCCGATCACAGTGGGCATTCGAAATGCAGCGGCAACACCCATTCCCTTGTATCGAATTGGCTGGCGCTGGAATAAAGGAAGAGCGCATTATTCACCGGAGCAACAGACCAGTGGAGGTGGGATATTACAGAACACCATGATGACCACCACTCATCCGGTAAAACTGAAGATCCCGAAGGAGGGCCCTGGAGAGTTGCAGGTGTGGGTGGATGTGCCAGGAGAAAGCGATCGCCGGAACGATACTTTGACCACTGTGGTGCGGGCGATCGGTAGGGGAGTGGAGAAGGGTGTATTGCTGGAAGTGAAGACCTCCGCCAATTGCGGGTATTGTCCCAAAGGGAATGAGGTGGCTGACCGGCTGAACAGGGATCCCATGGTGGCAGTTGCCAAATACCATGTGGAGGACGAGATGGCCACGGATCGAACAGTGGCCTATTTCAAGAAGTATACCTCGGATGCTTCCACTCCGATGGGTATGATAGACCAGGGTGAGTACGGCCAGTATAAGGCGAGTACGCAGTACAGTCAATGGGAGACACAAGTGAAGCTGAGAAAGAAGGGACTTTCACCAGTGTATATCGACCTCGAACCCAAGTTCGATCCGCGAACCCGGGAGTTGTGCGTGGAATTTACTGCCACATTCACCTATGCCGAACCTGGGGAGTATGTGATGAACGTTCTTCTGTTGGAGGATGGCGTGGCGGGAGAACAATCCAATACGCAGGGAGGCTATGCGCATGGGCAGGTGGTCCGGCAGGTGCTGGGTGGTCTGGAAGGTGTATCCGGCATCATACCGGAAAGACCGGAGTTGGATAAGCATTATTCCTTCACGTTCGCGGAAAGTTTGCCCCCTGGCAAGGACCCTGATAGCATGCGGGTGATCGGGATGGTCACGCGCCGCGAAGGCACAAAGGAGCACACTCTGAACGTGGCCAAAAGCATGCCTCTCGGACGGTATGTGTCGCGCTCAAATACGGGGCAGTAACACGCCTGAAAGATCGGGCACACCAAGGGAAGGGAGCGTATGGGTCTTTACATCGCCCGCATGTTCTTCCCGTATGGTGATGCGCCATTCGCTGGGTTCCTCCCGACCCGTGCTCTTCAGCCGCGGTTTCTCCCCTTCACGATGGAGACCTTCCGGGGTCATCAGCCAGGTCTTGTCCACCATGTCATGATCCCAGGTGTTACTGGTGTTGTGCACATCGTCCAGCATTTGCTTCACCCGCGCATCCAAATGCACCTGCCCTCCAATGGGCACTTCAAGCACATAGCGCAGGCTCTGAGCGCGGTATAGATCACCGCGTTGGAAACTGAACCAGGGGGAAAGATCGATCGTGCCATCACGATGCTCCCAACCTGTTCGGATCGAATGCGCACGCTCATTCGCGGCCTTGTAGGACGAACCTCTGGCCCGGCGTTGTATCACCAGATGGAACAGGCTGTCCCGGCTTTGCCGTACATCCAACCTGGCCCATCCGAGTTCGACCACATCGCCCTCCACATTGATCAATGATAGCGCATCGTCATGCCGTTCTACTGAAGCGCTGCTGGTAAGGCGAAGGATCCCATCGGAAGGAGTCTCCAGCTCCTGGGTTGTTTCCACCACCTCACGTTGACGGAAGTCCGTGGCCACACGTACGCCGATCACGGTAAGTGCAACGATGCTCATGATCCAGAGCGCTGTCAATGAGTATCCGAACCAGCGTGGTGTGCCGATATTGAAGAGCAGGGAGATACCGCCCTGGATCAGCCCTACCACCGGCACCAGTATGGTTCCGATCAATGCGGCCCATGCCAGGGTGGACCAGCTGCGATCGCCGAATATCAGTGACGTCAGATCATGGAAGTTGGCCAGCTCTTCGCCACCATCAATGCTTCCGATCATGGTGAATTCTCCCAGCAAGAGCACCACCAGCACCATGGCCAGCACGGTGCCCGCCATCAGCAATAGCACACCCACTGCTTTGCCAAGGGCCTTGAACAGAATGCGAAAGAACTCGCTGAAGAAGCTGCCTATATCGTTAAGGCCGCGTTGTGCCTGTGGTCCGTATTTCCGACCCACCTCCTGTGCTTCGTTGGAGAAGGTCTGGGCGCCGGTACGGACCCGCTCGGCGCCTTCATCAAAAACCCGTTTTATATTCTCCACATTAACTGGCTCGCCGCGCATCTCCAGCTTCTCCGCGGCGGTGTTGGCCACTGGCACCACGATCCAAAGGATCAGGTAGATGAGCCAGCCCACACCGAAGATCAGCAGCACGATGTAGATGATGCGCAGGATAAGTGGATCGATGTTGAAGTAGGCACCTATGCCGCCCAGCACACCACCTATCCAACGATCGTCCGGATCGCGAAAAAGCCTTTTGCGCCGTGGTTGGGCATGCGTCCAGTTCGGTCCGCCGCTACCAGGTGGAGGAACCGCTCCTGCGGTCTCATCCTCACTCACCAGGTAATCCTCCGGCTGGCCCATCACAGCGATCACATGGTCCACATCGGTCACGGTCACTACTTCACGCCGGCCATCGAGGTGCTCCTGAAGCAGTTCGGCCACCCGCGTTTCAATATCGCCCATGATCTCCTCCTGTCCGGTACTTCCGGTGAATTGCAGGCGGATGCTATCCAGGTAGCGGTTCAGCTTTTCATAGGCATCCTCCTCGATGTGGAATACCGTGCCGCTGATGTTTGCTGTAAGGGTCTTTTTCATCGTTGTGCGTTCCTGCGGGTGGTCTTCTTTACGGCTTGTGACAGCTCTTCCCAGGT
>JAEZCB010000275.1 GCA_023412755.1 Bacteroidota bacterium
ACGCAAATGACGTGCGGCCCCTTGCCGTTCAGATCCGTGCCGGGCCAATGGTACCGGTAGATGCGGTCCCCGCCGAATGCGAGTGCCTCGATCTGGATCCCCTCGGGAAGAACCTCATCGTGCACGAGGATCTCCGCTTTGAGGCCCCACAAGGAGAAGCGCTGCAAATGGTCTATGTCCACATACACCAGTTGGTGGTCCATCTGTTCAAGGCCCGTCTCGTAGAAGCCGCTTACACGGAAGCGCCTCGGCCGGATATCCTCCCGGCCACGCACCAGGTAAACGGTAATGGTATCTGTTACTCTTATATCCAATCGGCGGCCGAGGTAGCGGGATAACAGAATGTCCATGGGGTAGGCGGTATCGCCGATGTTGGGCAGGGTGCCTTCCACGAGGTGGCGGCGCAGAAAGCTCCAGTCGTGCTCCGGGCCCACACCTTTCACGATAACACCTTCTATTTCGCCCGCGGTCTCAATGATGCCGGGTTTGGTGGCATAGATCTGGATATGGGCCACCTCCGGTAGCGTGTCCAGCCATGGATAATAAGGCCGGTCGATCGGTATGCGCGGTGTTTCCTTGGGATCGGTCTGCCGGATGGAGGTGATCTGCAGGTGCGAGCCGGCACCGGTTACCTTAGCCCGCACTTCCCGTTGGAAACCGGTGGTGATGGCCACGGTAACGATCATTACGGCCATGCCCACCACGATACCCATGATGGCGATATTGACTATGGGCCGCGAGAATCCCTTTTCCGAAGCCCCTGAGCGGCTGGAGATGCGGCGTGCGATGAAATTGGAAAAACGCAACTGCGGGGTGGCCCTATGGCGCCCGGCGAAGATACTCCACCTGTTCCTGGTGATGGTGGGCCTGGCGGCAATGCCCCTTGTGTCCATGGCTGGCGCGGAGCCGCCGATAAAAGTGGGTGCGGAAAGGATCGAAGCCTATCTGCCATTGTTGAAGGACAAACGCGTGGCCGTGGTCACAAACCAGACCGGGCGGATCGGTGAGGTACACCTGGTGGACTCGTTGCTTTCCATGGGCGTAGGGATCGTAAAGGTGTTCGCGCCCGAGCACGGCTTCCGTGGCATGGCCAGCGCCGGGGAGCATGTTAAGGATGAAAAGGACCAGCGCACAGGACTGCCTTTGGTTTCGCTTTACGGCAACAACAAGAAGCCCACACAGCAGCAGCTGGCGGATGTGGATGTGCTGCTTTTCGACATTCAGGATGTGGGCGTGCGTTTCTATACCTACATAAGCACGCTGCATTATGTTATGGAGGCCGCTGCGGAACAAGACCGGGAAGTGGTGGTGCTGGATCGGCCGAACCCGAACGGTTTCTATGTGGATGGCCCGGTGTTGAAGAAAAGCCATTCCTCCTTCGTGGGCATGCATCCGGTTCCGCTGGTGCATGGCATGACGGTGGGTGAGTATGCCCTTATGATCAATGGTGAAGGCTGGTTGAAGAATGGCCTCCAATGCAGGCTGCATGTGATCCCATGCGAAGGGTATGACCATTCACTCACGTATGATCTCCCTGTAAGACCATCGCCCAATCTTCCCAACAGCTCCTCGGTATTTCTCTATCCTTCCCTGGGGCTGTTCGAAGGGACCATCGTGAGTGTGGGCCGGGGCACCGATCAGCCATTCCAATGCATAGGCTATCCGGATTGTCCAGTGGGCAATTTCACATTCACACCCAAACCCATGCCGGGCGCCATGGATCCTCCGTACAAGGGCATGGAATGCACAGGCCTGGATCTGCGTGAATATGGCGAGATCCAGAGCAGGATGGACAGGCGGATCAGGTTGAATTGGCTGATCGGTCTGTATCGCGAGTCCGGCAAAGGCAAAGCGTTCTTCAACTCGTTCTTCGATAAACTGGCCGGTGGTACGGATCTGCGCGAACGGATCATGGCGGGAGAGGAGGAGGAGACCATCCGAGCGAGTTGGAGGACCGAACTCATGGATTTCATGAAGATCCGGAGAAAGTATCTGTTATATGATGATCTCTGAGAACAAGTGATCTCAGCATGATCCCGATCTTTCGGTATATTCGGAACGGCCACGCATTCCGGTGCTGAATAACCAAGCCGGTGCTGATGGCCGGTGCTCCGTGAAGACCAGATCACTGATCCTTTCTTTAACAGTACCGCTTCTGGTCGCCTGCGGGAGCGCACCGGAAACTGACACCGTTGTTGAGCCACCGGCGAAGAAGACCTTGTTCAAGCGGTTGCCTTCATCACATACCGGCGTCGACTTCAACAATGTGCTGGACGAGAATGATAGCATCAACATCCTCACCTACCAATACACCTACAACGGTGCTGGCGTAGCGGCGGCCGACTTCAACAGCGACGGGCTCCTGGACCTGTATTTCGCAGGGAACTTTTCACCCGGCAAACTCTATTTCAACAGAGGAGGAATGCAGTTCGATGATGTCACCCAAAGCAGTGGCATCATCACCGAAGGTTGGTGCACCGGTGTTTCCATCGTGGACATAAACAACGATGGACTTCAGGATCTCTACATATCCCGCTCTGGCCCTACAAAGAATATAGGTCTGCGGCAGAATTTGTTATACGTGAACAAGGGGAACGGCACTTTCAGCGAAGAGGCCGAGGCATATGGCATCGCTGATGATGGCCATTCCACACAGGCTTATTTCTTCGATCATGATCAGGATGGTGACATGGACCTCTTTGTGCTCAACCATAGTGTGAACTGGGACCATGAGTCACAGAAACAACATGTACAACACAAGGCCTACAACGACCACACAACGCCGCGTCTTTACCGCAACGATGGAGGTCGGTTCACCGACGTGAGCGAACAGGCGGGTATAATGGCCAATGCGTTCTCACTCGCCGCTGCCATCTTCGATATCAACAACGATGGTCTGCAGGATATATATGTCTGCAATGACTATCTGATGAATGATTTCCTGTACATCAACATGGGCAATGGCACCTTCGTTGATCGGATCCATGACTTCTTTCCGCATACCTCCTTCTTCTCAATGGGTGTGGATGTGTGCGACATCAACAACGATGGGTTGCTGGACCTTTACAGCCTGGATATGCTGCCCGAAGACCACCGGCGCCACAAGCTGAATCCTGGATTCATGGAGCGGGATCGGTACATGCTCGGTGTGGAGTTCGGCTATGGCTATCAATTGATGCAGAACGCCCTTCAACTGAACAATGGGGATGGCACCTTCAGTGACATTTCGGACATGGCCGGCGTGGCACGCACGGATTGGAGCTGGGCGCCGGTGTTCGGTGATCTGGACAACGATGGGCACAAGGATGTGATCGTCACCAACGGATTCCGCCGCGATTTCACCAACCTCGATTTCATCAACTACAGCATGGCAGGAGCGCGTGTGGATCCGAATGACCGTGAGGGCATGCGCAGGATGATCGAGATGATACCCACAGACAAGATCCCAAATCACAGTTACCGGAACAACGGTGATCTCACCTTCTCGGACATGGCGGAACATTGGGGCACCAGTGAGCCAGGGTTCTCCCATGGCCTCGTACTGGTCGATCTGGATAATGATGGTGATCTTGATGTGGTGATGAACAACCTCGATGACGAGGCCTTCATCTATGAGAACCTCCTCCAGCAACAGACACCTGCGCCCTACCTACAGGTGGAGTTGAATGCTTCTGCGGCGCAATGCGTGGGATCACTGGTACGGGTGGTGGCGGCAGGTACGGAGCAGCTCATGGATGTACAACCGGCCCGCGGCTATCTTTCATCGGCGAAGGCGCCCTTGCATTTCGGACTCGGCCATGCGCACATGGTGGATACCCTTGAAGTGTATTGGAACGATGGGCGCTACCAGCTGCTACTTGATGTACCGGCGGACACCTTGCTGGTGATCCAACAACAGGCGAGCGGGGAACGCAGGTATGCGCCAAGGAGATCGCAGCCCGTGCTTGAAGAGCACATGGATCTTTTCGATCCGCCGTACATGCACGTGGACAATGAGGACTACACCGACTTCAAGCGGGAGCCGCTGCTGCTGCGCATGTATTCCAGGGATGGCCCACCAATGGCCGTTGCGGATGTGAACGGTGATGGGCGGGACGACCTCTTCATTGGAGGCGCGAAGGACCAGCCAGGAACGCTTTATCTACAGACCACGCAAGGCACATTCCAGAAGCAGGAGCAGATCGTGCTCGCAGGTACCGCAGGGCGCGAGGATATGTCCGCTGTATTCTTCGATGCCGATGGTGATGGTGACATGGACCTTTACGTGGTAAGCGGGAGCAATGAGATCCCCGCACCAAGCCCGTACTACCACGACAGGCTCTACTTCAACGATGGAAATGGCCTTTTCGCCCTGGCGCCACCCGGCATGATCCCCGCAACTGAACACAGTGGATCATGTGCGGTGGTGGCGGATATCGATGGGGATGGAGACCTGGATATATTCCGTGGGAGTCGGATGTTCGCCGGCAGGTGGCCCATGGCGGGCCGCAGCCATATCATGTATAATGATGGTCGTGGCCGCTTCACTGATGTCACGCAGCAGGTGTGTGCCGATCTATTGATGCCTGGCATGGTGACCGCGGCCGCATTCACCGATCTTGATGCGGATGGCATGCCTGATCTGGTATTGGCCGGAGAATGGATGCCCATCCGCACCTTCCAGAATGCCGGAGGTAAATTCGTGGAACGCACATCCACCTGGCTTGCAGGAGAACACACTTCTGGTAACTGGCTTTCCCTAACCCCAATGGATGTGGACAACGATGGAGATATGGACCTGGTGTGTGGCAACATTGGCAGGAACATGCGCATCCAGGTATCTCCAGAGCGACCGGCCGTGTTATATTATAACGACTATGATCGTAATGGTACGGTGGATCCCGTCATCACCTGTTACTTCCCGCAAGGCCGTTTTCCCTATTTCGACCGCGATCACATGATCGATCAAATGCGTTTTCTCCGCAAGCGTTTCAACACGTATGCCGAGTATGCGGATCGTACGTACGAGGAGATCTTCACACCGCTGGAAAGGGAAGGAGAACGCTTCCTCATGGCGCACCGGCATGAGAGTGTATGGCTGCGGAATGATGGAGGCCGGTTCACCTTGATCCCGCTGCCGAATGAGGCACAGATCTTTCCGGTCTTTGCGGCCGTGGCCTCCGATGTGGATGAGGATGGCCAGGAAGAACTCCTGCTCACCGGCAATGCCTTCCACATGGAGATCAATACCGGCCGTTTGGATGCCGGGCGTGGTGCCATGCTCAAATATGACCCGGCGGCCGGGGAGCTCAGGGCATTATCCAGGGTGGAAAGCGGGCTGAATACTCCTGATGATGCCCGGTCCATGGTGGTGCTGCGCACGGCGAAAGGTAATGTTGTGGCCGTGGGAAGCAATAGCGGGCCAATGCGGGCATTCCGTAAAGCAGTGGTCAGCAAGAGGCTGCTTCCATAAAAGCAGGCATCTCAAGCATCATCTATGCAATTGATCTCCTGGGAGATCAATGTTCTTCGCATGATCCTGCCGGATATATTTGATCCATACCAATGGTCGATCCGGCATGAGGCATTATCTTCTGCTATTCATCTTCCTGTTTTTTTCCTGTTCAGAAAGAAAGGCCGGTCCGCGCGATCTCCGGCCGGAGGCTTTGGTGGAGTGGGAATATGAGTTGGCCGAGATAATTAGAAAGGACATTTTTCCGCCGCCGCAGGTAAGCAGGATCTTTGCCTATGCCCATATCGCTGCTTACGAAGCGATGCTTCCGGCATATCCGGACCATCCCACATTCGTGGGTGATCTGAAGGGGCTTGAAGAACTTCCGGTACCGCAGGACAAGGAAGGGTTCGATCCTGAATTGGCGGCCCTCACCGCCTACCTGCGCACGGCGCGGAGCATGGTGTACAATGAAGAGGCCGTGGACCAGCTCCAACAGCGCTGGACCGATTCCCTGAGCACTGTGATCGCCGACGCGGACGTAGTGGGAAACTCCGTGGAATTCGGTGAACGCATGGCCAGGGCCGTGATCCAATGGGCATCCAGTGATATGTTCAAGGAAACGCGGTCCATGATGCGCTATTCGCCACTGGGGGAGGAATATGCCTGGGAACCCACACCACCGGCCTTCGCCAGCGCCTTCGAGCCGCATTGGGACCTGGTCCGCCCTTTCGTGGTGGATAGCACGATGATCTCGCGCCAGCTGCCCGTCCCCGAGTTCAGGAAGGACCCCGGATCGCCTTTCCACAACGAAGCACTCGCCGTTTACACGGCGGTGAACGAGTTGAACGACTCGCTGGAGCGCATCGCCTGGTATTGGGACGATAATCCGAACACGCTCCTGCAGACCGGCCATGTGATGATCAAGGTGCAGAAGCACAGCCCCTCTTCACACTGGATGCTGCTTGCGGGGAAGGAGAGCCTTGCGGCCGGGCACGATGCCCCATACACCGCTCGCACACTGGCGCTCACCGCCATCGCCATGCATGATGCGTTCATCCATTGCTGGCACGGCAAGTACACATACAATGTGATCCGGCCCATCACCTACATCAACCGCTACATTGATCCGGACTGGCGTACGGTGATCCAAACCCCGCCGTTCCCCGAATGCCCAAGCGGGCACAGCAGTGTTTCACGCGCAGCGGCGGTGGTGCTCTCATATCGTATCGATGACGAACACGCGTTCACCGACATTACGGAAAAGCAATTCGGATTGGGGGAACGCTCCTTTCCATCGTTCATCGCCGCTGCGGAAGAGGCCAAGATGAGCAGGCTCTATGGCGGGATCCACTTCCCTTTCGGAAATGAGATCGGGGCTGCCATGGGCGATACGATCGGGAAGGCCATCATCCATAGGGTCGACCCGTGATCTTCTCCTATGCGAAGCAAATTCATTTTCGAGCCTTTCATGGACCGTCGGCCGATTAGTGCCATGTGAGTGGATTGTCCAAAGCCTTTACAAGAGACCGATCCTCTGTGCCTTCAAGATCATCTCCGCGGACGTTTGAGCTTCCAGTTTTCTTGCGATGTTGCGCCGGTGCGTCAACACTGTGTTCACGGTGATCTCCAGATCCGATGCGATCTGAGGGCTTTTCATTCCCTTGGCTATGCATCGGACCACCTCCATTTCGCGAATGGTGAGAAGTCCATGGCAAGGAGTGTGATCCACAGTGTCTTGAGCTTGAAGAACAGGAAAGGAATGACCATCCATCACCTGTGCCAGGATATGGCCCATCATGGACACACCAGCATGCGCGGAGATCGCACCATGATATCCCTGCAGTTCCAAGCTGGGGACATCGATCACACCGCGCCCAGTGATCAACGCCGCCACACGCAGACGTGGGTCATTGTTGCGTAGCTTGATGGGTGTGGGCATGCCGTTCAATTGGGGCATTCGTTCACTCAGCAACACCAGGTCCGGAGCCAGCCTGGGAACCAGCGCATGCAACTCCACAGGACCAGTGATCGTTGCCAATACTTTGAATCGCCTGTCCTGCTCCAGCGTTTTGCAAAGGCATTCAGCGATCAGGCGGTGAGGTTCCGCAATGATGATCTTATGGACCTGGGTGCTCATTGGTTTCTTTTTTTTTTGCTGGGGGCGGCTTCAATGGGAAGATCCTTTGGATGAGGAGCCTGCTGATGCATTGCTCTTTGAAAGATGGCCTGGCCAGCGCCGGTCGCGGGTAGAGAATGCGATCACGTCTGCGCTCATCGCCGGAAAATTGGGTCGAGGGGTGCGGAGTTCTGTAGTGGGATGGTGCAACTGGCGGCTCCCGTTGAGCAATTGGTGGAGAAAAGCTATCAGAAGCATCGCTCTTTTCTGCGGCACATGCAGCATGGAACAAATGTGTTGATAGGCCCACTACGGAAAAAGGGTATTTTACACGGGTACGAAAAACAAAAAGCCCCGCCGAGAACGGCGGGGCTTTTTACTTAGCGGGAAGTTTCCCGTAGGTCCTTACGGCTGTATCACCAGACGCTCGGTGTGCAGTTGCTCACCTGCGGTGATGTTCACGAAGTACATGCCTGCGGCCAT
>JAEZCB010000016.1 GCA_023412755.1 Bacteroidota bacterium
CAATTTGCTGAAGGACCGTCTTATTTCCGAAGCTGAAGAGCACAAGGTGGCCTACGATTTCGAAACGCAGGATAATTGGGGCCGCGAGATCCTCAATTGGGTGCTGTTCTTCGGCATCATGATCGCCATCTGGGTGTTCGTCATGCGCCGCATTGGCGGAGGTGGCGGTCCCGGTGGCCAGATCTTCAACATCGGTAAAAGCCGCGCTACGGTGTTCGAAGGTGGCAAGAGCACCAACATCACCTTCAACGATGTGGCTGGCCTGGAAGAGGCGAAGGAGGAATTGCAGGAGATCGTCGATTTCCTGAAGAATCCGAAGAAATACACCGATCTGGGTGCGAAGATCCCCAAGGGCGCTTTGCTGGTGGGCCCTCCGGGAACAGGCAAGACCCTGCTGGCAAAGGCCATCGCCGGTGAAGCTGAAGTTCCGTTCTTCTCCCTGAGTGGATCGGATTTCGTGGAAATGTTCGTGGGTGTTGGCGCCAGCCGTGTTCGCGACCTCTTTAAGCAGGCCAAGGAGAAGGCACCGAGCATCATCTTCATTGACGAGATCGATGCCATTGGCCGTGCGCGTGGCCGCAGCGTGAGCATGGGCGCCAATGATGAGCGCGAGAACACACTGAACCAATTGCTCACCGAAATGGACGGTTTCGGCACCAACAGCGGCGTGATACTGATCGGAGCCACCAACCGTGCCGATGTGCTGGACCGTGCCCTGTTGCGTCCGGGCCGCTTCGACCGGCAGATCTTCGTGGATATGCCCGATCTGAATGAGCGAAAGGACATTCTGAAGGTGCACCTGAAGCCGTTGAAGCTCGATACCAGCAGCGTGGATGTGGATTTCCTAGCGAAACAGACACCCGGTTTCAGCGGAGCGGATATAGCCAACATCTGCAACGAGGCCGCTTTGATAGCCGCCCGGAAAAAGAAAAAGTCCGTGGACAGGCAGGACTTCCTCGACGCGGTGGACCGTGTGATCGGTGGCCTGGAGAAGAAGAACAAGATCATCACCACCGATGAGAAGAAGGCCGTTGCCTTCCATGAGGCCGGCCACGCCACGGTAAGCTGGCTGGTGGAGCATGCCAGCCCATTGGTGAAGGTGACCATAGTTCCGCGTGGCCGTTCTTTGGGGGCGGCATGGTACCTGCCGGAGGAGCGCCACCTCACCACTACCGAACAGATGCTGGATGAGATGTGCGCCGCACTGGGTGGCCGTGCCGCCGAGGATGTGATCTACGGCAAGATCAGCACCGGGGCGTTGAGCGATCTGGAGAAAGTGACCAAGCAGGCCTATGCCATGGTGAGCATGTACGGCCTGAATGACAAGATCGGCAACATCAGCTACTACGACAGCACCGGCCAGAACGAGTACTCCTTCGGAAAGCCGTACAGTGAGGAAACGGCCAAGGTGATCGATGAGGAGGTGAAGAAGCTGGTGGAGACCCAGTACGAGCGGGCGAAGCGCATCCTTACCGAGCACAAGGACAAGCTCACGGCATTGGCCACACAATTGCTGGAGAAGGAAGTGATCTTCAAGGAGGATCTGGAGAAGATCTTCGGAGAAAGGCCTTTCGCCAAAATGCCGCACGATACGGCCCGCAATGGCCAGCCGGTACCCAGCATCAACGAACCGAAAGACCCGATCCCGGGTGCGCCTGGTAGCGGAACCGTAAGGGCGTGAGACAATGGAAGTCCGATCCTCCATGGGCAACTGGACCCTCATCCTCAGCACCGGATCCAGCCATGAGGCGGAACTGGTGCGCGGGCTGTTGGAAGTGCATGGTATTCCCGTTGTGTTGATCGACCATCGTTCCACCCCGTACCCCCCGTTGGGCGAGTCGAGGCTTTATGTGGATCGTGATGATGTGGTCCGAGCGCTATACATTGTGCGCAAAGACCGCGACGCGTGAAGGAGATCCAGATCAGGGCGATCACAGGTGCGATCTATGTGTTGGTGGTGATCTGGGCGGCATTCTCCGGCCCCACCACCACTACCCTGCTCTTTCTGCCGGTATGCATGATCGCTGCGCGTGAACTCCACGTACTGGTGTGGGGGGAGGAGGATGGGCCACCGGTTTTCTGGAGCATCCTCGCAGCCACGATCATGTACCTGTCCGTGGCCATGGATGCCTTCAGCATCCACTGGAACATCGTGCATTCTTCCGCCACCGGTTTCGCCCTTGTGCTCGCCTCAGTAGCCGTTTCCCTGAACAGGAGCATCGCTCCCGTGAAGGGCCTGGGAAGCATCCTGTTGATCCTTACACTTGTGGGGGTGCCTTTCGGTACACTGCCCCACATGTTCTACTACGATCCCTGGATGTTCATGGGCTTCATGATCATGCTTTGGACCAATGATACCGGCGCCTATCTCGTGGGCCGCTCCATTGGGCGTACCAAATTGATGCCTGCGGTATCTCCCAACAAAACGGTGGAAGGCTTCGCGGGAGGTGTGGCATTGACCATGGGTATGTCCTATCTGCTTTCCTCTTACAACGATTTTCTCACTCCTGCGGAATGGCTCGGATGTGGCGCGATCATAAGCGTGATGGCGACCTTGGGGGATCTTTTTGAATCGGCATTGAAACGTGCCCGGGGGGTTAAGGATTCCGGGGTCATCCTTCCCGGCCATGGTGGCATACTGGATCGTTTCTATGGTTTGCTCCTGGCCGCCCCATCTGTGCTGATCTTCCTGCGGCTGGTCCATTGACGCTTCACCAGCACTTCTATCTTTGGCTCGGACCCACCAGGTCCCTTCACGCATGCGTCTACACCGGGAGGGCACACCCACCTTATTGATCAGCACGGCCGTGGTATGCTTCGCGCTCTTCGCGATCTGGCGCTGGCATTACTTTCCATTACCGCTACAGGTGCTCCTTACCGCGGTATTGCTGATCATCTACACGATCATCGTATACTTTTTCCGGGTGCCTTTACGCGAACCTGCTTCGCAGGATCGGGAGGTGCTCGCCCCTGCCGATGGGAAGGTGGTGGCCATAGAAAAGGTACGCGAGACCGAATACTTCAATGGCGAGCGCATGCAGGTTAGCATCTTCATGTCGCCATTGAATGTGCATGTGAACTGGTATCCGGTCAGCGGTGTCACTTCGTACTACAAATACCATCCGGGGAAATACCTGGTGGCCTGGCATCCGAAATCGAGCACCGAGAATGAACGGAGCACGGTGGTGGTGAAGCATCCGGCCTTCGGTGAAGTACTCTTCCGCCAGATCGCCGGGGCACTTGCACGCCGCATAGTCACATACAGCCGCGAAGGAGAATCAGTGGAAAAAGGCACCGAGTTCGGATTCATCAAGTTCGGATCGAGGGTGGATGTGCTCCTCCCCCTGGATACGGAGATCCTGGTAGGCTTGGGGCAGAAGGTGACCGGATCCACCACCGTGATCGCGCTTTTCAAAGAAAAATGATGCAACTACTCCTACGGATCCTCCTGCTGTCAACATTGATCATGGGGTGTGGCCACGAAGAAGATGGCACCACGCGTACCGAGGTCCCGGCGGACCATGTTTATGCTACCACCAATGGAGAAGATCCCTTCAAAGGGTTGGGGATCCGGTATGATGGCTATTACATGGAAAAGGTTAAAAACCTGCGCTACCTGATCCGTTTCTTCGACAATGGCCGGGCCGTGCTGATCAACGGCACCCAGGATGTGGAGGCGGGTCTACCTTCACACCTCACGCGCGATGCGCCTGGCGATCCAGTGATGGGTTGGTACAACGTGCCGGTAACCGTGCAGGGCGATAGCATCTTTTTCAAGACCTATCCGGAAAAGGGCGAGATCAGCTACAGGGGCAATGTGCCGAACACTTCCACGGTGCGCCTGTTACGGCACAGCCACATCAACGGTACCCGCTCCATCAAGGAATACATCTTCCACCCGGACGCATCACAGTAGGATCGGCCGCAGTTCATCCATGTGGCGTATGGTGTAGGTGGCCTCTGCATCGGGTTCACATTCGGCCGCGAAATGCACATGGTCCCATCCAGCGCGGCGTGCACCGAGCATGTCCGCGATCAGGTTGTCCCCGATCATCAAGGCATCATCCGCGCATGCGGTGCACAGCTTCAGGGCATGGCCGAAGATCCGTGGATCAGGTTTCTTGGCGCCCGCCTTCTCACTGCTGATCACTGTGGAGAAATATGGATCGATGCCGCTGCTCTTGATCTTCACGGCCTGCACCTCCTCGAAACCATTGGTGATGATGTGCAACTGGTAATGCGGGAGCAGATCATCCAATAAGGCCATGGTACCGGGCATCAGGGCCGGTTTTGTCGGGCATCGGTCCAGGTAGGCCGTTCCCATCCTATCGGCCAGTGCGGCATCCTTCACACCGAAACGCAGCAGCGCGTTCCTGAAACGCAGCACGCGCAGCACTTCCTTGCTCAGGTGCCCGGCCTCATAACGTCCCCAAAGCCCTTCATTCACCTCCTCATATGATCCTATGAATGCTTCCGCATCGGGAATACCGCGCTCCTGCAGGGCCTCCTCCTCGAACAGTTCGCACAACGTTCCACGGGAGTTGGAACGGAAATCCCAAAGCGTATGGTCGAGGTCGAAGAACAGGTGCTTGTACCGTTTCACTGGATCAGATTCCAGACGTTGCTGAGGATGACATCCCAGATCAACACGGATGAAAGTAGAACGGGCAACGTGCGTCTATCGTTCCTGAAATACTTGGCGGCGATGATGGTACCGATGGGGATGGAGATGATGATGGGTGTGATCGCAGCGAGCCCGTTCAATCCCTGGTTCCGTTTCACCTTCACAATGGTCTTATTGGTACGTGTGAAGCATTTCCTGCGGTGGCCGCGTTGGATCTCCGACTCTCTTGCCCGCCCTTCCAGCCACTCCATGATGCCGCCGCTGGTGAGGTAGAAGACCACCACACCCGCACAGCCACCGATGCTGGTGATGAGCATGGTCTGCCAAAGACCATAACCCAGGCTAAGGGAAAGCAGCGGCGAGAGGGTGAACTTCACCATGCTGGTGAGGAATATGAGGATCACTTCCATGATGGTGGTGATCATATCTTGGCTCCATAGGCCAGATCACCGGCATCACCGAGACCTGGAACGATGTAGGCTTGTGCTGTCATCTCCTCATCCACCGCACCGATCCAGAAACGGGTACCGGGCGGCATGTGCGACCGGGCGTGTTCAAGTCCTTCGGTGCTGGCGATGGCCGAGACCACATGCACCTCCCTGGGTTTTCCGAGGCGGAGCAGCGCCCGATAGCAGAGCACCATGCTGCGGCCCGTGGCAAGCATGGGATCGATGAGCACCAGCACACGATCATGCAATGATGGGCTGGAAAGATATTCCACCTCTATATCGAACGCATCCTCGCCTTTGCGGTGTTTCCGGTAGGCGCTGATGAAGGCACTATCCGCACGATCGAAGTAGTTGAGGAGCCCTTGGTGCAGCGGTAATCCTGCCCTGAGGATCGGCGCCAGCACGGGTTGTTCCGCAAGTAGCTGTGTATGGGCCACACCCAACGGGGTCACCACCTCCTGCGGTCCATATTCCAGCGTGCGGCTGATCTCCAACGCGATCACTTCTCCCACCCGCTCCAGGTTGCGGCGAAAGCGCATCGGATCCTTCTGGACCTCCACGTCGCGCAGTTCAGCGATGAAGTGGTTCACCACGCTCTGCTGCTTCGCAAGTTCCATCACCATATGATCATCACTGCTTGAACCACCGGAAAGGTGGGGGGAGTAAATTCCGTTGCAGGCGTAAATATATCCTTCGCTGCGCACCGAAGCCCGCATTGAACCTCGCCACCGATGGTGTATCCGATCCAGCGAAGTCCAGCAGAACCCCGGAACCCGCATGCTTCTTGATATACGCATCAATGATCCTGAACATGGCCCTTTGCTCTTGTCCGATCGGGTCCGCACCTGATTTGTAGAAGATCGCCCGGCCATTCCATTCGATGAAACAGGCGGCCGCTACCAGCTCTTGATCGGAACGTGTTCCCCAAATGGAACATTCGCCACGTTCCAGGGCCTGGGAGATCACTTCTTGCATAATACCCAGATCCAAGGCCTGGACACCATAACGCTGTCCTGTGGTCCGGGCGTAGAGCGCGGTGAATTCGTCTGGGGTGATATCGTTGATCAACAGTGGATCATTCACTGCCTTCTTCAAGTTGCGCCTGTGTCCTTCGGAATATGCGTTGCGCAGATCCATCACTGGCCGATCCAATAGGAGCACCTGCTGGGAACGCGGTGTGGTACGGGATCCGGATGCGTTCAACGCACCCATGCGTTCGTTCAGGCTGATGTCGCAGTAGCGGTATTCTCGAGGGATCGCCTGGAGCATGCGCTGCCCGATAGCTTCATCATAGTTCGGTACGAAAACGCCCAACTGCTGTGAACCAAATGGCTGGAACAGGTACTTGATAAAATACTTCTTCCGCCAGGTGAGGGGCATGATCGCCCCGGTCTCATCATCATGCAAGGCTCCCCATCCCGGGCTCGTGGCATCGAGCACCCAGCTTCGGGCATACCAGAGTGGCATGTCGCATCGCAACAGTTGCTGATCCCACCACTGCTTATCGATATGCTCGTGCCGGAGATGCCTGATCATCTTCTGGCCTTTTCGATGATGGTGAGTATGGCGTTGCGTCGATCGCGCATGGCGGTTTCTGTGCTCAGGAAGCTCTCATGCCAAAGTCCGGTGAAGGTGCCATCCACGGCCTTCACGCTCTGGATGATCTTCTCCGTTCTGCGTATGGCCTCTCCCGGATCGAGCCCAAGTTTGACCCAAAGCGTGTTGTCCATCACAGCGAATGGATGGATCAGAAGGCTGGTGGCCCTCTCCTGCTCCAGATCATACCATTCAAATGGTACCGTGGTCCCCGCCCTGAAACCGATGGTATCATGCATGCCCATGGAATGTTCTTCCATGATCCCCAACTCGCTCAAGTCCCGGTAGATCCGGTGATCCACCATGCGCAGGAAGTGCTGCCTGGATAGCTTCAATGGCCTATCCAAAAGACCCTGCAATTCCTTCAACTCCTGCTCCAGCATGAGCCTGTTTTCGCTACTTCCATAGGAAGGGTGGATACCTGTTTCTGCCCACTTTGAAAGTTCGATCAGCATGCGTGCATAGCGCGGCTGATGGATGGAAACGGCATGGTCCCAAGGGCCTTTCGGTGCCCCCAGGATGAAGTAGATGATGCGGTCCGTATTGGCCATGAGCATGTCCTTGAGATCCTCATGGATATCGTAGGGGTCATCACCAAGGCTGAACAGGGTTCGCCACCTGGCCAATATTTCTCCAGGCCGCCCCTTAAGCATATCCTTCACGGTGGCACCGATGGATCGCCAGAGCGGACGGCCCAAATACTTCAATCCATTATCCAGATCGATGGTCTGCACCGAGCGATAGGCGCGTTGCGGTGCGGGGACCGATCGATCCTTCGCTTTCCATGCCCGGGCCAGCATGATCGCCCACTCATCCACTACCGGTCTTTCCACATAACCATGCTTGACAGCATGCATTTGTTGGGACAACGGCCGTTGATGGCGATCACGCCCGATGGCAGCCTCTTCACACCGTGACAGATGGAAGAAGGCCGCGGCGAATGGATCGAAAGCAAGGTCACCACCTTCAACGGGAAAAAGCAGCGGGAGATCACCTGCACGGATCATCGGCGGATCCGTTGCCATGCTTCCATCTGCCAGGAAACCCGATGGAAGGATATGCAATGTGCCCGGTATGGCACGATCGCCATACACTATTGTGGGGCTTCCGGAGGAAGAGGATGCCGCGTGTGCATCCAGGAATTCCACCTCCCAGCCAAGAAGGCGCCTGAAGACCTGTTCAACAGCGTATCTGGCCCGGGGCGTTGGCCTTTCCAAATGGACCTGGACCAGGGTTTCTTCCATTGAATACGCTTCTACTGTTCCAGCAATACCTCACAAATGTGTTCCGCGGCATGGCCATCCCCGAAGAGACCTTGTTCCGGCATGGATGAGGTGCCCATGAGGCGTGCGGCCGCATCCCTTATCCGCAATGGGTCAGCATCGGCGAGGATGGCCATTCCGGCATCCACGATCTCCACCCACTCGGTCTCTTCGCGCAGCACCACGGAAGGCCTTCCATGGAAGTAGGCCTCTTTCTGCACACCTCCGGAATCCGTGAATACCAAGGTGGCGCCATGTTCCAAAGCCAGCATATCCAGATAACCGACCGGTGGTATGATCCGAATACCGTTGCTCTTGCCCGATCCATTCAGCAGGTCTGATCCCAGAGACCCCATGCTTTCCCTGGTACGCGGATGCAGGGGCAGGACCACCGGCAGATCATGCTCCTTATGCACATGGACCAATGCATCCAGTATCGCCGTAAGCCGGGAAGGATCATCGGTATTCGCGGCGCGGTGGATAGTGGCCAGCATGTAGCGCCCCGCTTCGATGCCATGTTCCTTGAAGATCTTTGATCGTTCCAGGGCCAGCGCGGAAAAGTGGAGCGTATTATCGAACATCACATCACCGGAGAACACCACCCGTGGCTCGTCCATGGTAGGTGATCCAGGACCATGCAACAGACCGATCCCTTCTTTCCGTAGCGCATCCATGGCGCTGTGGGTTGGACAGAAGAGCCAGGTAGAGCAGTGATCGGCCGTGATCCGGTTGATCTCTTCCGGCATCCGCTTGTTGTATGAGCGCAGGCCGGCCTCGATGTGGGCTACCCGCACATGGAGTTTGGCCGCGGCGAGCGCCCCTGCCAACGTGCTATCGGTATCGCCATACACCACCACCACATCCGGCCGCTCTTTTTCCAACACCTGCTCAATGGCCTCCATCATTCTGCCGGTGCGGGCACCATGCTTTCCCGCACCGATGTTCAACTGGATATCCGCTGGGGGAATGCCCAGCTCTTCGAAAAAGATCCCGGACATGGCGTGATCATAATGCTGCCCCGTGTGCAGGATCGTTTCCTGGACCCTACCTGCGAAAGGACCGGAAACGGCCCGGCTGATCGCGGCCGCCTTGATGATCTGGGGGCGCGCTCCGATGATGGTGAGCAGCCGGAGGGGTCCTGTCATCTATAGCATGCCATTGTCGGCGAAGCTATAGTACCCGGCTGACGTGATGATGAGATGATCATGTATGGCGATGTCCAATAATCGGCCGCCCTCGGTAAGCTTGCGCGTAAGGCGGATATCTTCCTCGCTGGGCCTGAGCTGGCCACTGGGATGGTTGTGACAAAGGATCAGCGATGATGCCCGCTTATCCAACGCTTGTTTGAAGATGATCTTGGGATCGGCCACCGTGCCATGCATGCCCCCCTGGCTCACGCGGCAGCGCTCCAGCATGCGGTTGCCACGATCCAGGAGTACCAGCCAGAATTCCTCATGCTGCAGATCGCTGAGCACCGAACGCACCTGTTCGTAGGCGGAAGCGCTGCTTGTGATGGATG
>JAEZCB010000074.1 GCA_023412755.1 Bacteroidota bacterium
TCGGATAAGGATTTCACTGCTCTCAAGGACATTCATGAAGTGAGGCTGCACAAACCGAAGGGATGACCGAGAAGACCCCGACCAAGAAGATCGCATCGGACAAGAAGATCGATCTCACCTTCCTTGCCGGTCCCCGCTCCCGCACGCGCGAATTCTTCAGTGCGCTCAGCATCGCCCGCGAATTCATCTACGGTTTCCGGCGTCTGCAATTTGTCGGTCCGTGCGTAACGTTCTTCGGCAGTGCACGCTTCCAAGAGGATCATGAGTACTACATCGCGGCCCGTGAGCTGGCCCGGCGTGTGGGGCAGGTGGGCTTCACGATCATGACCGGCGGTGGCCCGGGTATCATGGAAGCCGCCAATCGTGGAGCACGCGACATCGGTGCGAAGAGCGTGGGCTGCAACATCGTGCTGCCGCATGAGCAGTACGCGAACCCGTATCTCGATGTGAGCCTCACCTTCCAGCGGTTCTACGTGCGCAAGGTGTTGTTATTGAAGTACAGCATCTGTTTTGTGGTGATGCCTGGCGGTGCCGGCACCATGGATGAGATGTTCGAGACCATCACCTTGATCCAGACCGGCAAAGTGAAGAACTTCCCGATCCTGCTCTATGGCAAGGATTATTGGGCCCCGGTCCTTCAACAGATCGAACTAATGGTGGAGGCGGGCACCATCGGGCGCGAGGAACTGAAGTTCCTCTATGTGGCCGATTCCGTGGATGAAGCCACTTACATGCTACAGGACCGCCTCCTGGAAATGTGGCGGGCACAGCAGAAGAAAGGCGAGGATGTGCCTAAATGGTGGTTCCTGGAGAAGCGGGAACTTAAGAAAAAGGTAAAGCTGGAGAACGAGTGATAACGGATCCTTAACCCGCGGTCAAGGCCAGGGTAATACTACCGGGAAAGCTTTGCACTGCCTTACGATCACTTGAGGTCGAAGCAGATGCTATGCACCGGATAACGATCATCTTCTACATACTCGCGCTTTCCTCCACAACCTTCGCACAGAAGGGCCGGGTCACAGGCAACATTACGGCAATGGAGTCGGGCAAGATCCAGCCCATGCCCTTCGTGAATGTGTTGATCAAGGGCACTACCTATGGCGCCACCACGGATATGGATGGCAACTACTCCTTCAATGCCGATCCCGGTGACCATGTGCTGCAGGTGAGTTTCGTGGGGTTCGAACCACTTGAGCGTCCCGTTACAATTGTGGCCGGAAGCATCGTTACGGCCGATGTGGAATTGAAGGCCCAGGGGATCGAACTACAGGAATTCGAGGTGGTCCGTACCGTGGACAGGGAGCGTGAAACTATGATGCTGATGGAACGGAAACAGACCACCGCATTGATCCAGAACATCGGTGCGCAGGAGCTGAAGAAAAAAGGAGCCTCCGATGTGGCCGAAGGTGTGCAGAAGATGGTGGGCATGAGCACGGTGGGCGGAAGACATGTGATGGTGCGCGGCCTTGGTGATCGCTATAACGCGGCGTACCTCAATGGTCTGCCCCTACCCTCTCCCGATCCGGATATGAAGGTGGCGCCGCTGGACATCATCCCAACTGATGTGGTCGGCAGCATTTCCGTGACCAAGGGGTTTTCACCGGAGCTGTATGGCGACTTCAGCGGAGGTGCCGTGGACGTTGCCACCAAGCGCGCGTCCGGTGGTTCCATCCTAAAGATCAATGTGGGCGGAGGCATGAACACGCAAAGCACCTTCAACGAATTCCGTAGTAGCCATGGCGGAGGCAGCGATCTCTGGGGACTTGAAGATGGTACCCGTGCGGTGCCCGCAGGTATCGCAGGAAAACCCGGCACGCTCAATGGAGAAGTGGTCCCATTCCGTAACAACTTCAACCCACGGATCAGTACAGCCGCACCGGATCAGCAATTCGGCCTTTATGGAGGTACACGGTTCAGTCTGGGCCAGGGTATAACGCTCAACGTATTGGGCACAGCCAGCTACCGCAATGAGCACCGCTATCGAAATGGCAAGATCAGGATCATCAACGCATCGAACATGCCGCTGGTGGACTATGACATGGAAAGCTGGCAATTCAACACACAAACTTCGGCCCTTGCCGCTGCCACCCTGGAACTTGGCCGTCAGCATTCCATCGGTGTGAATGGCTTGTGGGTGAATCTTTCTTCGGATGAGCATCGGATCAACTATGGCGAACACTTCGACTACCTGGACGACGTCTACGCCCGCCGCTATACCTATCGCCAGAACACATTGCTCACCCAGCAGATCAACGGCCGCCATGTGTTCGGTTTGGAAGATCGGCTGGTAGTGGAGTGGAGCGGTTCCTTAAGCACGGCGGAAGGCTTGGAACCGGACCGGCGGCAATTGGTGTATCTGCGCGATCCGAATACCGGTATCGTACGTTTCAATGCGATAGACCGTCTGGAGAACCACCGCTGGTACAGTGCATTGGATGAAGAAGAGAAAAGCGCACGTGCCGGTGTTGCCTACCGTGTGATCCAAAAGGAAACAGAGGAGGGCTTCATCAGCCTGCTCACCTTGCGTGCCGGAGCCCAGATGAAAAGAAAGGAACGGTCCTTCGGGTATGACATCTACTCCTACAATCTGCAACAATTGAATGCGCTCAACCCAGAAGGTATCTCCCTGAACGATCCCGATCGTTACCTGGGCACAGCACAATACCAGGCTGGCGAATTCACCATAGCCAATGTCACTGGCCCGGAAGCGAAACACTGGATCGAACAGGATATCAATGCGGCCCATGCCTCGGCGGAGGTGGATCTTCTCCCGAACAAATTGAAACTCATTGGCGGATTGCGGATCGAGGAAGGTGGCCAACGTATCATCTACCGCCGCCAAAGCGATTCCTTCTATCAGCCCATGCGTGTGGGCCGAATTTCATCGATGGACCCGCTCCCTTTCGCCTCGGTCAAATTCGATGTGACCAAGAAGGATGTGGTCCGCGCAAGTGCCAGCAGAACGATCAGCCGCCCGGGTTTCAGGGAAATGGCCCCTTTCGAATACACCGAATTCTTCGCTGGTACCAAGAACGTGGGCGATCCCGATCTGCACAATGGCACCAACCACAACTTTGATCTGCGGTACGAGCGTTTCGCGGTGCCAGGCGAATTGATCGCCGTGGGTGTATTCGGAAAGCAGTTGATGGACCCCATCGAAAAGGTAGCGCTTGCCACGGCCAGCGGTCAATTGCAGTCGTTCCGAAACACCGGCTCGGCCCACGTGGTAGGTATAGAGTTCGAGCTGGTGAAGAACGTGGGCCGGTTGATCAAAGCCGACAGCACGACCTGGAGCGATCTGAGCGTGGGCATGAACTTCACCCTGATGCATTCCGAGCTACGGATAGGTGATGCGCGGGAGAATAGCAATGGTGCTGATGTGGTGCTTACGAACGATGTCCGTCCATTGCAAGGTGCATCGCCCTATCTGGTGAACTTCGATCTCACCTACATGCGGCCATTGGCAAATGGGCGCCGTGCTACCGCCACACTCGCATACATGGTCTTCGGGCCCAGGGTTTTCGCCGCTGGTGCCAATGGGCTGGGCGATCAGTATGAATTGCCGGTGCATACGCTCAACCTTGTGCTGGGTGCCGATCTGGGCAAGAACTGGCAGGCCGGCATCACCTTCCGCAACCTGTTGGATGCCCGTTACCGGGTAGAGCAGGAAACGCCGGATGGGGCTTCCATCATCAACCAGTATCGCGTGGGCATGGGCATCAGTGCCAGCATCTCCTACCGCATTCTGTAAGCGACCATATTGCTAACGAAAATGGCGCCTGCGGTCCCGGGCGCCTTTTTCGTTAACAGAAACATAAGCTGGAGCGGACGATCGGATAAAGTGGGCCCGGGAGCTTTGCGGCCAACAAAGCAAAAAAGGACCAGTACAATGTTCATGAAAAGCAACCCCATCGCTAAGCTGGTGATCATGGCCATGGCGGGCCTGTTGATCACCCTCCCCATGTCCTCCTGCAAAAGGAAGGAAGGCTGCACCGACCCCACTGCCATCAACTACGATCCCGATGCCGAGCGCGATTGCTGCTGCGAATTCCCGCCGCCGGCCAACACCGAACAGACCACGGTGATCAACGGCAATACGTATTATGTGCTCGCCGGCAACATCACCAGCAACATGTCGCTCCAGGCCGACCGGCAATACCTGATCTCCGGTGGTCTCTTCGTTAATTCCGGGGCCACCCTCACCATTCCCGCAGGTACGAGGATCTATGCTGCCGATGATGGTACCACACCTTTCCTGAGCGTACAGCGTGGGGGCATGATCAATGCTGTGGGCACTGCAGCACAACCCATTGTTCTCACTACCATCAAGACCGTCACAAGCAGCCCTGAGCGTGGGGATTGGGGTGGCATCATCCTCAATGGATATGCCTCGATCAATGTATGCGGATCGGCAGATTGCACCGCTGAGGGCGAAGGGGGCACTGGCGTCTATGGAGGCACCAATGACAGCGACAACTCCGGCATATTGAAATATGTACGCGTGGAGTATGCGGGAAAGATCCTTGGCACCGACAACGAATTGAATGGCTTCTCCTTCAATGGCGTGGGCAGCACCACTGTATTGGAGCATCTGCAGGCGTACAAGGGAAGTGATGATGGCTTCGAATTCTTCGTAGGTACAGCCAACCTGAAATGGGCGGTTTCCACCGGCAACAGCGACGACAGCTTCGACTGGACCCATGGCTGGCGCGGCAAAGGCCAATTCTGGGTGGTACAGCAGGATGCGGTGACCGGTGACAATGGCATTGAAGCGGACAACCTGGAAGGCAACTTCGCTTTCACACCGATCAGTGATCCGCGCATCAGCAACATCGCCTTGATCGGCGCTGATGATGGCAGTGCGAACCACGGCATGCGCCTGCGCCATGGTACCAAGGGGAAGATCTGGAATGCGCTCGTGACCGGATTCACACAAGGTGTACGCGTAGGCAGCGAATGCGATGCATATGTGGCCGATGGCTCGCTCGCGGTAAAGAACAGCGCTATCTACAGCAATGCTACCAACTTCAACAACGCCGGGGCCATGGAGACCGATCCCACGAATAGCACCGCCGCATCATTCTCTGGCATCTTCGGCACCGATGCCACCGGAGCCGCCGATCCCACCACCATTGACCCCTGGTTCTCCCCCGCCTCTTACAAAGGAGCCGTAGCCACAGACAACGACTGGACCGCCGGATGGACCCTTGGTCTTTAAGAACGGCACGCTACTGTTGCAGTTAGAACGATCATTGATGAAGCCCTCCGCAAAAAGCGGGGGGCTTTTTTCATGGCATGATCGCCATGGAATGCAGGATCGTCGAAAATGCCCGCCCAGCATAGGTCTTGTTCCAATGGAACTCAGTAACTTGCTACTTCTTCTGCGGGCACAGTCCGCTTATTGCTTCGCTTCTCCATGAGATCGATCTTTCTTGTTGGGCTCCTTGCCTTGGGCATGGATCTTTCCGCTCAATCCGCAGGCCGTGTGGCCGAGCGTATTTCCCATGTCCGGGAAAACGGAACACGATTCCAACCTATTTCCCTCCTTCAACGGTTGGAACGCTCTGCCGTCAACGATGCGCTATGGTCGGAGGCAGTGACTTTCGCCGATGTGCTGCAACTGGATGCACAGGCAACAATAGGACTGCTGCGCAGCCCGGAAGAGTTCATCCTTTTGGAGATCCCTTCGGGGTCAGGTAACTTACATCTGGAGTTGCAGCGTACGGAGATCACCAGCGATGACTTCGTATTGCGTACTTCCGATGGTAATGCACCGCCCTTGGCGCCCAATGTGCACTATCGTGGTATGATACAGGGCCAGCCCGGGAGCGTTGCATCCATCAGCATCTTCGAGGGGGAGGTCATGGGCATCATCAGCGATCAAAATGGTGAGCGCATCATCGGAAGATTCGATAAGGCTCCAAATGGCGTGCACGTCCTGTACCATGAGGACCACCTGCGAAGCCGATCCAATGCGGTGTGCCATACGCCGGATGATGGTCCAAACCCCGAGGCCCACGAACTGCAATTGCAGGAAGGTGAGCGTACCACCAAATGCATCCGTCTTTATTGGGAGGGTGCATATGACATCACCCAGAATAAAGGAAGTGTGGGCAATGCCACCAATTATCTGCTGGGGTTGTTCAACCAGAGTGCGACCCTTTTCGATAATGATGGGATCGATGTGGAACTTTCGGAGTTGTTCATCTGGAGTTCCGCCAGTCCATACACCGCCACCAGCAGTGGAGGCCGACTGGACCAGTTCGGTGCTCACCGCACCAGTTTCAATGGCGATCTGGCCCATTTGATCGACCTGGGCAATTATGGTGGCATCGCATGGTTGAACACCATCTGCAGCTCCAGCATCTATCGCATGGCCTACAGCGGCATCAACAGCAGCTACCAGAATGTGCCTACCTATAGCTGGAGCGTGGAAGTGGTAACGCATGAGACAGGCCATAACATGGGCTCCAAGCACACCCATGCCTGCGCATGGAACGGCAACAACACCGCGATCGATGGTTGTGGGCAATCAGCCGGTTACTCAGAAGGCAGTTGTCCCACAGGACCCATACCTAGTTCCAGCGTAGGGGGCACCATAATGAGCTACTGCCACCTAACGAACACCACCATCAAATTCGCCAATGGTTTCGGCCCCCAACCCACCGCGTTGATCACCAATAAGATCAATTCGGGATCATGCCTCATCGCGTGCGGCACCACCTGTGATGCGCCCCTGCCTTCCGTTTCGGTGGGCGTGGGCACCGCCACGATAAGTTGGGCCGGCATGGGTGCAACGAATTACGACCTGCAATGGAAGCTTTCCTCCAGCGGCACCTGGACCAGCGTGAACGGTATTACCGGTACCAGCCACCAATTGACAGGCCTCTCCAATGGCACTTCCTACGACTATCGCGTAAGGTCGAATTGCGGCACCACCACATCAGGCTGGTCATCCACCAGTTCTTTCACCACGCCGGTGCCCTGCACCGATCCCTACGAGCCGAATAATGGCACTGCTTCGGCCACACCGATCACCCTGCCATCCACTTTGAACGCGTTGGTGGGCAGCACTTCGGATGTGGACTACTTCTCTTTCACCACCGATCAAACCTCCAACATCACCATCTCGCTCTCCAACCTTGCAGGGGATTATGATCTCCGGTTGCTGAATTCCGTTGGAAGCCAGGTAGCGATCTCACAGAATGGGGGCACGCAATCCGAAACCATATCCTACACCAATGCCGCAGCGGGCACCTATTTCATCCATGTTTATGGCTGGAATGGCGCACACAGCACTTCGGTCTGTTACACCTTGTACAGCAACGCTTCTGGCGCGCAGGGTTGTGGTGTGCCTTTCGGAGCCACGGCCTCGGCCATCACCACCACCAGCGCATTCCTCAGTTGGAACGCCATGCAAGGAGCAGGCAGCTATGGCATGCAGTGGCGTACGCAGGGCCTGGGTGAGTGGAACACAGTGGGCAGCATCGCTGGCACCAGCTACCAGTTGAATGGCCTTTTGCCCGGCACACAATACGAGTTCCGCATCCGCGCCAATTGCACCGGAGGTTCCTCCTTGTATTCCGGATCGGCCATTTTCACCACGGTGGCGGATCCTTGTGCGACAGGCGCACGTGTTACCATGTTCGTTTGGCTTGATGGTGCTTACAACAATGCCAACGGACTCATGCGTGATGACCTGCGGATACAGGGGCTGATACCACTGAATGAACCTTATTCCGCCACCGGACTTCCAGTGGAAGGAAGCACCACCACCACCATGAACATCTTGAATATCACCGGAAGCACAGCGATCGTGGATTGGGTCGTGGTGGAATTGCGGAACCCTGCGAACGCTACCCAGGTGCTGGGCACCCGGGCCGGTCTGCTGCGGCGGGATGGACGTGTGGTGGATCCAAGCGATGGTGTTTCGCCGTTGAACTTCTGCATACCTGCCGGCACCTATCATGTCGCGGTGCGGCACAGGAACCATCTTGGATGCATGACAGCCGCACCCATGTCCATATCCTCCAGCGGCAGCACGATCGACCTGCGCACCAACAGCACCTTCACCTATGGCACGAACGGCCGCAGGAACGTGAATGGCGTGATGCGGTTGTGGGCCGGTAATGTGAATGGTGACCACCAGGTGAAATATTCCGGAACAAACAACGACCGGGATATCATACTCACCATGCTTGGTGGTGTGGTACCCTCCAACACCATCTCCGGATACCTCGTGGCCGACCTCAACCTGGATGGCGTGGTGAAATACACCGGCCAGAACAACGATAGGGACATCATCCTTTCCACCATTGGTGGCGTGGTACCTACCATAGTGGTCACGCAACAATTGCCTTGATGGGGAAGATCGTCTAGCGCAGAATGGCGAGCACTACGGCGTACCTGGCGGCCTTGCCAATGAACATGAGCAGGGCCACCGGTATCCAGTGAGCTTTGCCGAGCCCTAGTGCCACGGCCAGAGGATCGCCCACAATAGGCAGCCATGTAAGCAATGCCGACCAGAAACCCTGTGCGCGCACCCACGCCTGCATACGCTGTACTTTCCTGGGTTCGATGCGCAGCCATGCTGCCACCCTCGCCAGATCGGCCCAACGTCCAAGACCAAAGGAGCACATGCCACCGAGCCAGTTGCCGCAGCTGGCCACAAGCCAAAGGGAGATGGTGCTCCAGGGACCAAGGGCCATGGCAGCCAATATGGCTTCGGAACTAAAGGGCAGAATGGTGGCCGCCAGAAAGGTCGCGATGAAAAGGCCGAATAGACCGGCCTCAGAGAGATCCAGGAGCGCGACCATTCGAGCAGCCGAAAGGTACTGCCTCCCGCCGGTATCACTCCACCATCAGGCGGCCTGCAAGCTGGCGGCCTTCTGAGGTCACCACGTTCACGGTGTACATCCCGCTGGCCACGCCACGGATGTCATAGTTTCCTCCTGTTGCTTCTGTTGCATGCCATGATCTCACCGGCCGGCCGAACGCATCATACAACTCCACTCGGGAAATGGCCCGTCCCATTCCCTTCAATCTGAAACTTTCCTGAGCTGGGTTCGGAGCGATCTCCAAGGTCTGCATAGGTTCCGATCGGCCGATGATGTCGATGACGATGCAATCATTCGCTTGCACCAAAACCTGATAGTTTCCTGATGGCTCCTGCGGATCATACGGCACGGGGATCCAATAGACCCCTGGAGGTATCTCGTTGTACCAGGACCATATGCCGTTATAACATGAATTGGTATCGGAAGCGGATGGTTGCAGCGCTGATCCTTCTCCACAGCTGGGATACAAAGCATTGATTCCCTCTGTATCGGATCCTTCGATACATTGTTCTATGATGAGGTCATAACACCATTCAACGATCTCGATCGCATGCCAGTTCATCGCCATTCCTTCAAGTGCAGGTGGTGGTGAGGTATCGGGTGAGGTATTGGTGAAGCTGCCTGTAAAGGTGACCGTGCCATACAGGTCCAATTGTACGGGTTCCGCATCCGCACATTCATCCGCGGCCATGCCCAGGTCCTTGTATGCGAGCGTGAACTCACCGTTGCTTTCGCCGTAATTGCTCACTTTCAAATAGCCCGTACCATCTTCCACCATGCTGTAGTAAAGCCTTGACCCGTCAGTATAGCAGGCGAAGGAGCCTGTGGCCAGCAGGGTACAGTCCTCTCCGAAAAGTTCGAGGGTTGTTCCCGGCACGGAGGCGGCACCCTCTCCGCAAGTGGTTTGAAAAACGTAGGTATGACCCCCGGCAAAGTCAACCTTAACCATGGCACAGCCAAGTGGTCCATAGCTCGATGTCTCCGTCTGCCATGTTTCGTCCGGTGTAATGCCAATGTCGAATTCGGGACAGTTGGTGCAGGGGGCGGGGGTGATGGTGCGGCGGCTGGCAAGTGTGTACAACCCGGCCGAATCACCGGCCCCCGAGACCTTCAGGTACAGGAGGCCTTCCGCTGCAACACTCCATGATAGGGAGGAGCGGCCGTCTTCACAGCCATCATCATCCGCCACGAGCAATTCACAGTTCGCATCATATAGATCCAACCTGGTATCATGATCGGCAGAAGCACCATCTCCACAACCGGTCTTGAAATGCAGATCATGACCGGGTGTTGGTGCGATGCGGTAGATGACACAACCGTCCTGGGCATATCCGGAGGAATGCGTGTTCCAGTTGTTCTGCGGGGTAATGTAGAAGTCGTGGGACGGACAACCGGTGCACATGGTGCCATTGCCACCGATACTCTTATATGCCATTGTGAAATTGCCAGCTGCCCCATCCGGTGAACGTACGGTCAACCGCACACTGCCATCATAGGCTGCGGTCCACGAAAGCAGGGAACCTCCATCGCCGCAATCATTTGCGGGACCAGTGACCTCATTGCACCAGTCATTCCGCAATTCCAGAAGCGTTCCACCATCGGTGTAAGCACCATCCCCACAGCCTGTTTTGAATGTGTAGTGTATCCCCTCATCAATGGACACCATGAACGTGTAGCAACCGTCCTGGTCATACGAGGCCTGCGCCGTTTGCCATGCACCCGCAGGATGGATCCATTCATCATATGCCGGACATTCGTTGCAGATCCCTGGAACACCATTCAGGGAACGAAAGGCAAGCGTGAATGTTCCACCCTGACCATTCTGACCCTTCACCCGCAGCAGCAGCGGTGTGTCGAATATCGAACTGTACACTTCAAGAAATGAACGGCCTTCCTCACAGCCATCATCATCACTGTTGAACAAGGTGCAGATCGGTGTGATCATCTCTATCCTCGTATCATGATCCGCGGTGGCTCCGTTACCACAGCCGGTCTTGAACTCGTACGATACACCGAGTTGCAATGGCACCTCATAGATCGCCGACCCACCTGCTTCATATGATCCGGAGATCGTGTTCCAGGTATTGGTCACCGTAAGACTCTCCTGCCATTCGCAATCGGTTTGCGCTGACACGGAAATAGAAAGAAGTATCGGGAGGAGCAGTGGTAGGGGTTGCTTCATGATCGGATCATTTCGACCTTTGACCTATAGACAGCTGTCTTGGGCCATTCGCTGCCTGGATCCAGGCGGATCATTTCCAAACCCGCTTCCATAAAGGAGTTGACTCTTGCGGCACAGGGTTTGACAAAGGCCATCCACCGATCACCACTACCATGAACCGGATCCTATCACTTCTGGCATGCATCGCGATCACGGCCACGGCCAATGCGCAATTGGGCAAAAGACCTGTTACCCTGGGCGGTGGCCTTGAGGTGGGCGTACCCATCGGCGAATTCGGTGATACGTTCGGAAAGGAGGTCTTTGGCGCCAGCGGCATGCTTACCATTCCCATGAGCGTGCTGCCATTCGACTGGGGCTTCGATTTCGCCTGGGGCCGCATGGGTGGCGGCTCCCGTGAAGTGCCGATCAATGAGGAACACTTGGAAGCCACCACAGGCGATCTGCGTGTGAACAGTGATATCTACGGGTATCATGGTCTGCTCCGGTTGAAGCCTTTCATTGGAAAAGTGAGTCCCTATGTCGAGGGCCTGGTGGGCCTGCGGCAATTCACCACCCGCACACAGATCAAAGTGGATGGCATGGATCAGCCCTACTTCGAGCAACGCAACGCGAATGAATTCATCTGGAGCCATGGCTGGGCCGCTGGGGTACAGATAGCGCCTTCCCGCATGTTCTACTTTGAATTAAGGGCCGAACGATTGAATGGCGGCAAGGTGGCCTATGTGGATCCTGGCTCCATCGAGATCGGCCCGGATGGAGAGGTGGAATACGAGACACTCAACTCCGGCGTACGCGTGCTGAACATGCATCTTGGGATCGGTCTCCGGTTCTGAACACGTGCATGGCCCCGCGCCCCCACGCCGGAAGCGTGCGTAAGAATGTTGGTAACCTTTGTGTAACGCGGTGAACGGCCGCCTTGGATCACCATTTCTCTGCCGTAAACTTGCGCCTGTGAAGTGCGGCCACCACGCACGCAGACCACATTGGACGGGCAGAAACGCATCACAAGCACCCTCATTTCCGTGTTCCACAAGGATGGGCTCGAGCCCATCATTCGCGAACTGGATCGGCTGGGCGTCCACATCTATTCCACCGGTGGCACCCAGGAATTCATCGAAAGCCTCGGTGTGAATGTCACCCCCGTGGAAGACCTCACCACCTATCCCAGCATCCTTGGTGGCCGCGTGAAGACCCTCCATCCGAAGATCTTCGGGGGCATTCTTGGACGCAGGGACCTGGATAGTGATGTGGCGCAACTGGAGGAGTATGCCATTCCACCGATAGATCTGGTGATCGTGGACCTCTACCCTTTCGAGGCCACGGTGGCCGCCGGGGGAGATGGGTCTTCCATCATCGAAAAGATCGATATCGGTGGCATCAGCCTGATCCGGGCGGCCGCGAAGAACCACGCGGATGTGGTTATCATTCCGGATCGTGAACATTACTCCAAGCTGCACCGGATCCTGAAAGATCAGGACGGGCGCACAAGTCTTGATCAACGACGGGAACTGGCCGCTGCGGCGTTCGCGGTAAGTGCCCATTATGATAGTGCGATCCACAGATGGTTCGCAGGGGATGCTGCTGAACTACGGTTGAGCATCGGCCCAAGGCATCCATTGCGTTACGGCGAGAACCCACACCAGAAGGCTTCCTTCCATGGGGATCTGCATGGCTTGTTCCGCCAGCTGCATGGCAAGGAACTCAGCTACAACAACCTGCTGGACCTGGATGCGGCCATCCGCCTGATCGATGATCTGGATGCGATCCGCGCCGCACGGCATGAGGCCTTCGCCATTCTAAAGCACAACAATGCTTGTGGAGCGGCCATCCGGCCCACCTTGAAAGAGGCATGGGATGCCGCCCTCGCCGCCGACCCCGTCAGCGCATTCGGAGGGGTGCTGATCACAACTGGAACCGTTGATAAGGCCGCGGCCGAGGCCATGGACACCATTTTCTTCGAGATCATAGCCGCACCGGGCTTCGATAAGGATGCATTGGAAGTGCTGCGTAAGAAGAAGAACCGGGTGATCCTGGAGCGGATGAAGGATGCTCAAAAGGGGCCTGTCTTTGAGGTGAGGTCCGCGCTCAATGGTGTGCTGGTGCAGGCCCCGGATGAAATGGTGGAGCAGCATGAACAGATGCGGCCGGTCACCAAAAAGTCCCCTTCCGGGCAGGAGCCGCAAGACTTGGTCTTCGCCAATATTCTGGTGAAGCATACCAAGAGCAACGCCATTGTGCTGGTGAAGAACGGACAATTGCTTGCCAGCGGCACCGGACAGACCAGCCGTGTGGATGCGCTGGAGCAGGCCGTGGCCAAAGCGCAGAAGTTCAACTTCGATCTGCATGGCGCGGTGATGGCCAGCGACGCGTTCTTCCCTTTCCCGGACTGTGTGGACATCGCCCACAAGGCCGGCATCACCGCCGTGGTGCAACCCGGCGGCAGCATCCGCGATCAGGAAAGCATAGATCACTGCGATACACACGGCATGGCCATGTGCCTTACCGGTAACCGCCATTTCAAACACTGAACGACCTCGCATGGGCTGGTTCAACTTCTTCACACAAGAGATCGCGATAGACCTTGGCACAGCGAACACGTTGATCATCCACAACGACAAGGTGGTGGTGGATGAGCCAAGTATCGTGGCCTTGGACAGGACCACCGGCAAGGTGATCGCCGTGGGGCGGCAGGCGCAGCAGATGCATGGGAAGACCCATGAGAACATCAAGACCGTACGCCCGCTGAAGGACGGCGTGATCGCCGACTTCAAGGCCGCCGAGGATATGATCAAGGGCATGATCCGCATGATCAAACCCGGCCGCCAGCTCTTCACCCCCAACCTGCGCATGGTGATCTGCATTCCAAGCGGGATCACCGAAGTTGAAAAGCGCGCGGTGAAGGACAGCAGCGAGCATGCCGGCGCCAAAGAGGTGTACCTGATCCACGAACCCATGGCGGCGGCGATCGGGATCGGCATCGATGTGGAAGAACCCATGGGTAACATGATCATCGACATCGGTGGAGGCACCAGCGAGATCGCGGTGATCGCGCTGGGTGGCATCGTGTGCGACAAGAACATCCGCGTGGCCGGGGATGAATTCACCCAGGACATTGAAGAATACATGCGTCGCCAGCACAACATACTTGTGGGGGAGCGCACGGCCGAACAGATCAAGATCGAGGTAGGCGCAGCCACCATAGACCTGGATGAACCGCCACCGGATTACGCGGTGCGCGGACGAGACCTGATGACCGGCATCCCGAAGGAGATCACCGTTACCTATACGGAGATCGCCCAGGCGCTGGACAAGAGCATAAGCAAGATCGAAGAGGCCATTCTAAGTGCCCTGGAAAGCACACCTCCGGAATTGAGTGCGGATATCTACAAGACCGGTATATATCTGGCGGGAGGTGGTGCGTTATTAAGAGGACTCGACAAGCGCATCAGTATTAAGACCAAACTGCCAGTACACGTTAGCGAGGATCCACTGCGGGCCGTGGCGCGTGGTACCGGCATCGCCCTGAAGAACATCGATAGATTCCAGTTCCTGATGCGCGAGTAGGGACGAATGATCCTGCGTCCCTACTCCGCCATCACCCTCAAGTGATAATGCCAGACCATGAGGGACCTGTTCCGCTTCCTTTACCGCGCGCGAAACACGCTGCTGTTCCTGGGGCTTCTGGCCGGCTCCCTTTTCATGCTATCCAACGGCAACACCCACCACCGGGCACGCGCCATCAGTTCATCCAATCAACTCGCCGGTACCATCTATACCTGGCGCAAGGATGTGACCGACTATGCCAACCTCAAAGAGGTGAACCGGCGGCTGGCACAGGAGAATGTGGATTGGCGGAACCGGCATGCTTCAGCGTATACCCCTGTGGAGGCTGTCTATGTGCGGATCCATGATACCATTCACCGGCAGCTCTACAGTTACCTGCCCGCCAAAGTGGTGAACAGCACCTGGCATAAACCGCGGAATTTCCTTACGCTGGACAAAGGTCACGCGGATGGGCTCCATGATGACATGGGTGTGATCGGACCGGATGGCATCGTGGGTGTGATCCGTGATGTGAGCCGGAATTTCTCCTCTGTGATCAGTGTGCTGAGTCCCGACATCCAGACCAGTGTGCAGATGCGCCGTACCGGCCACTTCGGGCTACTGTATTGGGATCGGGATGAACACGGGCCCATGACAGCCTCCGTGATAGACATTGCCAAGCATGCGCGCGTGCAGGTGGGCGATACGGTTGAAACGCGAGGCGGCGACGGCATCTTTCCCGCAGGGGTAACGGTGGGGGTGGTGGCCGAAGTGGAGAGTCATCCGGGCAAACCGGACCAATCGATCACCATAAGGCTTTCCGAGGATATGACCCGGAGCGGATTCGTATATGTGGTGAAGGACCTGCAGCAGGCAGAAAGGGATTCGCTGGAACAAGCACATGATGTGAGATGATCGGTACCATCATCGCCAACATACTCCGGCTCATCCTCCTTGTCCTTGTGCAGGCGCTGGTGCTGGACCATCTGGATGTGGCCAATGGATACATGGTGCCCTATCTCTATGTGCTCTTCCTCCTCATGCTGCCATTCGAATTGCCCTCATGGGCGGGTCTATTCATCGGCACGGGAACGGGCATGATCATGGACATGTTCAGCGACACTCCCGGCATGCACATGAGCGCCTGCACGGTGATGATGTACGCACGCATCCACGTTCTCCGCCTGCTCCGGCCGCGTGAAGGTTACGAATTCGGCATGCGGCCCACCGTTCCCCGAATGGGCATGGCGTGGTTCATAACCTATGCCGGCATACTCGTGCTGGTGCACCATCTCTGGCTCTTCTTCATCGAAATGTTCCGTTTCGACATGGGGCTCGTAACGCTCTCTAGGGCCATCCTAAGCGCGGCCTTCACGTTGATCCTCTGCCTGCTGGCCCAATTCCTCACGTCACCCGCGGATCGGGCTCGGGCATGAATTACGAAGGCCGCAAATATGTGCTGATCGCCGGGGTGTTGTTCATCTCGCTGGTCTTCATCATCCGGCTGTTTTGGATCCAGGTGGTGGATGATCGGTGGAAAGCCGAAGCCGCCAACATGGCGGAACGAAAAGTGACCGTTTATCCCAGCCGGGGCCTTGTTTACGATCGCAAGGAGAGGCTGCTCGTGGCCAACACGCCGGTCTATGACCTGATGGTGGTGCCGAAGGAGGTGAAACCCTTCGACACAGCGGCATTCTGCAAGCTCATCTCAATTGATCCGAGTGATCTGCGTAAAAGGCTGAATGAAGCACGCATATGGTCCAGGCACAAACCCAGCGTTCTGGAAAAGCAGATCCCAGCCGGGCAATACGCCGCCATAAGTGTGCATCTGCACAAATACCCGGGCTTTTATGGCCAGAGCCGTACCCTGCGCACCTATCCACCCCATTCCGCCGCACACCTGCTCGGCTACCTGAGCGAGGTGGATGCCAAGAAAGTGAAGGAGGATCCATACTACCGTTCCGGTGACGTGATCGGTGTGGGCGGCCTGGAATCCTATTATGAACCGGAACTGCGTGGCCGGCGCGGGGTCCGGTACGTATTGGTGGATGTGCACAACAACGTGAAGGGTCCCTATAAAGACGGGCAATTCGATACCCTGGCGGTGGAAGGACTGGACCTGTTCACCGGTATCGATCTGGATGTGCAGCAACTGGGTGAAAAGCTCATGCGGAACAAGAAGGGAAGCATTGTAGCGCTGGACCCGAAGACCGGCGAAGTGCTTTGCCTTGTCTCCAGCCCCACCTATGATCCGGAGTTGCTTGTGGGCCGCGTGCGCAACACCAACTATGGAGTGCTGCAGCGTGATCCGATAAAACCACTTTTCGATCGTGCGCTACAGGCGCAGTATCCGCCGGGTTCCATATACAAGATCGTGCAATCGCTGATCGCTTTGGAAATGGGCGTGATCACGCCGAATACCGGTTTCCCATGTAATAAAAGCCAGGTCGGTTGCCACCCGCACCCGAACGCTGGCAACATCATCCACGCCATACAATACTCCTGCAACCCGTATTACTACATGGTGTTCAAACGCATGGTGGAGCAGGAGAAGGACCGTAAGAGCAGATTCAAGGATGCGGCCATCGGGCTTGGCGAATGGGAGGGCTACATGAAGGAGTTCGGTATCGGTGAACGGCCGCGGATCGATCTGCCTGCTGTCAAATCCGGCAATCTACCCGGACCCGCCTACTACGATCGCAAGTACGGCAAGGAACGGTGGGCCTTCAGCACCATCTATTCCGTAAGCATCGGGCAGGGCGAAGTGTTGGTGGCACCATTGCAGATGGCCAACCTGGCGGCCATATTCGCCAACAAAGGCTGGTACTATGATCCGCACGTGGTGCGGGCCATAGGCCATCCGGATAGCCTGCAGCGGAAGTATTTGGAGAAACACCACACAGGCATCGACCCCAAGTGGTATGAACCCATACAGGAAGGCATGCGGCGGGTGGTGGAGGAACCCGGGGGAACAGCGAGACAGGCACGTATACCAGGTATAACGGTCTGTGGAAAAACAGGCACCGCCGAAAATCCGCATGGCAAGGACCATGCGGTCTTCATCGCCTTCGCGCCCATGGAGGACCCCAAGATCGCCATAGCGGTGTATGTGGAGAATTCCGGGTTCGGGGGAACCTGGGCCGCACCCATCGCCAGCCTGTTGATCGAGCAATACCTCACCGGGAAGACCACCAGGCCGGAATTGGAGAAAAAGATGCTCGAAGCGGATCTGATCGCCGCGGAGGCGAATTACGTGAAGCCACCCAAAAAGCCCCGCAGAAGATGAGCGCACGGGAGAATGTGGCCACCAATTTCGACAAGCCGCTTCTGCTGCTGTACCTGGCTCTTATGTTCATGGGTTGGGCCAACATCTATTCCGCTGCGTACGATCCGGAGTTCCCCAGCATGTTCGATCAAAGCAGGGAATATGGGAAGCAGGCCGTTTGGATGGGGATCAGTCTGGTCGTGGGGGGTGGCATTCTCCTTATTCGCGGGGAAATGTTCCGCGATTCCGCATATGCCGTGTACGGCTTCGTGCTGCTTTTGCTGGTGGGGGTACTGCTGTTCGGCAAGGAAGTGAATGGCGCCAAGGCCTGGTTCGGTGTGGGCGCGTTCGGCATCCAGCCTGCCGAGTTCGCCAAATTCGCCACCGCGCTCGCCCTGAGCCGTTACCTGAGTGGACTCAAAGCGCTCGCGGACATGCGCAGCAGGGTGATCAGCGCCTTGATCATTCTTACCCCTGTGGCCTTGATCATGCTTCAGCCGGACACCGGCACCGCACTGGTCTCAGGAGCATTCATCCTGGTCTTATATCGCGAAGGACTTTCGGGCAACGTGCTCCTGCTTGCCATCCTCGCAGCAGTGCTTTCGGTACTCTCCCTGATCTTGAAGGAATCCACCTTCGATGTACCCTTTTCCAGGGAGCCGATCGGGGGCCACCGTTTCCTCATGGCCACCATTGCGATAGTGGGTGTGCTCGCCTTTTGGGTGGTTCGCAATCTCGTACTCAAACGCTTTCGCAAGCGCCTGTATGGTCTTATCCTATTCGGTGTCCTTGGCTCGATCGTCTTCATAGGGAGCGTGGACCGCATGGTGGAGAAAATGGCGCCGCACCAGCAGATCCGCATACGCATCATGCTCGGGCTCGAGGAGGACCCGCAGGGCTATGGATATAATGTGAAGCAAAGCCAGACGGCCATTGGTTCCGGAGGTCTTACAGGAAAAGGCTTCCTGCAGGGCACTTTGACCAAATACAAGTACGTGCCCATGCAAAGCACCGACTTCATCTTCTGCACCGTGGGGGAGGAATGGGGCTTCATGGGCACCACATTCATCGTGATCATATTCACGGTGCTCATTCTGCGTATCATTCAAATAAGTGATCGGCAACGCAGCAAATTCACACGCATATATGCCTACTGTGTCGCAAGCATATTCTTCCTCCATTTGATGATCAATGTGGGCATGACGATCGGCCTTGCCCCTGTTATCGGTATCCCCTTGCCCTTCTTCAGCTACGGCGGCAGCTCCATGGTGGCATTCACCATTCTTCTCGGGATACTTGCCAGGCTGGACGCTGAACGGCTTGCGCAACTGCGTTGAGCGGGGCTGAAACCTCCCCCACATGGGTGGATATAATAAGAAGATCCACGGGGCAAATCGCAGGATCGGACTAAATTCACGCCCCGATCGATCTTCCGGGCAACTTCCGGAGTTGCTGAATGGTCATTTCCGCGAACCGATGAAGCCAATTTTGATGAGCCTCCGCCAAAGCCTGTTCCTTGTGCTTGTTTTCCCTGTAGGCATGGTGCATGCCCAGCTCGTGGTGGATGAATCGCTCACACCCACCCAATTGGTGAATGATGTACTCCTTGGCGGCGGGGTCACGGCCAACAACATTTCCTTCAACGGCATTCCTTCACCAGGAGCAGCTCAATGGGGCTCGGGGTCATTCACGAATTTCGGAACGAACCTGGGGCTGAACGCAGGCATCATTCTCGCTTCGGGTTTCGCCTCTAGCGCGCCCGGCCTTGGCGGAACGGTGGTCGGCGACTTCCTCAATACCGGTTCCGATCCGGACCTGGCGGCCATCGCCGGGTTCCAGGTCTTCGATCGTTCTGTTCTGGAATTCGATTTCACAGCCACCGGTGATTCGATCCGCTTCAGGTATGTCTTCGCCTCCTGTGAATACCCGGATTTTGTCTGCAGCGATGTGAATGATGCGTTCGGTTTCTTCCTGAGTGGCCCCGGGATCAATGGCCCTTACTCGAACAATGCGGCGAACATCGCATTGATCCCCGGCACCACCATTCCCATATCCATCAACACGGTCAACAATGGCATAGCGGCGGTGGATCCGCTCTATTGTTCTTCCCAGGATCCCAATTGGCAATCCAATACGGTGTATTTCGTGGACAATATGTTCATCAACGGCCTTACCTATGGAGGCTTCACCGTTGTGATGGAGGCCGCCGCCGAAGTGCAGTGTGGTGAGACCTATCACATCAAGATCGCCATCGGTGATGCGGGTGATGAGATCTACGATTCAGCTGTTTTCCTTGAAGCCGGCAGCTTTACAAGCCCTGGACAGGTGATCCCAGTTCTTGAAGCAGGGGTCGGTATCATTGGCAATACGATCACCGAAGGTTGCGGGCCGGTGGAATTCATTTTTGAACGGGAGGGCGATACCGGCTCGAACGCTGTTGTGGACCTGGTGATCTCCGGTACAGCAACGGCCGGAGTGGATTATTCACCCGCTTTTCCAGCTCAACTGAACTTCGCGCCAGGAGAGACCAGCCAGTCCCTATTCCTTGATGTACCGATCGATGGTGATGCTTCAGAGACATTGATCATCACCGTGATCACCAGTCAAGGCTGTGCAGGCAATTCGGATAATGAATTCACCTTCAACATAGTACCTCAGCCCCCGTTGGACGTGCAATTGGATGATGTGCTGGTCGATTGTGGGGAACAGGTGTTCCTTACTCCGACGGTAGCAGGAGGGATCGGTGAATATACCTATACGTGGAGCACCGGTGAGGTGGATCCAAGCATCGTATTGATCCCTGATGGCGACACCACCATCGACCTTACTGTGGGTGATGCCTGCGGTGTGGCTTCCGTGGATGTGTCCGCCACCATCACGGTGAACGCGCCGCCGATCACGATCACCGTAACGGATGAATTGGGCTTGCCATGTGGCGTTGAAGGCACTATTGAAGTGGAGGACCTCCAGGGAGGCAACGGAAATATCACTTACGAATGGACCTTGAATGGAGCATACGTGGGTAATACCTCATCGATCCAGGTGACCGGTGGTGTACCCGAGTATTATGTGGTGACCGTGACCGATGGCTGCGGCACCACGGACCAGGATAGTGTGCTGGTCTATGCCCTTGATGCTCCACCCCTGGAGATCGAAATGTCTCCCAGTGTGGTATTGCCTTGTGATGGGGAGGTGCAGGTTTCCGTGGTGGAAGTGTTTGGAGGCAGCGGCATCTACACGTATCAATGGTCGTTCAACGGAACACTACTTGGTACCGCAGCCACGCAAACCGCAGCGAATGCAGGCACCTACGAGGTGGTGGTCACGGAGAGCTGTGGGGGTACCATACAGGGCAGTGTGGAGGTGACCATGCAGGATCCGCCCGCCCTGGACATCAGTGTAAGCCCCGATATGGAGGTGCCATGCCAGCAACAGACACAGGTGAGCATGACCGCGATCGGTGGCACCGGCCCATTCACATTCAACTGGTCCATCAATGGTTCCACGGTATCCAGCGCACCCAACTACATGGCCACCGCTGGCACACCCACATACTATGTGGCCACCATAAGCGATGCGTGTGGCCAGGTGACACAGGATAGTGTGCTGGTGTCATCCATCGTGGACAATGATCTGGAAATAGCTACCGCCGGTGATGTATCAGTGATCTGCCCTGGTGAGAATGCCACGCTGGAGATACTCGGCACGGACGGTTCGGTCGGCAACGTTACCTATACCTGGCTGGATGAGAATGGTGACCTTGTTGCCACAGGCCAGACCTTGAGCCTAGGTGTGGACAGCACGCAGACCTTCACGATCATGGCCATTGATGAATGTGCCAACTCCGGCAGCACCACCATATCAGCGATCCTCCCATTCACACCGGCCATGATCCTGGAAGTGCCCAATGACACTTTGATCTGTGCCGGCGAAACGATCGATCTGATGTTGGAGGTCACTGGTGGCTCCGGAAATTATTTCATCGATTGGCAAGGTCAAGACCATTCCGATCCTGTGCTTTCCGTTGCGCCGCAACAGGATACATGGTATAATGTGACGGTGATGGACCATTGTGGTGTGATCGCCACCGAACAGGTGCATGTGATGGTGGAGCACTTCACCATCGGTATCGTTGAAACACCCAATGGTCAACCCGATGAGTGGTACCTGCAGGCGGCCACCAGTCCTTCGGCAGAGATCATGACTTGGGATATGGGTGATGGGACCCGCTACCGTGGCTCGGAGGTCGTTCACCGCTATGCCGATCTCGAGCCACACCTCGTTACGTTGTATGCCGTATCACCCAACGGCTGTAAGGATACCACCGCTATTGAGATCACCCCACCAGCGGTGCTTCATTTCCCGAACACCTTCACACCGGACGGTGATGGCATCAACGACCTTTTCGGCCCCATCTGGAATGCCGTCGATGAATTCGCGATGACCATATTCGATCGTTGGGGGCAGGTGGTGTTCCAAACCACCGATCTCACGACCCAGTGGGACGGCTCGATCAATGGTTCAGGCCAGCCGATGACCGGTGTGTATGTGTACACTTACCAGGCCAGTGGGCGCTTCTTCTCTGTCACTGAGGGAATAGGGCATGTGACCGTGCTGATGGGACGTCCTGAATATTAGGAGATCCGGATAGCCTAAGGCGCACAGGGATCCAAGTCTATCCAGGTGGCACCGGTCTAGGCAACCTTTGACCTGCCGCGATGGTCTATCCTGAAAGTCTTAATTTTAGGGCACTCCAGGCGAATCATGAATAGATCCTTTCCCTTTTTCGCGTGCATCCTGATGTCACCTGTGCTCATGGCCCAGGTGACCACTGAGAACGCGCTTTCACCGGAGGAATACGTGCAACAGGTGCTGGTCGGTGAAGGTGTCCAGGTCTTCAACGTCACATATAACGGGCAGGCGAATGTGCCCGGTGGGCAACCTGGCATCGGTTCCTTCAACGCCAACAGCACGATCCTTCAGCTGAGCTCAGGCCTGGTACTGGCCACATGTGGCATTTCCAATGTGCCAGCTGGAGGAACGTTCCAAGCTGGCTCCGGAGCAGGCGGAGACCAGGACCTCTCCATCCTTTCCGGTGCTCCGATCAATGAACTATACGATAAGTCCGTATTGGAGTTCGACTTCATTCCCACAGGCGACACCATCAGCTTCAACTTTGTATTCGCCTCCAGGGAATACACCTCTTTCACCTGTTCGGGTTTCAATGATGCGTTCGGCTTTTTTCTAAGTGGGCCGGGTATAACAGGTCCCTTCACGAACAATGCGAAGAACATCGCGCTGGTGCCGAACACAAATGTTCCCATCACCATCAATTCTGTGAATTCAGGCACACCCAGTGGCAGCTACCCGGCTTCCAACTGTGCTGCGGTGGATCCCAACTGGCAGGATAACAGCGTGTATTTCATACCGAATTCCGGAAGTTCAGATATCAATTTCAACGGGCTTACTGTACCACTTACCGCCTGGTCCCTGGTCACCTGTGGAGAGACCTACCACATCAAGCTGGCCATCGCTGATGCCCAGGATGGTGGTTTTGATTCCGCCGTATTCCTTGAAGGCGGAAGCTTCACAAGTGCTGGCCAGGTGATCCCGGAACTCACGGGCGGTGTAGGCATAGATGGGAATAATATGACCGAAGGTTGCGGACCTTTCGAGTTGGTCTTCACCAGGTTGGGAGACACCACTGATGAGATCACTGTGGAACTCGTGGCCGGTGGATCGGCCGTTCCTACTGTGGATTATGAGCCTGCGCTTCCTACCGAATTGAACTTTCCATCGGGTGTGGAGCAGATCAGTATCTGGCTGGATGTACCCGTGAATGGTGGTGGCCCGGAGACCATCGAGATCACGATCCTGCAGCTGATCGCATGCGCAGGACAAGCCATAGAAACCTCCTTCACCTTCAACATCCTCGCACCTGAACCGCTCACGGTGGATTTCTACGACATCAACAGCAACTGCGGTGAAACACACCTGCTGGACCCGCAGGTGAG
>JAEZCB010000090.1 GCA_023412755.1 Bacteroidota bacterium
GTGCCGAAGACGCTCCGGCCACGGAGCCTCAGCAGTAAGAGCTGGTTCCCCCATATAGCAGCAAAAAGCCCGGTGAAAGCCGGGCTTTTTGCTGCCTACCGGCTTGGGGCCGTTTACGTTCCAAAGCATTATTGACTTCAGCAGAATGGTCCGCCAGCGTGTTCTGTAAGGGATCCCAATAGTTTGACAGGTCAACGATCGTATCGGAGCGTGACCCACAGGCACCACTCCGCTCCCTTGGGATATTTTGAAAAAAAAAGAGCATAGGTAGACATCCCCTGGCCAGTGCTCTTCTTTCCTACTGCAGAGCCACTTTGCGAACTGTTCGCGAAGAGGAATAACGACAATTTTCGAAAGTAACGGGAAAATCTATTTGACTTTTACACATCGGATCGTGCAAATTGCCGACCGATTCGGTCTTTCGCTCGATGAATGAACCTTTATTGCCGTCGAGCTAGTGCTGGCAAAACAACCCAAACTCCACATACGATGCGAAGAACATCTACACCGTGGCAGGTGCTAAAGCAAGGAGCTCTCCTGCTTTTGCTTGTGTGCCTGTATGCGCCAATGAGCGCCCAACATGCTGCTACCGCACACCATCAGCACGATGACCATGGCCATGGCCATGGTGAGCTTGATGAGTTGCTCAAACGGTACGATCAGCGAATGAATTTCGTGGAGAACAAAGGGCAGTTCTCGGAGCAGGTGCTCTTCCGAGCCGATCTGCCTTTAGGCCAGGCGATCGCCACCAATGAGGGCATGATCGTAACAGTGTATGATCCCGTGGAGATCGATAAGAGGGCAGCGGAGGGGATACGGCTGGAGGCCGAAGTGCAACGCGGAGAGCCTCACCGGGACCTGGTCTGGCGCAAGAAGGGCCATACCTGGCAGTTGAACTTCCTTGGGGCTTCTCCAAACATGAAGGTGGAAAGCCGTTCTTCTCACGAAGATGTCTGGAATTTCTTCAGCGGTGATGCCCAGGCCACCGATGTGCGTGCTTACCAGGAGATCTGGTACCGCGATGTTTACAAGGCCACCGATGTGCGGTACTATCCCGCCGCGGATGGATCCCTGGAATACGACATCATTTGCAAGCCCGGTAGTGATCCTTCAATGATCGCTGTCGAGTTCAAAGGTTTGGACCGGTTGCAGGTGAATGAGAAGGGCGAATTGCTTTTGAGCACGAGCCTGGGCGAGGTGGCCTATCCTGAACCTTATGTGTACCAGCAGGTGGCTGGGAAGGAACAGAGGATCGGCGCACGATACCTGGCGGAAGGCAACGTGCTCCGGTTCGAGTTGGATGAGTATGATGTGAGTGAACCGCTGATCATCGACCCCATCGCCATGCGTTGGGCCACCTGGCTGAATACCAACTCGACAGGCGACAACCACGGGCACTGCATCTGGGTGGATCCCACTGATGGTGCCATTTACGTGGTATCTCGTGTGGTGGGCACTACCGATCAGATCACGCCGGGCGCCTTCGATGTGACGGCGAATGGTAACCTGGAGATCATCGTGGGCAAGTATTTCGAGCCTACTGATGTAGGTGATAGTGGCGTACGCGTCTGGCAGACCTACATCGGTGGAAATGGCGATGACAATCCTTACGCCATGGAACAGGGGCCGGATGGTCATTTCTACATCACCGGCAATACCACCAGTACGAATTATCCCCTGATCGGGGGTCCAGCATTCAGCGGTCCAAGTGTGGACCAACAGTCGCAGTCCGGTGCGGATATCTTCATCACCAAGATCAACGCTGCGGGGAATTCCATCAAGAGTGCCGTGGTCGGTGGGAATGGTTCGGATCTCTCCTATGATCTGCGTATCGATGGTGCAGGTGACCTACTGGTATGCGGCTATACTTCAAGTTCCAACCTGGCCACAAGCAATCCGGGCACTGGTGCCACCAACGGTAATTCCGGCAATGATGTGATCATCTTCAAGATGAACAGCGGCCTGGATGCGGTGCAATGGTTGAAGAACTATGGTGGGTCGGGTACGGATCAGGCCATGATCATGCTGCTGACTCCCACCAACGATATCCTTGTTGGCGGCCTCACCACTTCGAATAATTTTCCGTTGCTGCTGCCCCGCCAATCAAGCCGTGGAGGCTCACAAGCGGGCTTGCTCCAACGTCTCAATGCCAATGGGGATCTGCAGTGGTCATCCTACTTCACCTCCGCCAACTCTTCCACTGCGAGCATCTTGTGCATGTCCCTTCACACCAATGGAACGGAGTTCTATTTCGGCGGTGTCACCAGCGGACTGCATTCCAGCAACATTTCCGCGAGCGGGGTGTATGACAATACGCACAATGGAAGCAACGACTTCTTCGTTGCGCGCATGGAGATCGATCAGGACTTCATAGGTGGCACCTACGTAGGCGGTTCTTCCAATGAAGTGAATATGATGGGTCTGAACACGGACCTGAACAACGATGTTTTTGTCTTCGGATACACCAACAGCACGAATTTCCCGGTATCCGGCGGGGATAATGTTCCGCTCCAAGCTTCGAAGCAGGGCACAAGTTCCTCCAACGACAAGGTCTTCTTCAAATTGGAGAGCGATCTCAGCGCATTGGAATTCAGCACGTACTACGGCGGTTCCGTCGATGATTACGATCCCGTAGGCGAACGTGGTATCAAGTTCAGCAATTGCCGCATCTATACCATCGTTACCGCGCGTAGCAACAACATTCCGCTCACGCAGGGTGCACTCAACACCACCAAGCTAAGCTCCACCTCCAGGTATGAGCCAGGCCTTGTGGTCTGGGCGAACCCACCGGATCTGCTGGACAATTCCATCATTGGTAACCAGGCGGTGTGTGAGGGTGAAGTACCCGGCGATGTGATCGGTAGCGTACCGTCCTATTCTCTCCCTACTATCGTCAGGAACAATTCCCCTTCCTCGTATCCGGCATTTCCTGATGCGGCCACTTACCAATGGCAGATCAGCACCGATAGCCTGAACTGGACCGATATTGCCGGAGCGGATGCCCAGAACCTTCCGGGTTCCATGATCGGCCCGGTCGATCAGAAGACCTATGTGCGCCGCATCATCGGTGGTGATGCCTGCATCCTCGCAGGTGCCGCGGACCAGGTGGTGACCGTGAAGATCGTGTCGGTATCTGCGGACATCGAGCACGTGAGTTGCAACGGTGCCAACGATGGCTCCATCACGGTCTCCTCGGATGGCCAGGCTCCATTCCAGTACCAGTGGGACCATGGACCCAACACGGCGACCATCAGTGGACTCGCTCCAGGTTCCTACACGGTCACGGTAACGGATGTGAACCTGTGTTCCGCTGAAGGAACATTCGTTGTCACGGAGCCTGCCGTGCTTATGGGTGATGTGGACGTGAACGATGCCACCTGCAATGAAAGCAATGGGTCGGCTTCCGATGAAGCACAAGGTGGCACAACTCCTTACAGCTACCTGTGGAGCACTGGTGCTACGGGTTCGGATCTGAACGGTGTACCCGGCGGATCATACTCTGTCACCATCACCGACGCTCATCAATGCGTGCTCGAGTTGCCCTTCACGATCGGTTCCACCGGAACACCCGATGTGAGCGCCGGGCCTTCCATGGTGATCGATTGCACCACTGGACCGGAGGTTCAACTCGCCGGTGGTTCAAGCACTCCGGGAGTATCTTTCAGTTGGGTGGCCAGCAATGGTGGTAACATAGTGAGCGGCCCTAATACGGCCACGCCTACTGTGAATGCCGCGGGCACATACACACTCACTGTCACCGCGGACCAATGCACGGCGATCGCTTCAACCACCGTTACCTCAGATCTGGCGGCGCCGGATGCATTGGCCTCCGTTTCCGGTGTGCTCACGTGCACGGAGACCATGGTCACGATCCAGGGAACGAGTTCAACGGATGGTGTTTCATACAGCTGGAGTGGCCCCGATGGTTTTTCCAGCAACGATCAGAACGCTGAAGTTTCGGTCGCTGGCACCTATACACTCACGGTCACAGCGGCGAATGGTTGTACCCAAACGGCCGATGTGGTGGTGGCTCTTGACATCGAACTGCCCGATGTGAGTGCTGCTGGTGGCATCATCACCTGCACCACACCATGTGTGACCCTGGATGGTGGCAGCACCGATGGGGTAGGTTTCGCCTGGAGTGGACCGGACCAATTCCAAAGCACGGATGAAGATCCAGAAGTATGTGCTCCTGGCATCTACGTCCTCGTGGTCACCGGGGCGAATGGATGCACCAGCACCACCGAAGTCGTGGTGGATCTGGATATCGAACTTCCTGATGTGAGTGCTGTTGGTGGTACCATCACCTGTGCCTCACAATGCGTTACCCTGGATGGTGGTAGTACCAATGGAGTGGGCTTTGCATGGACGGGACCTGCCGGTTTCCAGAGCGCGGAAGAGGATCCTGAGGCATGCACTCCCGGCATCTATACGCTCACCGTCACGGCCGCCAATGGCTGTACCAGCACGGCAGAAGCTGTGGTGGGCCTGGACCTGGAGGCTCCGACCGCCAATGCCATGGGAGGCACCATCACATGCACCACCACCTGCATCATGCTCGATGGAGGAAGCACGACCGATGGCGTGAGCTTTATGTGGAGCGGACCGGATGGCTACACGAGTTCTTCCGAAGATCCCGAAGTGTGCGCACCGGGCACATATACACTAACAGTGACCGCCGCCAATGGCTGCACCCGTACAGCGAATGCTTTGGTGGAATTGGATGCCGATGTTCCCGATGCCACGGCTGAAGGTGGCACGATCACCTGCGATAATGAGTGTGTCACCCTGGTGGGCGGCAGCATCACAGCAGGCGTGAGCTTCCATTGGAGCGGCAATGGTCTGGACAGCGATGAGCAGAACGTGGAGGTATGTGCCGCGGGTGTCTACACGCTCACGGTAACGGCTGCCAATGGCTGCATCAGCACCGCCACCGCTGTGGTGGATCTGGACGATGATCTGCCGAGCATCCAGACAGAAGGAGGAAGCATCAACTGCTATCAGCCCTGCACCTGGTTGTCGGGCAGCAGTGATACTCCCGGGGCTACCTATGCCTGGATCTTCAATGGTCAGGTATCCCAGGGTGAGATCTTCTACGCATGCGTGGCAGGAGAATATACCTTCCAGGTGACCGGCCCCAATGGATGCATCAGCACTGAGACCGTCAGTGTCACCGGCAACTTCACCACGCCAGATGTGACAGCCGAAGGTGGTGTGATCACATGTGCGAACGAATGTGTGTTGTTGCAGGGTGCCAGCACCTCGAACATCCTCAATTACAACTGGACCGGAGATGGTTTCGATGAGGATGGTGAAAGTGTGGAAGTATGCATTCCAGGCACCTACGTGTTAACGGTGACCGCCTCCAATGGCTGTGTGAACACCGCTACCGTGGAGGTCGGGCTGGATACGGATGTTCCCGATGCCACGGCTGAAGGTGGCACGATCACCTGCGATAATGCGTGTGTGACCCTGCAGGGTAGCAGCACCACCGCCGGTGTAAGCTTCCATTGGACCGGCAATGGCCTGAGCATTGATGGACCGGTCGCGGAAGTATGTTCTGCTGGCACCTATACCCTCACGGTCACCGCTGCCAATGGCTGCACCAACACGGTAACTGTGGAAGTGGAGTTGGATAATGTGATCCCGGAAGTCTCTGCTCAAGGAAGTACGATCCCCTGCGGTGAGGAATGCATCCAATTGATCGGTACCACCGACCAGGAGGATGCGCTCTTCGCATGGAGCGGTCCGGGCGATTTCACCAGCAATGATGTGGCACCCCTGGTATGTGCACCCGGTACCTATACGCTCATGGTC
>JAEZCB010000095.1 GCA_023412755.1 Bacteroidota bacterium
CCGGAGTTGTTGTCCTGCTGGCTGTTTGGTGCACCAGGCACCCACTCGGCGCTCACGGCCGGGTTGAGTGTGGCCACAAGGAACTCGTTGTCCACCCAATGCAGCTTGTCACAGCTGGTGTGGATCGGGCGATCCGTACCCACTGGCACGCAGAAACCGTTGTTATTTGCCAGTGCGCTCACATTGCCATCGAAGGCACCATCGAAGTTGTTGCGGTTGTCTATGATGCGTGCAGGTGTGAAGGCATCCACGGGTGGGCCTGCTGTGCGCAGGATGTAGCCGCCGGTATCCCCGCTGCTCATGCCATCGCCGGCGCTGTCATACACGCGCAGTTCATAGCATCCGTTGGGCACCGTGCAGTTCTGGGTCACGATCGAGTTGCTCGGGTATGGGCCACCGCTGCATACCACGTTGGTGGTTCCTTGGTCAAGGATCTCCCAGGTGGTCTCACCACCGTTATCATCTGTCTGCACCTCCAGGGTGAGCACGTAGGTCTCGCCGGTGCTGCCCATACAAACGCAGTCGTTGTTCCAGGTATCATTGCTGGTGTTGGGATCGGCATCATCGCATGGTGCACCGGGAACATTGGGGCCTCCAGGAATGCCCAGGCAATCGAGCATTTCACCGGCGCAGCTGCAGTCCTCCTGATACACATCATTGATGGTCAGGGGGTTTTCATCATCGCAAGGTGAGCCAGGAACGGCAGGACCGCCGACCACGCCTTCGCAATCAGTGGCCACCCCGGCACATATACAGTCGGATCCCACTACATCCCCGGATGTGTCGGGGTCACTATCATCGCATGCCGTTCCCGGTTCAGGACCACCTGGACATACATCCATGCAGTCATTCACGCCATCACCATCGCTATCCGTCCATGCATTCGCAGCCCCTGGTGTAACGCAGGCGAGTTGGAAGTCCGCGCTGTTCTCGTCAGTATCAATGCCGTCTGGTATCCGGGAAAGGCCAAGGCCGGTGAAGTTGCCCGGAATGGTGGTAGCGGAAGAACCTTCGGTGGTACTCATTGTACCACCGTAACTCATTTGATCCAATACAGTGCCATCCGAGGTTGCCAAACGAATGCCATCGGGGTTGCCATTCTGGAGAGCGGAAGCGACCGAAAGATCGCAGAAAGCCGCGGCATAATTGCCATAGCAGACCACGAAGTACCCGCCTGCTGGCAAGGAAACAGAAGGAAGATCGACAGTGGAATAGGTGCTGCCATTGGCACCATTCACGAGGATGAGCTGGATGCCACTCAAAGAGACCGGATCGTTCCCATTGTTCATGATCTCGATGAACTCTTCGGTGTCGATGCTGGGTTGATCATAATCCACTTCATTGATCACCAATGTGGGCGGCGGCGGCGGTGGATCACAATCCGGGGCGGCACCTGAAACCTGTAGCAGGTCGCAAGGGGAAGAAAGCGCAACATCGAAAGCATCCGTTTCAGCGATGCCACTGATGATGATGGTGCCATCCGGGATCATGGAAGGATCATCACCACCCACCGTGCCCGATGTTCCATTATTGATCACGGTAACGCCAGCCTGGGAACCTGTGTATGGAATGCTTACCGTATAGGTGCCATTATCACCAACTGTCACTGCATCACATACCGCTTCTGGCTGTGACAGCACGATGCCGCAGGCGGGTGGGGCACAACCGCTGAAACTCGCACCTGTCAATTGTGTGCCGGGACTGTATGCACTGCCTCCTGAACCCGTGGCCAGATGGTGCTGCACGAAACCTCCGGTGATGTCCGGGTCACGGGTGATCGAACGATCATTCCCACCTTCACTCCCGTAGGTGTGGCTCACCACGAGGTTCTGGCCTGCATCATTGATGATGATATCATCGCCGGCATTGTTCAAACCCAGTTGACCGGTGGAAGCCGTCTGGACCAGCGCTCCGCCGAAAAGACCTGTAGGCGTTCCTCCGCCGAACACCACAATGGCACAACCAGCGGAGACCACCGTGCCATTGGGGAAGGTATGCCGCACGGTAACGGCATCACTCAAGGTCCAACCGGACATGTCCAGGTCCTCAGCACCGGAATTCACCAGCTCCACGAATTCATCCTGTGTTGAACTTACACTGCCATCACCGTTGGCATCACCACCTGTGGTGGCAGGATCCGCATGGATCTCATTGATCACGAGGTCGATCACAATAGGAGGATCGCAATCCGGTGCTGTTCCACTTACCACCAGGGCTTCGCATGGCGAACTGAACGTTACGGAATAGTCGTCGTTCTCACTGATGCCGCTGATCACGATGGTGCCATTGGCCACCGTGGCGGGATCATCACCACCCACGGTACCCGAGCCGCTGTTGTTGATCACTGTTACACCGGCCTCCGATACAGTGTAGGGGAGGCTGAGGTCATAGGTGTCTCCATTTCCTGCGGTGATCGTGTTGCAGATGGCAGAGGGAGTGCCAGGTGCGATGCCGCAGGAGGGGCCAGACGTACCTGTGGTGAAGGTGAAGTCATCGATCATGATCCGCTCTGTGGTCCCAGTGGCCACTACATGCACCCTGAAATATCCAGCAGGCATTGGTACGGGCGAGGGTACATTGAAACTGAAGGTCCTGTAATCCGAAGAATTATCAAGGAACGCGTTATCGATGGTGGTGATATATATCGGTTCGCTAACTCCAAAGACAGAGTAAAGTACATCGAAAGAAGGAGGGGGGTTGCCGTCCCATCGACGGACACTAAAGCCAAATTGGGCGATCGCCTCCGGTCCCCAGTAACTCGCACGCCATTGCACATTACTTGTATTGCTTAAACGCCATGCGTACGTGCCGTTGGTCCGGGGGTACCCGTCCTGGGTCCCAGCTGTCTCACGTAGAGCAGGGCCACCACTGAATTCCCAGTTGGCCACTTGGTAGATGTGGTTGTTCGCGTATGAATTGAGGCCAGCGGATCCCTGGATCCAATTGGTGGCATCATCGAAATCGATGGTGGTCTGCGCCTGACAGACCATGCCGGTCAGTAGCAAGATGAAGAAGAGGCCTCGCCTTATGGTCATAATGGTCATTGTTGAATGGATTGGTTTTCGGAAGGGGTTGCAAAGGAAGTGGAAGTTTACGCACCGTGGGTTAAAATGTGGTTACCTATACTTATCATTATGCCTGCCACCATTGTAACCCGATCCAGTTCATTTCCCGTTCACAAAATGTGTATAAACCGACCGTAAAAAATTTGACTTCCGCGTTGTTACCTGGATACTTTCGCCCTTACCAACGTTCCTTGAGGCTGGGTCTCGGCCCAACAGTCCTGATAAGAAAGGTGAAGAATACCTGTCGTGGGGTTCGCTGAAAAGTGTTCCCGGCCTGGTAAGAGGTTCCAACGCAGATCCTTCGGGCAAGTGCCAGTCGCTTGCCGGCCGTTCCAAAGGGACAATTACCACGGATCCATCCACGGATGCGATCTAGGGGAAGCCTCGGTAGGGAATAAGGCTTTCGATCGGGCCACGGCCTTATCGGATGGGAGCGGGGATCATCGGATCGGTGGTTCCCGCTCTGCTTTTTCCCCAGTTCCCTTTTTCCTTTCATCTTTGGCTTCATACTCCATTGATCATGAAGAGGATCCTTACCCTTATTCTTCCATGTGCCCTTTCTGCTGCGGCCCAGGATACATTGTTCCACACGGGTTTCCAGGAAGAACCATACCCGTTCCAGCTCAACACCACTGATGCCGGATCTCAAATGTCCGGGGCCAATACTTGGTTGATCAATGCCATCTACACAGGTGGCAGCGGCGATGTGGATTGCATGGGCTTCCCGATCGGGTTCACCGTGCCCAATACAGCCGCGCAGCCTACAGGGATCCCCGATGCGAATGGAGCGTACATGCATATCGCAAGCACTGAGGCCGTTGCGGACGGTATCCTCAATGCATCTTTCGCAGCTGCAGATGGATTCTGCACCGATCCAGGTTCTCACTTCAGCAGGATGGAACAGGACCTGAACACCGTGGGCATGACGAACACCTCCTTATCGTTCTGGTGGTTATGCAACGGTGGCTCCCAGAGTTTCGGAGAAGTGCACTACAGCACGAATGGAGGCACCACATGGAACCTGATCACAGCACCGTTCGCGCAATACAACGGCCAGGCCAGTTGGGTGGAGCAGACCATCGCGCTGCCGGAGTTCAATGGTCAGGAAACGCTGCGATTCGGTTTCCGCTTCGTGAACAACAGTTCACTTTCCGGTGGAAGCGATCCCAGCTTCGGTGTGGACGAGATCCTGGTGACCGCTGATGAGATCAACGTAGGCATCGGCCACAATAGCCAGGAACAAGTGGAAGTGTCGCAAGATCCCCAAGGGAGTTGGTCCATACGCGCAACAAGCACCATTCAGCATGTGATGGTACACGATGTTCTGGGCCATGCGTTGAACAGTGCCATGATCTCGATCCATGATGCGCAGGCGATCGTGCATATGGAAGGCCATGGTACAGGATGTTACATCATCACCGTGTCCACAGACAAAGGCCAGCATTCGGTGCGCGTTCTCCAGCCTTGAGACGGCCGGAAACCACGATCAATTCATACATCCTTCATGATCGGTCAATGTCTCTGCAGGGACACGATCGATCGTGGATAAGTGCGGACCGGCGATCCACCGGCACGCGCATCCACGCGGATACTTTTGGTCAACCCCGTTCATTGAGCGAATGAAGAAGAAAGACCGGAAGATCTTCGTGCTGGATACCTCAGTTATCCTGTACGACCACTCGGCGATCGCCAACTTCCAAGAGCATGATGTGGCCATACCCATACAAGTGCTGGAAGAACTCGATACCTTCAAAAAAGGCAACGATACCATAAACTTCGAAGCACGCGAATTCATACGTCACCTGGATGATATAGCGAAGAAGGACCTGCTAACGGATTGGATCCCCTTGAACGGCCCCACAAAAGGGCGGTTGAAGGTGGTGGCCAAGCATGATCTTAATGGCGTGGATGCCACCAAGATCTTCGATGATGAGAAGAACGACCACCAGATCCTCAATGCCACACTCACCCTGCAACGGCAGAACAAGGATCGCAAGGTGGTGCTCGTCACCAAAGACATTGCGCTGCGGTTGAAGGCAAAGAGCCTCAACATCCCTTCAGAGGATTACCTGACCGGTAAGGTGCGCGATGTGAGCGAACAACTCTACACGGGACGCACGGTGATCGAGGACCTCGATGAAGAGAAGATCGACAGGTTGTTCGCTGAGAACAGTCTTTCCGCGGAAGAATTAGGCTTTCAGCGGCCCAAGGGCAACCATTTCTTCATACTCAAACAGAAGAAGAAGAGCATCCTTGCCAAATACGATCCACGTCGTGGCATGGTGGACCGCGTGGAGAAGCACAGCGTATTCGGCATAGGGCCGAAGAATGCCGAACAGGCCCTTGCCATGAGCGCCCTCCTGGACCCGGAGATCAAGCTCGTTACCTTGCAGGGTGCCGCCGGAACTGGAAAGACCTTGCTGGCACTGGCCTGCGCGTTGGAGCAGCGCCGGGAATACCGGCAGATCTACGTCACACGGCCGGTGGTTCCTTTGAGCAACAAGGATATCGGCTATCTGCCCGGCGATATCCAAAGCAAACTCGATCCCTACATGCAGCCGCTATGGGATAATCTGAAACTGATCAAAGGTCAGTTCGAGAAGCATGATTCCACCCCGAAGCGGATCGATGAGATGCTGGAGAACGAGAAGATCGCGATCGCCCCGCTGGCCTATATCCGAGGTCGAAGCCTTAGCAATATATTCTTCATCGTGGATGAGGCCCACACCCTGACGCCTCTGGAGATCAAGACCGTGATAAGCAGGGCGGGAGAGGGCACCAAGATCGTTTTCACCGGCGATGTGCACCAGATCGATACGCCTTTCCTC
>JAEZCB010000122.1 GCA_023412755.1 Bacteroidota bacterium
GTCCTCCACCGTGCAGATGGTACGTGTCTCCTGTTTAACGGGATCATAGGCCAGGTGCGCGAAGGCGGGCCAGTCGTCAACCCGATCATCGCCCAGCAGAAAACCTCCCAGTGTATCCTTCCAGGGCAGCAATGCCTTTTGCATGGTCTCCTTGTCCATCACACCCAGGGCGATCACCTCACCACGCGCTTCGGCCACCCAGGCATGCAGTTCACCCTCCACCACCACGCGTTGCAGATGATCACTGTGCAGGCCATTCACCTTTTCCCTGAAGGTGTGGACAGCCCGTTCCCGGAACAGCGTGTCCAGTAGATGCAGCCGTGCGCCTTTATAGAGTTGCTCACCGGCCCTTTCCTGCCGGTGCCATAGCTGGGGTTTATCGTACACCAACACCCAAAGCCCATCCTGGTCCACGTGGTAGTCGCCCACGTGGAGATCTTCGCGCTGGTAGACCACTTCCGGCGCTTGCCGCTTCACCTCCAGAGGAGGCAGCTCTATCGCTCTGGGCATCAGGTATACCGGCAAGGGTCCCATTGCAAGCAGATCGGCGGCGTGGATCGCAATGGTGCGTTCTTCATAACCGATGTGCGAAAGCTCCAGGGAAAGCGGGAATAAGGCTTTTTCGAGATCGATCAGGCCACCCTGGCCGGAGATAAATAGCGCACCGGAGGATCGATCCTTCGCATGCACGCGGGCAACAGGAGCATCAGTGTCCGCATTTTTTATGATCAGGCGCGGCAACCCTACCTGTGCATCGGCCGTCTTGTATATAAGAACGGCGATGAGAAGGATGATGTAGGCAAAGCGGTCCATCTGGTATCGGTAAGATACAGTAGCGGCCGTATTTGCATAAAACCAACTTCACACCGTTCTTCGGGTAGGATCGGAGCTGAAGGATGTTGCGCTATGATCACTATAAGCTTCTGGGTATAGGCCGGGACGCAAGCCCGGCCCAGATCAAGCGTGCCTATAGGCGGCGTGTAAAGGATTGCCACCCGGACATCAACCCATCACCCAAAGCGGCCACCGTTTTCCGCGCTGTGCATGAGGCTTATGATGTGCTGAGCGATGTGAGCAAGCGCTCGCGCTATGATAAGGAATTGCGTTACTACCGGCAGGCGCCACCATCTCCTCCGCCACCGACCGATCCCAAACGTTACAGTCACCGCCGCCGGCCCATGGAAGCGCCAGAGGCATCGCCCGGCACTGTGGACCGCTATGCGTTCTTCGGCCTGCACCTCACCGGCCTGCTTTTCGCGCTGATCCTTGTGAGCGGCATCCTGGTGGGCATCACCTTCCATGACTGGCCGGTGCTCACGCTGATATTCACCGCCCTGGGCCTGGCGGTGATACCGGACAGCCTGAATGGACTGCGGTATATCTCACGCAACGCTTAGCATCTTTTGTCGGAACTTGCGGCCACGAAAGTGGCATGGACTACACGGAGGACCCGCGCAGCATAAAGTACCATGTGAAGCGCTACCTGCTCCAGAATAAAGAGCGGTTGCGTGGCATGCGGGTGATAGACCTTCCGGCAGGCAATGGTGTGACCACGCGGATCCTGCAGGACATTGGGGCGGAACCCATGGCGCTGGATCTTTTCCCCGAATACTTCAAGGTGGAGGGCTTGCAATGCCTGCGGGCCAACATCGCTGAAGGGTTGCCGCTGCAGGGTGCTTGCGCAGATGCGCTGATCTGCCAGGAGGGCATCGAGCATTTCGCGGACCAGATGAAGGCCTTCAAGGAATTCAACCGTGTGTTGCGACACGGTGGACTGTTGCTGATCACCACCCCGAACTACAGCAACCTGCGCGCGAAGGTGAGTTATCTGCTATCGGAAAGTGAACGCTTCGGCTCCATGATGCCACCAAATGAGTTGGACAGCATCTGGCTCTCGCGCAACGAGATCACCGATGAGATCTATTATGGCCACATCTTTCTGATCGGCATCCAAAGGCTCAGGGTGCTGGCCAAACTGGCGGGTTTCAAGATCCGCAAGGTGCACACCACGCGCTACAAACCCACATCGATCTTCCTGTTCCCCTTCCTCTATCCGTTCATTCTGCTATTCAATTGGATCACCTACCGGAAGAACCTGCGGCGCAACAAGGAGTTCGATCCAGCCACAGTAGAACGCACCTACAGGGAAATATTCCGGCTGGCGGTGGATCCGAAGATCCTCCTGGATGGCCACCTCATGGTGGAGTTCGAAAAAGAAGCTGAACTGCAGGATGTGGCCCGCGGATTGAAAAGCCAGCACAAGGGTTTTGGCACAACGTGAGCGGATCTAGTTCCGGCATCACCGGCCCTAAGGGTTCCGATCCGTGTCCACCACCAGCGGGGATGCTCCCTTCCTACTCAACGCCAGCAATCCCATGAATGTGATGGCCCCATTCACAAGCAGCAATTCAAAACCGAAACGATAACCTCCGAAGAGATCTTCTGAATAACGGTCCAGCAGGAAGGTGATAAGGGGCGAGGCGATGGCCACCACGGGAACATACCGATCATGCACCGCTATTCTGGTGATCATGCCGAACGCATAGAGACCGAGGAGTGGGCCATAGGTGTAGCCGGCCACGGTGAATACCGTCTTGATCACACTGGCATCATTGAACGCACGGAATATCAGGATCAATACCACCATCACCACGCTCATCAGGAGGTGGACCCTACGGCGTAGAAGCGTGCGTTTTTCTTCCGGGTAGCGATCGATCTTCAGTACATCCACACACACAGAGGTGGTGAGCGCTGTGAGGGCACTATCCGCACTGGAATAGGCCGCCGCTATCAGCCCAAGGATGAACAAGAGACCCACGATGATGGGAAGGTGTCCGCTCGTGGCGATCATGGGATAGAGTTCATCCGCTCGCGCGGGCACCGTGATCCCTTCCTGCCGTACGAACAGGTAGAGCAGGGTGCCCAGTGAAAGGAACATCAGGTTCACCAGCACCAACACGAGGCTGAAGGAGACCATGTTCAGCTGTGCTTCGCGGATGTTGCGGCAGCTCAGGTTCTTCTGCATCATGTCCTGGTCCAGACCGGTCATGGCTATGGCGATGAACATGCCGCCAAGGAACTGCTTCCAAAAGAACGTTCCCGGCTTTGGATCATCGAAGAAAAAGATCCGTGACAGGTCGCTTGAACGGATCTCTGTGATCGTTTGGGAAAGGTCCCAGCCCAGTTTTTCTCCCAACAACAATACCGTTCCCGCCACGGCCAGGAGCATGAAAAACGTCTGAAGCGTATCCGTCCAGATGATCGTGCCCATGCCTCCGCGATTGGTATACAGCCAGATCAACGCCAGTGTGATCACCACCGTTGCCACGAAGGGTATACCCATCGCATCGAAGATCAGGAACTGCAGCACGACGGCCACCAGATAGAGCCGCGCTGCGGATCCCACGCTGCGGCTTAGCAGAAAGAACCATGCACCGCTGAGGTAGCTGGCCGGTCCGAAGCGCTGGCCCAGATAGCCATAGATGGATGTGAGTTGAAGCCGGTAGTAGAGCGGCATGAGCACGAAGGCGATCACCGCATATCCGGGCAGGTAGCCGAGCACCATCTGCAGGTAGCTGAACTGATCCGCCGCCACCATGCCCGGTACACTGATGAAGGTGACACCGCTCAAGGACGCCCCGATCATGCCGAACGCCACGATATACCATGGCGACCGGCGATCTCCCAGAAAAAAGGCACTGTTGCCGGCCTTGCGCGAGGTGAGATAAGATATGATGAAGAGCAGCCCGAAATAGGCCGCGATCACCGCGATGATCAGCGAAGGGGATAGCATCGGCAGCAAAGGAACCGGTGCTGTCGCATACTCCGAATGGACCGCACCACTTGTTTTGGGATCAGGATCGTTGATCAGCGATCAGCGGCCGCTGGATAACACGCCTTCCCACCGCATGCCGCCGAAAACAACACGTCCCGCCGTAGGGTTGTGGTAGCGGCCAAGTGGATCCGTGGCTTGCACGAAAGAGCTTGGCCCGGCATCGAAAACATCCTCTACAT
>JAEZCB010000140.1 GCA_023412755.1 Bacteroidota bacterium
TGGAGCTTGCGGAGAAGAATCCGAAGATCGTGGGTATCACACCGGCCATGCCCACCGGTTGCTCGCTGAACATCATGATGAAGGCCATGCCTGATCGGGCTTTCGACGTGGGTATCGCCGAACAGCACGCGGTAACGTTCAGCGCTGGGTTGGCCACACAGGGCATGATACCCTTCTGCAACATCTACAGCTCATTCATGCAGCGCGCCTATGATCAGGTGGTGCATGATGTGGCACTACAGAAACTGAACGTGGTATTCTGTCTGGATCGGGGCGGACTGGCCGGTGCGGACGGGCCCACACATCACGGCGTCTTCGATCTCGCTTACTTCCGCTGCATACCCAACATGGTGGTGAGTGCACCGATGAACGAAGAGGAGCTGCGTGACCTGATGTATACGGCGCAGTTGCCGGACCAAGGCCCATTCAGCATCCGCTATCCGCGTGGTGAAGGTGTGATGACCGAGTGGAAGACGCCCTTCAAGGAGATCAAGATCGGAACAGGTCGGAAGGTTCGTTCCGGCAATGACATCGCGGTGCTCACCATCGGCCACATCGGCAACATCGCCGCAAAAGGCATTGATGCGTTGGAGGCCGAAGGATACAGCGTGGCGCATTATGACATGCGATTCGTGAAACCATTGGATGAACTTCTGCTGCATGAGGTGTTTGGCAAGTTCAAGCATGTGGTAACGGTGGAGGATGGCTGCCTACAGGGCGGCATGGGCAGCGCGATCCTGGAATTCATGGTGGACCATGGTTACCATGCGCAAGTGAAGCGGTTGGGGATCCCTGATCGCTGGATCGAACATGGAACGCAGCCGGAGCTATATGCCGAGTGTGGGTTCGACGAAAAGGCCGTGATCGCTGCCGTGAAGGGATCGCTGGGGGAGGGCCGTTCTTCTATCCGGCGCGGGCGGGTGATCGCCTAGGCCAGTATGACCACTGCTCCGCTACAAAGCGAAGTGATAACCCACGCCTACTGTAAATGGCAGCAGATCCTGCTGCACCTGGAGGTCGCCCCTATTCTTGATCGACTCCCAATCATTCAGCATTTCTTGTGAGCGGAAGGGTAGTTCAGAGAAAACCGCCAGTAGTTCGCAATTAGGCGTTGGCGCAGCATAAGGCCGAGCCCTGCAGTGGGGCCATAGTAGATACCATTCAATTGCTCTTTCCCCTTGACCTGGATCACCGCATTGTAACCATACATGCCGGTGGCGAAAAAGCTTGCGCGGGAGCGCGAAGGCAGCCGCACCTCCACCCCTAGATTATAACCGCCATCCACCACGGCCCACCCCCCACCTGCGAAACCCGCCAGGTATGGAGCCACCCAATATGTGGCCTTCGCTCCAATCATACCACCAACATCCTGGCCCACTCCAATACCCAGGAATAGACCGGAATAACCGGCATCGTCCTGAGCGAAAGCGGGAACAGGTACGGAAAGGAACATTAGTAGAATGCCCGGAAGGATCAGATGGCTGCGGCCCGGTAGAGACATGGCTCCTGAGGTGAAGGCACCAATTTATCATCACTTTCGAAAAAGCCACAATACCAAACTGAACAACATGGAAAGCAGCAACATCGTCATGATCGGAAAGTAGATCGAAAAGCCCTCCCGTTCGATGCGGATATCACCGGGTAATCTGCCGAACCAGCGCCAAAGACCACTCTTCACCAACCATGGCCAAAGCAGACCCACTACCAGTAGAATGAGCCCAACAATGATCAATGCCCGGCGCATGACAACAAAACTAGCGATATGGCAGGGCGGCAACAGTGGGAACGACCGCACACTTCCTGGCGATTGATCTGGTCTTAAGAAGCCTTTACACCACGTGCCAGATCTCTGGCACCGGATCCGCATACCGTCCACCATGGCCATGCTGTTCCGCCTGCTCCACCTATTACCGTTTTCAGTGCTGTTGTTGCTGTTCGCGGTATCCTGCAATAGTGAGAGGTCCTGGAACATCACATCCGGGCAGGAAGAGATGCTGGAGGAACTGGATTTTCTGGAGGCACGGGCAGTGGAACTGGAACGGGAATACGCCTGGGTGGAAATGGACCTGGCGCTCATCGACCTGCGCGAATTACTCATAGCCCAATGGACCAGGGAGGCGCATTACGATGACGTGATGCGCGAATGCGTACAGGATGAAATGCGTTTTATGAAGGGATTGCTCAAAGCCGCCGACGATCGCCTGCTGGATATATGCGAAAGGATGCGGGAGTGGGGTGTGCACCAGACGATCCCTGAAGTAATGGAGCGATGGAATACAATGCGGTACCGGCTTGAAGCACGTGCGCAGGCCATCCGCTCGTTGCATGAAGAGTTGCAGATGCACAAGGCGGGTGTGGATGTGGGTGATGACCCATTGGAAGGATCCGAATTCCAATTGCTTCGTGAGAGGGCGCTGAAGGAGGTATCCCCGTTCCTTGAACACAAGCGCCGCACAACATCACTGGCCACGAAACTGGTGTGACGGGAAATTTTCGCACTTGCTGTAACTTTCGCTGGGAGCGGCCGTCCCATGAACAGAACCCCTCCCTGTTGCTCCTGTGACCACCACTGAGTATAACCACGCTGTGGACATGCATGCGGACGGCATCTATCGCTTCGCCCTGAAGCACCTGCGCGATGAGGATGCCGCGAAGGACGTGGTACAGGAGAGTTTTGCCCGGCTTTGGATGAAGGTGGATCAGGTGCAAGCGGCCAAAGTGAAAAGCTATTTGTTCACCACCGCGCACCACATCATGGTGGATGAAGTGCGGAAGAGCGGCCGCAGCACGCGCATGGAGGAGCATCATGAGGATATTAGGTCAACAAGCCAGTCGCAGCCGGACCTGAAGGAATTGCTTGAAGCAGGCCTGGCGATGCTCCCAGCCACGCAACGAAGCGTGGTACTTCTGCGCGATCTGGAAGGGTACAGCTACGAAGAGATCGCCAGGCTTACTGGTTTGAACGAGAGCCAGGTCAAAGTGTACATCTACCGTGGCCGCACAGCGTTGAAGAATTACATCGGACAATTGGAAACGGTATTGTGAAGGAGAGGATCGACCATACCAACTATGAGGCCTGGCTGCTTGATCGGCTGGAGGGGCGGCTTTCTCCCGAACAGGAACGCGAGTTGGAAGGCTTCCTCGCCGCCAACCCTGAACTTGTACCGGATGAAGGGCCGTTACCGGAACTGGATGGCTCATTCAACATAACTCCGATCCCTTTCAAGGATGAGTTGAAGAAGGAGTTGCCGCCAAAGGGGGTCGTGGCTCCATGGGATCTGGAGGATCATTTGGTGGCGAGGTTGGAAGGTGATCTTTCCAGGGAGCAACTGCTTGCATTGGAAAAGTTCCTTTACGAGCATCCTGAACATGCAGAGGATAGCCGCCTTTATTCGTTCACCCGGTTTCAGCGATCGGCCATCCATTTCCCGGCCAAGGCTGGATTGCAGCGGGAGCTGCCACCTCAGGGGGCGATCACCAGGTATGATCTGGAAGATCATTTGATCGCCCGCCTGGAGGGCGACCTTTCCGCCGGGCAGGAGAAGGATCTGGAGAGGTACCTGAACGAAAATGCCGATGCACGCGAGCTACTCACACAGTTGGCTCGGGCCCGCATTGAAGCCCACCCGGTACATTTTCCGCATAAAGCAGGATTGCGCAAAGGTGGCCGGGTCATAGCTATTGGTTTCCGCCAGGATCTCGTTAGGCTGGCGGCCGCAGCTTCAGTGGCCTTGCTTCTTGGGGTGGCGGTATGGTCCATACTCAAGCATGCTGATGGAGAAGACCTCCTTGCTTCGACCCAGGTGTCAGTTCCGGTGGAAGATGTTGGATCGATCAAGGAGGTGGATGTGACCACTGCTCCGGAGGCGCGGTCCGAGGATAAAAACACGGCCCCGGAAACGACCGTTGAACCACTGGTGGCCGAGGTCCATACAACTGCTCCGAAGCAGGACCGTATGCATGCTCCAGTGAGGGAGGAGGCGAGGCCATCCGTCGAGGATGCTGTTCCTACATACGCGGATCATCGTCCAGTGCAGCTGCCACCGGTGGAGATCGATCGGCAACCCATGGCTGTAGTGGAAGAGTCCGCTCCATTCACCATGGTGGAGGAAGAAGCTCCTGCTTTGGCCGAAGTGATCGAGGAACAGCCCCAGGTCACCGCGAATGTGGGTCACATGGTGGCGAATGCCTTGCGTGATAAGGTGCTCCCCAATAATAAGACGAATACCGGAGCTTTGGACGCGGATGATGCCGTAGCTGTGGTCGACCGTGGCCTCAAAGCGGTGGCTGGCGAGCGCGCGGGTTTGGAAGTGGAAAGGCATGAGGGGAAGGTGAGCCGCTTCGATCTGCGCATAGGCCGCGGCTTCGCGATCACAGCGAGCACCGGCCGTTGAAGAACTTCTTGTAGGAAGGATCTCGGGATGGGGGCGCAAAGCCCTCATTTCGTTTTTGGTATCCATCACCCAGTGCCATCGCTGTCCAACCATTCGTCCATGATCCCTTCCGCTTATCACGATCACTCTATTCTCTTGTAACTACGCTGGGGCGGGCCTCGTCTTATGAGCAAAACCAGAGAACAATGATCACCAACATCGCACGCAGCCTCGCCTTGATCGCAACAATATGCACCATTGGCCATGCCATGGCCGCAAAACCAGTGAAGATCAAGAACACGAAAACAGCCATGGAGCGGGTGCTGGATAGGGCGCTCAACAAGCATCTGGCTTATCCTGTTGCCGTGAAGCAGGACATGACCGGCGATGTGTATGTGAGTTTCGTTATCGATAAGGAAGGACGTGTGGAAGTGCTGGATTGCGCCTCGAGCAACGAAAGGCTCAAGGAGTATGTGATCCGCAAGCTCGCCAAGATCGATATCGGGGACAATAATGGGATCTGGCGCACCACCCACATGCGGATCTCCTTCAAGCCAGAAAGCACCTGATATCATCTACCTTTCTTCTGCAAGGGCCACATCGGGGCCTTTGTCTTTATGGCATGGTCCCAAAGTCCCTTCAGAATAGTTCCACAGCAACTGTAACTAATGCTCCATGGGCCCGTCCCATGTATAGAAAGCATCGAAGATGAAGAAGCTGCTCCAGGCCCTGGCTTTGTTGATGACCACCATGCCGGCCATGTCCCAAACGGATACCGTGAATGTGAGTACGGAAAAGAAGACCTCCTTGCAACTGGGTGTCAATTCCAAGGAAGGTGGATTCGCCAAAGTGGAGACCGAAGGTGATTCCACGGGCACATCCGATCCCATCCGGATCGAATTGAAGCGCAAGATCATCACCATCCATTCCGAACCCAAACCATGGACATCGGTAAAGGACAGCCTGGCCGACGAGTTGAAGGACCTGAAGAAGGAGCGGCGCAGGAAATTCACTTACTGGTCCGGACTGGATCTGGGGGTGAATACGCTGTTAGGCCCGGATCATGATGCCGACCTATCCGGGGACGCGGAATTCCTGGAGATCAACAATGCGCGTTCACGCTTCTTCGCGATCAACTTCATGGAGCGCAAGCTCGAATTCGGAACGCATCATGCAGGTCTTATGACAGGGCTGGGGGTGGAGTTCACCAGCTACCATTTCAGGAACAATGTGCTCTTGAGGTATGACGCGGATTCCGTGTTCGCACTGGATGTGGAACGGCCCGAATTCCGCAAGAACAAACTGCGGCAGATAGGTCTGCGATTACCTCTCATGCTCGAGTTCAACACCAAGCGTGCGCCCCTACCTACGGAAGAAGAACTGTTGGCCGGTAAAATACGCGGTTATTCACGCAAGGGGAATGTGCATCTGGCCGCGGGCGTGATCGGCAGCTGGTATTTCGATACCATGTACAAGCAGCGTTATCGTGGGGAAACAGGCCGCATGCGCACAGACAAGGATACCGGCGATTATCATTTATTGCCATACCGGTTGGCCGCTTCCGTACGCGTTGGTTTCGGTGCGCTGAATCTCTTCGCGGAATATTCCCTTACGCCATTGTTCAGGGAAGATCGTGGGCCGGAAGTGATCCCTTTCAATGTAGGATTGACCATCATCGGGTTCAACTAGCTACGGTACCGTTCGTGCCACGCAACGAGGGGTTGGACCTGGGGCCGCGGAGCATGCTTCGCGGCCTTTTCTTTGAGCGTGGGTACAAGCCCCCGATCATCCGCCGCAAGCCTTCATTGCCGGGCCATTGCCATCAAGGCCTAATTTAGCGGGCCCGTTGCCCTCCGTGGCACGGCACACATCCTTCCGCACATGGGCCGCATTTTCGAGAAACGCAAACACAAGATCTTCGCCCGCAATGCGAAGCTGAGCAAACTCTTCACCCGCATTGGCAAGGAGATCGCCATGGCCGTGAAGGCCGGCGGTCCTAATCCCGAAGCCAATTCCCGGTTGAAGGTGGCCATCCAGAACGCCCGAGGCATGAACATGCCCAAGGACAATGTGGATCGTGCGATCAAGAAGGCCGCCGGAGGCGAAGAGGCCGATTATCAGGAAGTGACGTACGAGGGTTATGCGCCCGGTGGGGTGGCCATTTTCGTAGAGGCCGCGACCAACAATGTGAATCGTACGGTGAGCAATGTGCGCAGCTTCTTCACCAAATGCAATGGCAACCTGGGCACTAGCGGATCACTGGGCCACATCTTCGAGCGCAAGGCTGAATTCGTGGTCGAGAACGCGGCGCTGAAGGGGAAGGATCCAGACGAGTTCGAGATGGAAGTGATCGATGGTGGTGCCGATGATGTGGTGCGTGATGAAGAAGGATTCATCATCTACGCGCCCTTTCAGGCATTCGGGCAGATGCAGCAGAAGCTGGATGAACTGGGGGTGGAGGTGAAGAGCGCGGAGTTGAAGCGCTTCCCGCTCGTTACTGCCCCGGCTGATCTGGAAACCGCGAAGAATGTGCTGAAACTTGTGGATCTGCTTGAGGAGGATGAGGACGTGAACTCCGTGTACCACAACATGGACCTCACGGAAGAGGTTGAGGCGCAACTCTGACCCGTATCGTCAAGGGCGCCGCACCAACGGCCGCTCTTCCTTTTCCAACGTCTTGAAGCGGATATGGTAGCGTGTACCATCAGTACCGCCCTCCACCGTCATTCGGCCATTGAGTTGTTCCACAAGGCTTTCAATAAGTGAGACGCCAAGCGTGGATCCATCGCCGTTCTGCTTTTCGATAGGGATACCCACCCCATCATCCAGGTAAAGCAGGTCGAATTCCTTTTCATGCACCCGATGGATGGCCAGGTCGATCCGGCCGTTCTCCCTGCCCTGGAAGGCGTGTTTGAAAGAATTGGTGATCAATTCGTTGAGCAGCAGACCCAGTGGCACCATGGTATGCAGGTCCAGCATCAGATCATCATCGATATCCGTGCGGTAGGTGATCCTTTCCCCCACATCATTCAAGGTCACCAGTTCCGCGAACAGTTCATGGATGTAATGCCCTACGTCCAGCATGGACAGTTCGTCTCCCTTATAAAGCTTCTCATGGATCAGGGCCATGGATGTGACCCGGCTCTGGCTTTGGTCGAAGGCATGCTGCAGTCGCTCATCCGCTATGGTGCCGGCTTGTAGCCGGAGCAGGCTGGCCACCACCTGCAGGTTGTTCTTCACCCGGTGGTGCATTTCCTTGATCAGGAGGTGGATCCGCTCATTCGCCTGCTCTATTTTCTTCTTTTCCTCCTGGAGCGCCTGCGTCTGTTCCATATCCCGGAGCTTCGCCGCCTTCAGGTTCTCCTTCATGCGAAGCAGGGCATTCCCCAGCACATCCTGCGGCCCCCGCACGGTGACATACGTATCGTAGTTACCCTTGCCGATGGCCTCGGCACTACTGGCCAGGGAACGGATATTGTCGATCATGCCATTGAACGAGAGGGCCATCTGCCCGATCTCGTCCTGGGAGTTCACCGGCACGGTCGCACGCACATCGCCCATGGACAGTGAGCGTGCCGCATGGGCCACTTCATTCACCGTGTTCCGTACGCCACGCATCACCACGAAGCCCATAACTGTTACTGCGCCCACCACACCGATCAAGGCGGCGAGCACGATGAACAGGCGGATACGCGCATCCCTGGAATTCGCTGCGGTGTTCTCCTCGATCAATTCCAGTGAATGGTCCTCCACCATCTTCAACTTTTCCAATGCACGGAGTGAAAGTTCCCACCATTGCTGTGCGGCTATGGTGTTCCTGTCCAACATGCGGCGCTCCTTCACGGTGCCAATGATGGAACGCATGAAATTCACATCGGGTCCCTGGAACACGTTCCGGTAAGTGTTCATCACTTCAGGCGGTGCATCGCGTTCAAAGAGGAAAACGTTGGCCTCGTATTGCGATATCTGTTCGCTGAGGTCGGCCAATTCAGCATGGTCCAGATCCATGTCTTTAAGGCCTATGCTGAGTTTATCCCGCACCACACTCAGGGCTTCCTTTGCGTTGAGCAGCCGCAGGTGTGCATAGAAGCGGTCCTTCGTTTCCGGATCCAGGGCAAGCCTGCCCACCCGGCCCAATTCCTCGAGAAGAGCGTTGTCCATGGCACGGTATGTCCTGGACACGCTTGTGGGATCGGTGCGTCGCTCAAGCACCCGTTCCCGCAGGATGTGCAGGCCATTGAAGGAACCTTGTTCCTCCAGCGGAATGGCATTGGCGGTGGCGGAATTCTGCAGTGCCGAGATCGCTTCATCCGTCTGTACATGCTGTAGACGCAGTTTCACCTGGGTCATGGCCTGCCCCGTGAGGTAACCTACCGAATAGGCGCTTTCCCGTTGCACCTGGTGCATCACATTGGAGAACAGACTCATGCGCTCGGATTGCGTCTTGATGTACTCATAGACCTGACTGCGTTTCAGGTTGGAGTCCACCAGCTTGCTGATCAGCAGTACCATCCCGATCACCGGAATGCCCAGCGTGAACATGAATTTCGTACGAACGGGAAGGTCGGCGAAGCGCCACTGCATGGCGCACCAATTTACACATTACATATTGCCCCATGCCTGCTCCCACGATGGATGGGGTGTAATTTGGCACCCCTTCGCACATGCGAGCCCGCCATGAAGACCGCCGAGATCCAACATACGAGCATGAAGGAGCACCTGGAGAAGCTGGATGCATCCAATACAAAAGCGCTGGAAGGAGGTGGCCCGGATCGGATCGCCGCACAACATAAGAAGGGTAAACTCACCGCTCGTGAAAGGATCGATCTGCTGCTTGATGAAGGTTCCTTCCAGGAGATCGGCAGGCTGGTCACCCACCGGAGCAGCAATTTCGGACTGGAAAAGCAGAAGTTCCTGGGTGATGGAGTGGTAACCGGCTATGGCACCATCGATGGCCGCACCGTGTATGTGTTCTCACAGGATTTCACCGTGCTTGGCGGTTCCCTGGCAGAAGCCCATGCCGCGAAGATCTGCCGCATCATGGACCTGGCCATGCGCAGTGGCGCACCGGTCATCGGCCTCAACGACAGCGGGGGTGCCCGTATCCAGGAAGGTGTGGTCTCACTCGCCGGTTACGCGGATATTTTCTATCGGAATGTGCGCGCGAGCGGTGTGATCCCCCAGATCAGTGCCATCCTCGGCCCCTGTGCAGGTGGAGCTGTCTACAGTCCTGCGCTAACGGATCTCGTGCTCATGACACAAGGCACCAGTTACATGTTCGTTACCGGTCCTAATGTGGTGAAGACGGTGACCCACGAGGAAGTGAGCAGCGAGGACCTGGGTGGTGCGAACACGCACGCGAGCAAAAGCGGGGTGGCACATTTCACGGCGGCCAATGAACTGGAAGGGATCAAGGCATTAAGGCGCCTGGTATCCTACATACCCAGCAATTGTGAGGAAGATCCACCGGTGGTGCCGTTCATCCTGGGTGATGAAACGCGACCTGCATTGAACAACATTATTCCGGATAACCCCAACCAGCCTTATGATATCCGCGAAGTATTGAACGCCGTCATCGATCCCGGGAGCAGTATGGAAGTGCATGCGGAATATGCCCGCAACATGGTGGTAGGCTTCGCGCGCGTGGCAGGCCATACGGTGGGTTGCGTGGCCAACCAACCGGCTGTGCTTGCGGGGGTGCTGGATATCGATGCAAGCATCAAGGCCGCCAGGTTCGTACGTTTTTGCGATTCATTCAACATTCCACTACTCGTCTTCGTGGATGTGCCGGGTTTCCTGCCGGGAACGGACCAGGAATGGAGGGGGATAATAAACCATGGTGCCAAGCTGCTCTACGCATTCAGCGAAGCCACGGTGCCAAGGATCACGGTGATCACACGCAAGGCCTACGGCGGTGCATATGATGTGATGAATTCAAAGCACATCGGCGCGGACATGAACTATGCGTGGCCGAGTGCTGAGATCGCGGTGATGGGAGCCAAGGGTGCGGCGGAGATCATCTTTAAGAACGAGATCGCGAAAGCGGATGATCCGCAGGCGAAGCACCGGGAGAAAGAGGAGGAGTACCGTGAGCAATTCGCCAATCCGTACGAGGCCGCTTCCCGGGGTTTTGTGGATGAGGTGATCAGGCCCAGTGAAACCAGGAAGAAGATAATAGCCGCACTGGAGATGCTTCGGAATAAGGTGGATACCCTGCCCAGAAAGAAGCACGGTAACATCCCTCTTTGAGCAGTACCATACATGGCACCATTGTTGAGAACGGGCTAACTTGCCCTCCATCTTTACGCGAACATGAGCATGAACATCTTGTTGGCCACCATGGCCGCCACTGTAGCCCTTGCGCTACCGCATGACCCATTGAAGGACCTCAACCTCGGTGATACCGCACCGAAGCTGGACCACGCACTTGCCGACGTTTCCGGGAAACAGGTCACCCTTAAGGATGTGGCCGGTGAAAAGGGGCTCTTGGTGATCTTCACAAGCAACAATTGTCCATTCGTGGTGGGTTCGGATGCCGGTGCCGGCTGGGAAGGGCGCTACCCTGAATTGCATGCCTTCAGCAAGCGGCTTGGCGTGGGCATGGCCCTGATCAATAGCAACCATACCACCCGCGATAAGGGCGAATCCATGTCCGATATGCAAAAGCGGTTTGAGGAGAAGGGTTACGCCGGGCTGTATTTGTTGGACGAGAACAGCACCATGGCCGATGCGTTCGCGGCACGCACCACGCCCCATGTCTTCCTGTTCGATTCGAATATGAAGCTGGTGTACAAGGGTGCCATAGATGACAGTATGGCGGATCCCGATGCGGTGAAGGAGCCCTGGTTGCGCAATGCGCTAACGGCGTTGAACGAAGGAAAGCCCATCGATCCGGCCACTACTCGGAACATCGGCTGTAGTATCAAGCGGGTGGCCCACAAGCACTGATCCTTGCGATCACTGGATAACGCCGCGTCCCGCTGGGGATGCGGCGTTGTTCATTTGTTGAAAAGAAACTTTCGGTCCCCGGCACGTGGATCTTTCCTTTGTGCAAAGACGATCGAAATGAATGTCCTGTTGATCGGTGGTGGCGGCCGCGAACATGCGCTGGCCTGGAAGATCGCCCAAAGTTCACTGCTGGATGAGCTGTATGTGGCTCCTGGAAATCCCGGCACAGTGAGGCATGGCCGCAATGTGGACCTGGACCTGAAGGATCAAAAAGGGTTGCGCCGCTTCCTGCTGGAAAAGAACATCAGCATGGTGGTGGTCGGCCCGGAAGGGCCACTGGTGGATGGCCTGCATGATCGGATCGCCGATGATCCGCAGTTGCAGGGGAAGGTCACCGTGATCGGGCCCCGGCAGCAGGCGGCGATGCTGGAAGGAAGCAAGGATTTCGCCAAGGAGTTCATGTTCCGCCATAACATCCCAACCGCGGCACATCGCACCTTCCAGCGTGGGCAGTTGAAGGAGGCCATCGAGCACCTGGATCGCATGCAACCACCATACGTGATCAAGGCGGATGGATTGGCCGCCGGCAAGGGGGTAGTGATCACGAGCGACAGGAAAGAGGCGGAGCGCGTGCTGGAACGCATGCTTTCCGGCAAGGAATTCGGCGCCGCCGGTGAGAAGGTGGTGCTCGAGCAATACCTGAAGGGCATGGAACTCTCCGCTTTCCTTATCACGGATGGCACCGCCTTCAAGATGCTCCCCGCCGCAAAGGATCACAAACGCATCGGCGATGGCGACAGAGGCCCCAACACTGGGGGCATGGGTGCTGTTTCTCCTGCGCCGTTCGCGGACAAGGATCTGATGCAGAAGGTGCATGATCGTATCGCGGCGCCCACCATAAGAGGATTGCAGAAGGAGGGCATCCCCTATAGCGGATTCATCTTCATGGGGCTCATGGTGATGAACAATGAACCCTATGTGATCGAATACAATGTGCGCCTTGGCGATCCGGAGGCACAGTGCATCCTGCCACGGTTGCGCACCGATCTGCTTGACCTTTTCGAGGGGATCGCGTCAGGTACATTGAGTGAACGCCACGTGGATGTGGATGATCGTACGGCAGTGACGGTGGTACTTGCTTCGGAAGGTTATCCTGGAAGCTACGAAGAAGGGAAGGTGATCGTAGGCATGGACATGGTCAGGGATGCCTATGTGTTCCAGGCCGGCACCCAACTAACGAAGGAAGGAGAACTGGTCACGGCCGGAGGACGGGTGATGGCTGTCACGGCTTTCGGCAAGGATCTGGAACAGGCCATGGCCGCGGCTTATAGGAATGTGCCCTTGATCGCCTTCGAGGGCCGCACCTTCCGGAGTGACATAGGTAAGGACCTGGTGAAGGTGACCACACCCCGTGGTGCGCAACAGCAGGTCTGATGAAAGCTCAGATCATGGTGCCCCGGCGGCGGGCATTATCGCTGTAGCGCTTCTGCAGGTAAAGCCAATAGAAGAACCCGAACGTAAGCAGCAAGGATATAACGATGACCGGAAGCCATTCCAGGGCAACGATGAACGCGAAGGTGGCTTCCAGGAAATGGCCTATGCCAAAGAAGATCTTGTACATCGGGAGGTCGCTTGATCTCGGGCAAAGATAGACGAGCAGGGAGAACATGCTCACCAGCATTTTCAGAAGCAATCAGCCAATTGTGCTCACTGGGTTGCTGGTGCTCGTACCCATGCTGTTCCTGCCGGCCTTCTTTAAACCGGTTCTGGTCCCTGGACCGCATATGCCGTTGCAAGGTCTTGTGGCCATGGCTGCCGCGGAGAGGCCATGGCTACAGGGTACCCTGGTATTGCTGGTTGTAATGCTGGTGGCCACGCAACTTTCCGTCCTCGTCAATGATGCGGAGCTGCTGGACAGGCCGATGTATCTGCCGGCACTGATCTTTCCGATCCTGCTCGCCGCGTTCGGACCATCGGCTCCACTCGAACCTACGCTGTTGGGTATGCCTTTCGTGCTGTCATCGCTTCGGCGCACCTGGACCATGAGCAATACAGGCACTGTCATGTCCACTGTGTTCGATGCGGGTATGCTCATGGGCATCGCATCCATGTTCTACCTGCCTTACGCCTTCCTTCTGGTGGTGATCTGGGCCTCCGTTTCCGTGATCCGGCCTTTCCAGTGGCGGGAGTATGTGGTGCCATTGATGGGCCATCTTGTGGTGTTCTATTTCGCCTGGGCCATGGTAGAACTCGCTGGATCGGAATGGCGCCCTTTGCTCACGATCATCCCATCCCATCTGGATCATCCCTCCATAGGCACGGTTTCCGATTCGCAACGGATACTGCTGGGCATGGTGTTGGCCGGGGTTCTTCCTGTGGGCATACTTTCCTATTCACGGAGTTACCGGCGCGGGATCATGCGGCAGAAGAATCTGCTGTCCTCTTTTCTGGCCGTTACCGCCGCATTCGGGATCCTGCTCTTATTCGCCTGGTTCCTTACCGGCGTGCTTCCGCCGGTGTTGCTGGCGCTACCCCTGGTGATCTTCACCGCGCACGCATTCCAAGGCACCAAACGGGCATGGGTGGGAGAATCCGTGGTATTCTCCCTGCTCATCCTGGCCCTTTGGGCACAATGGGGATGGTAACGATCCCCTTGGCTCTTCCAATTCAGGCCACCACCTTTTCCCGGTTCATCAATTCCTCCACAGCATCGGCCTCCACAGGGATCTCCGCGAATAGGTCCACCGGCCCCTCCTTCGTCACCAGAATATCGTTCTCAAGCCTTATGCCCAGGCCTTCTTCCCGGATATAGATGCCTGGTTCGCAGGTGAACACCATGCCTTCGGCGATCGGTTCGGTCCACAGGCCCACATCATGCACATCAAGGCCGAGGAAATGACTGGTGCCGTGCATGAAATAGTTCTTGTACAAGGGCTTCTCCGGGTCCTGGTTCTTCACATCGGTCTTGTCCAACAGACCCAGACCGATCAATTCACTTTCCATGATGCGGCCAACCTCTTTGTGGTATTCATTGAGCATGGTGCCCGGCCGCAACAGTTTGGTCGCCTCGTTCTTCACGCGCAGTACCGCATCGTAAACCTCGCGCTGGCGTTTGGTAAAACGGCCATTCACCGGAATGCTGCGTGAGAGATCGCTCGCATAGCCGCCGTACTCGCAGCCGAAATCCATCAGGATCACATCGCCATCCCTGCACGGCTGGTCGTTTGTGATGTAGTGCAGCACACACGCATTGTAGCCGCTGGCTATGATCGGTGTATAGGCATGGCCCCGTGACCCATTGCGAATGAATTCATGTGTGATCTCGGCCTCGATCTCATACTCGATCACACCCGGTTTGATGAAACCACAGACCCGTTCGAAGGCCTTTCCTGTGATGGCGATCGCCCGCTTGATCTGTTCAACCTCTTCGTTCGTCTTGCGTGCACGGATGCGGTGCATGATCGGGGCACTACGCATCACCGGATGCAACGGGAATTGTTCCCGCAGCGCCTTGTTCAGTCGCTCCTCACGCGTCTGCACCTCATTGCCCTGGCGCAGATGTTCATTGCTGTTCAGGTACAGTTTCTCGCACTGCGGTACCAGTCGCTTCAGCGTTGCTTGGTACTGGCTGGTCCACAAAACAGTGGGCACCCCGCTCAGCTCGGTCGCCTCCTTTTGCGTGAATTTGGCGCCTTCCCAGATCGCGATGTGCTCGTTGGTCTCGCGCACGAACAAGATCTCGCGGTCTTTTGGATCGAACGCATCCGGGAACAGCAGAAGTACTGTCTCTTCCTGGTCCATCCCACACAGATACATGATGTCCGTGGCCTGTTTGAAAGGCATGGTGCCATCGGCGCTGGTGGGCATCACATCATTGCTGTGGAATAGAGCAAGACCACCTTTTTCCAGTTGCTGGCGGAAGCGGGCACGGTGTTCACGATAGGTGCTGGCTGAAAGTGGTGTGTAGCGCATGGAGGCGAAGGTATGGAAGGGTGAGAGTGTGCAGGGCGACTCGCACGTGGAACGCCCTACTTTCCATTGCTCTACGGCCATCTTTTTATTCCCAAGCTTCAACTGGTCACATGGAACTGGCTCCGCATTGATCATGTTGAAGTGCCGGAGGGTCCTTGCCACGAACCATACGCCCCCTACCTTTGCTGCCCAATTGAGCGCACAAGAACGCTACACATGGCACGATCGGCCCTACTCGGAAACTCTCTGGTGAAGAAGTATTGGATGGCCCTTACGGGCCTTTTCCTTGTCTCATTCCTGGCGATGCATCTTGCTGGGAACCTGCAGTTGCTGGACGGCAGCCCCAATGGCCGTGAGAATTTCAACCAGTATGCCGACTTCATGACCACTTTCCCCGTGGTGAAAGTGGTGAGCTACCTGTTATACTTCAGCATTCTCTTCCACAGTTTCGATGGTCTGTTGCTCGCGTTGCAGAATCGCAAGGCGCGCGGCAGGCAGCGGTATGCATATGAGAATTCCGGCGCCAACAGCCATTGGTACGCGCGGCGAATGGCGCTGCTGGGCACGCTGATCCTGGCGTTCATCGTGCTGCACATGGGCAACTTCTGGTACAAATACCATTGGGGTGATATCCCGATGGTGGAGCATGAGAGCGGTAAGGCCTACAAAGATCTCTATTCTGTGGTGGAGGCCTCCTTCCAGCGATCCTGGTACGTGGCCATCTACCTTGTTTCCATGGCGATCCTCGCATTCCACCTGCTGCACGGTTTCCAAAGCGCCTTCCAATCGCTTGGCATCAACCATGGCCGCTATACTCCGTGGATCCGCAACTTCGGCGTCTTCTTCGCCGTAGTGGTACCGATCTTCTTCGCTCTCATCCCCGTCTGGATGTTCTTCAACGCCCATCAATGAGCAAGTTCGACAGCAAGATACCCGATGGTCCGCTCGATCAGAAGTGGTCGAAGCACAAGAATTCCATCCGCATCGTGGCGCCGGCCAACAAACGCCGGATCGACGTTATCGTGGTGGGCACCGGTCTTGCCGGAGCGTCGGCCGCAGCCTCCCTTGCGGAGATGGGTTACAACGTGAAAGCCTTTTGTTTCCAGGATAGTGCACGGCGTGCGCACTCGATCGCTGCCCAAGGCGGGATCAATGCCGCCAAGAACTACCAGAACGACGGCGACAGCACCTACCGGCTTTTCTACGATACGGTGAAGGGTGGCGACTACCGCGCCCGCGAAGCGAACGTGTACCGGCTTGCGGAAGTGAGTGCCAACATCATCGACCAATGCGTGGCGCAGGGTGTACCGTTCGCGCGTGATTACGGCGGACTGCTGGACAACCGGAGCTTTGGCGGGGTGCAGGTGAGCCGTACTTTCTATGCCCGCGGACAGACCGGCCAGCAGTTGTTGCTCGGAGCATACAGTGCCTTGATGCGGCAGGTGGGAAAGGGCACGGTGAAGATGTACAACCGCCACGAGATGCTCGACGTGGTGATGGTGGATGGCAAGGCGCGCGGCATAATCGCACGCAACCTGATCACCGGCGCGATCGAAAGGCATAGCGGCCATGCGGTGCTGCTGTGCACGGGCGGTTATGGCAACGTGTTCTTCCTGAGCACGAACGCCATGGGCAGCAATGTCACCGCCGCATGGAAGGCGCACAAACGCGGGGCGTATTTCGCCAACCCGTGCTACACACAGATCCACCCCACATGCATTCCAGTAAGCGGAAGCCATCAGAGCAAGCTCACACTCATGAGCGAATCGCTACGGAACGATGGCCGCATCTGGGTGCCGAAGAAGATCGAGGATGCACAGGCGATCCAACAAGGCCGCAAGAGAGGCAGCGATATTCCCGAAGAGGATCGCGACTATTACTTGGAGCGGCGCTACCCTAGCTTCGGGAACCTGGTGCCGCGTGATGTGGCCAGCCGCGCCGCAAAGGAGCGTTGCGACGAAGGTTTCGGAGTGAACAGTACCAGCCAGGCGGTATACCTGGATTTCGGTGCCGCGATCGAACGGTACGGCCGTGTGGAAGCGAATGTGCGCAAGATCGAGAACCCCAGCAAGGAACTGATCCGCGAGTTGGGCGAGAAGGTGGTGAGCGCCAAGTACGGAAACCTCTTCGACATGTACGAGAACATCGTTGGGGAGAACCCTTATAAGGAAGCGATGAAGATCTACCCGGCGGTGCACTACACCATGGGGGGCTTGTGGGTGGATTACAACCTGCAGACCACCGTGCCGGGATTGTTCGCACTCGGTGAGGCCAACTTCAGCGATCATGGCGCGAACAGGCTCGGCGCCTCCGCCCTGATGCAGGGTCTGGCCGATGGCTATTTCGTGATCCCATATACGCTGGGTGAGTACCTCGCAGACGACATCCGCACCGGATCGATCGACACCGAACGTCATGAGTTCGTGGACGCCGAGAAAGCCGTGCGCGACCGGATCGAACATTTCCTGAGCGTCGGCGGCAAGGAACCCGTGGATCATTTCCACCGCCAGCTGGGCAAGGTGATGTGGGATAAATGCGGTATGGCACGTAATGCCGAAGGTCTGCGCCAGGCGATGCAGGAGATCCGCGCCATCCGTGAGGATTTCTGGAAGAACGTGCGCGTACCCGGCCGTGCCGATGGCTTCAATCAGGAACTGGAAAAAGCAGGCCGCGTGGCCGACTTCCTCGAGCTCGGCGAATTGATGTGCAAGGACGCACTGGACCGCAACGAAAGCTGCGGTGGTCATTTCCGCGAGGAATTCCAGACCCCGGACGGCGAAGCGCTACGCGATGACGAGAACTACCGCCATGTTTCCGCATGGGAATGGACGGGCGATGCAGGCGCGGCAATAAAGCATAAGGAGGAATTGAATTTCGAGGTTGTGAAGGTGACGCAACGTTCGTACAAATGATCAATGTTCGATCGAAGGACCCGTAGCGTCGAACCATGGTTCGACATACGGATCAACAAGTAGAACAAGCAACGAGGTCAAATGAAACTCACACTAAAGATCTGGAGGCAGGCAGGCCCCAAGGAAAAAGGCCGGATCGAGACCTACACGATGAACGATGTGTCACCCGACATGTCGTTCCTGGAAATGCTCGATGTGCTGAACGATGACCTCGTGCGGCAGGGCAAGGATCCGGTCTCCTTCGATCACGATTGCCGTGAAGGTATCTGCGGCATGTGCAGCCTGTTCATCAATGGTGAACCACATGGACCTGGACGTGCGATCACCACCTGCCAGCTGCATATGCGCAAGTTCAAGGATGGCGATACCATCTATGTGGAGCCTTGGCGCTCCGCGGCTTTCCCGGTCATCAAAGACCTGGTGACCGATCGAACGGCTTTCGACCGGATCCAGGCGGCGGGCGGGTTCGTGAGTGTGAACACCAGCGGTAACCTGGTGGATGGCAACGCGATCCCCATCCCGAAGGTGAGCGCCGACAAGGCCTTCGATGCGGCGACATGCATCCAGTGCGGCGCCTGCGTGGCCACATGCCCGAACGGTTCGGCCATGCTCTTCACCGCAGCGAAGGTGTCGCAGTTGGCGTTGCTGCCACAGGGCCAGGTGGAGCGTAAGCAGCGTGTGCTCAACATGGTGGCACAGATGGATAAGGAGGGCTTTGGCAACTGCAGCAACATCGGCGCCTGCGAAGTGGAGTGCCCCAAGGAGATAAGCCTCTCGCACATCGCACGGATGTACCGGGAGTATCTGGGGGCGACCGTTTCCAAGGAAGGCTAGACCTGCTGTCTCCCATCCATGGTGGGGTGGTGCGCTCTACAGCTCGCGCTCTTCCAGCAGTATGCCATCCTCGCTATAGCGCACGATCTTCACCGGGTTCCCATTCTCATCGTAGAAGGTCCAATCCTTCACGGGCTTGCCATCCTTGTACCAACCGGCATAGAAGGTATTCCCATTTTCATGATACACCACGGTGGGGCCTTGTTGAAGGCCGTTCACAAAGGTGGCCTGGCTGCGGACGTTCCCATTCGGGAAGTAGGAGGTCCAGCCACCTTCGCGTTTTCCGTTGATCTTTTCGCCGCGCATGAGCAGATCCCCATTCTGGTCCATGATCTCATGGATACCATCGGCATCGGGCGGTAATGAACTGGTTCCTTCCGCAGCTGCTGGTGGCAACGGATCTTCGGTAACGGTGTCCGCCTCTCCACCACAAGAGAAGAGCAGGAGGAGGAGAGGAATTAGCAGGAGATCCCATGCTGTCCTATTCATTTCTTTCTTTCAACGGTGAGGTGGACCAATCCTTCCAGCGCATCGCGTGCTTCATTTTGTGGGAATACGTGGAGGATCGCCAAAGCCTTGTCCCGGTATTCATACATCCGCTCCCTGGCGAAGGCGACTCCGCCGGCCGTGATCACACTCTCCACCACCCTGCCCACCGCACGGCCATCCTCATTCTTGTTCTTCACCACATCGATCATCCATCGCCGTTGGTCGCGATCCACTTTGCGCAGTGCATGGATCAACGGAAGTGTGAGCTTTTTCTCCTTGATGTCCAGACCAGAGGGTTTACCGGTATCCACCCCTCCGCCATAGTCGAACAGGTCATCCTTGATCTGGAAGGCGATCCCGGTATACTCGCCGAAAAGCCTCATGCGCTCCACCTCCTCAGCGGGCCTGCCGGCAGCATTGGCCCCGCAGGCACAGCACGCGGCGATCAAGCTGGCGGTCTTCTTCCGGATGATCTCGAAATACACATCCTCACTGTAATTGAGATCGCGTGTTCTTTCCAGTTGAAGGAGCTCTCCTTCACTCATTTCACGTACGGAGTTGCTCACGATCCGGAGCAATTCGAATTCACCCTTGTCCACCGCCAGAAGCAGTCCGCGGCTCAACAGGTAATCACCCACAAGCACGGCGATCTTGTTCTTCCATAACGCATTGATGCTGAAGAAGCCCCTGCGCATGGAGCTTCCATCGATAACATCATCGTGCACCAGGGTCGCCGTGTGCAGGAGTTCGATCAATGAGGCGGCCACGAAAGCGCTCTCATTCACTGGGCCGAATTGCCTGGCGCTCAGCAGGGTGAACATCGGGCGCATCTGTTTGCCTTTGCGCTTAACGATGTAGTGCATGATCCGGTCCAGGAGGGCCGCCCGGCTGCGCATGGCCTCACGGAAATGGGGTTCGAAGGCCTTCATTTCACCGGCTATGGGCCGCTGGATCTCCTCGATCGTCATCATTACGCGGCTCAAATATCGGGACACGGTCCGGGAAGCGGACAACCCGGGGATCACTGCCTCGTCTGCTGTAGTAGCTTCCCTGCATAACTTCGTGCTGCATGGCCGTACTCTACCGTTCCCGCACACTCATGCTATTGATCGTATGCGGTGCCTTCCATTTCGTAGCCTATGGCCAGGAGCCACGTCCCCGGGTTCTCTTGTACAAGGACCGTATGCAGGCGGAATTCGATACGGTGAACGTGGTGAAGAACGTGGTGAAGGTGAATCCGCTGCTCTTCTTTCGCGGAGAGATCCCGCTGTATTTCGAAAGGGCACTTACACCCAACCTGAGCATTGAGATCGGGGGCGGGATCACGCTTAGAAATTACCTGGCCATGAGTTTTTCCAGTGATGACGCGGATGATTTTGGCGCGGGCACGGAGATCATTCCGGGGTACAGTTTCCATGGAGGCCTGCGCTTCTACCTTACGGATGACCTGGAACCACAGGGATGGTACATCCAGCCCACCTTTTCGCACCTTCGCTATGAGAAGGCCATACTCGTGAGGCAGTTGGATGGCTCGTTCCTCGAGGACGAAAGGCTGCATGACATCCGGACCTTCAACGATATACGGTTGTTGTTCGGCCACCAGATCCTGAGCTACTCGAGCAATTGGTTGTTCGATATCTATGGTGGCGTGGCCGTGCGCGACAGGGACATGCGCGTTGTACAGGAGCGGATCGATCTCTCCGTGGTCCCGGCCGGATACAACTATGATGTGGAACAGCGCAATGATCGAATACCCGCCTTTTTTCTCGGGGTGAAGGTGGGGCTGGGTTTCTAGGATCTTACGTGCGGGAAGCCTTCAACGCGGGCTCATTCTTGTTCGCCAACTGCCCGCATGCCGCATCGATGTCCCGTCCGCGGCTGCGACGGATCCTGGCCACGATCCCTTTCTTCTCCAGATGCTGCTGGAACGCTTCTGCCACACTGCTCTCGCTACGCCCGAAACCCGCTTCGTCTATTGGGTTGTACTCGATCAGATTCACCTTTGCATGAACATCACTCGCATACCGCACCAGCTCCTGCGCATCCGCGATGGAATCGTTGAAATTGCGCAGCAGGATGTACTCGAACGTCACCGGTTTGCCGCTGGTGCGGGTGTAGTACCGGAGCGCTTCCTTCAATTCCGAAAGTGAATTTTGTTCATTGATCGGCATGATGCGATCGCGTTTCGCATCGTTCGCCGCATGCAGGCTTAGGGCCAGGTTGAATTTGGCCCCATCATCGGCCAGCTTGCGGATCATCTTCGCGATGCCGGCCGTGCTCACAGTGATCCTTCTTGCGCTCATGCCCGATCCATCTTCCGCCGTGATGCGTTCGGCGCTTCGCAGGGTGTTCGCGTAGTTGAGCAGAGGCTCGCCCATGCCCATATACACGATGTTGGTGAGTCCTTCGCTGTAATATTTGTGCGCCAGGGCATCGATGAGCACCACCTGGTCCACGATCTCACCTGCACTCAGATTGCGGACGCGCTTGAGTTTTCCGGTCGCGCAAAAGCTGCAGGTGAGGCTGCAACCGATCTGGCTGCTGATGCACGCGGTGAGCCGGGTGGGGGTGGGTATGAGCACACCTTCCACCACATGACCATCCCACGTTTTGAAGGCACATTTCACCGTGCCATCCTGACTTCGTTGCTCTTCGGCCAGTTCCAAGGGCCGTAACAGGGCGCGTTCCGACAGTTGTGTCCGGAAGGCTTTCGGCAGGTCTGTCATCCCTTCGTATGAGCGGGCCTTTCGTTTCCACAGCCATTCCCATACCTGCTTCGCCCGATAAGGTCTTTCGCCCAGCTCGGACACAAGCACGGCAAGGGCCTCCTTATCGAGATCCCGAATATCTGGAAGTGCCGAGGCCATGGGTATCACAAAGGTACATGGCTTGCCTCGGTATGGCCGTTCTATCGCGCGCTACTGGCCTGAAGGAGCAGAGCCTCCGCCACCTTCAGGTCCACTGGGGTGGTCAATTTCAAGTTCCCCTCTTCGCCTGCCACGAGATGCACCGTTACACCCAACCGCTCAACCAGGGTGGCTTCATCGGTGAAGGTGGGATCATATGGCAATTCCACGGCCTTTTTTAGCAATGATGATCTGAAACACTGTGGTGTTTGCACCGCACGTAAACGCGATCGCTCCACCGGCCTGTTCCCATGTTCGAGCACTTCCCGCACAGACGATGCGATTGGCACCACCGGGATCGCAGCATCATGATCTTCAGCAGCCATGAAGCAACGCGAGATCAACTCAGGGCTCACCAATGGCCGTACCCCATCATGCACCGCGATCAGTCCATCATGCATCACGGCGTTGACACCATTGACCACGCTGTGGAAGCGCTCTTTTCCTCCATTCACCACTTGATGCGGGATCTGGAATTCATGTTTGGCACAAAGCCGTTCCCACACCGGTCGCTGTTCCTGGGGAAGTACGAGTATGATCTCCATTTCCGGATCGAACCGATGGAATGCTTCGATGCTCCAGAAAAGGATCGGTCTGCCGATCAGCGGAAGGAATTGTTTGGGCAGGTCCGCGCCCATACGTGTACCCGTACCACCCGCCACAATGATCGCGCTGCGCCACATGGCGCAAAGATGGATCCTTCAGCATAAGCTTCAACTCGGAAAAGGATCCATGATGCAGGTTGTTGGGGCATGAAAGGATCTGCCGCGTATATCAACTGGATCATATTCAGCAAATTTCAGCGCACCAGTGTCACATGGCCATGCACGGTGCGGGCCGCTCCGTTTCGTTCCACCAGATCCACACGCCATACATAGATATCTGGTGGGCATTCCCGCCCATCCAGCCGCCCATCCCAACGATGATCCAGGTCATTGCTTTGGAATACCTGCATTCCCCATCGATCGAAAACATACATCTCGATCTCGGCGATCTCTTTGCCCCATGCTCCGAAAAGATCGTTCAACCCATCCCCATTCGGTGTGAAGGCATTCGGTACGAAGAAACTTCCGTTGAGGATCACCCATACTTCATCGGTCGCGCGACAGCCATTCTCATCCACCAACACTACGGTGTATAGCGTACTCTCCTCCGGCTTCGTTACGGGATCCGGGGCATCTGCAGGCCACGCCAGGCTATACGGTGACCATTGGAAACTGCCTGCGCCAGTCGCGAATAGTTGTACCTCTCGGCCATAGTCGGCTATGATGTCCGGGCCAGCGTCCACAAAGGGCCATGGATGAACGCGGACCTCCAGGCCGGCCTCCGCATCGCATCCATGATCATCGGTGACCGTTACGGTATATTCCATGGCCTCATATGGTGTGCAGAGCGGATCTTGTGATGTGGCATCATCCAGTTGCAGCGGTGGCTGCCAGGAGTATGTTGCACCGCCCGATGCATGCAGGCGAATGGAAGTACCCGGGCATATCACGGTATCCGGCCATGCCAGCGCCTGGACCTCGATCAGGTCCACGAACACCGTGTCCATCATGCTACCGCATGCATTACCACATTCAACGATGTAAGTGGTGGGTTCCGAAGGTGAGACCGTTGGAGACTGGATGTTCGTTTCCTGCAGACCTGGCGCAGGGTGCCATACATACCAATCAGCGAACGGGGCATGGAGTTGCACGGAACTGCCCGCACAGATCAAAAGATCTTCCAGAACCGGGGCGGGTACGGCAGGTACCACTTCCACCCGCACGGTACCCGTGATCTCACAGCCATCCGAGGTGATCACGGTAACGGTATAAATGGTGGTCTCAGCCGGGGTGGCCACAGGAGAGGCGCTGGTGGGATCGTCCAGTGTTTCCGAAGGTGACCATGCGTATGAGATGCCGCCGGAAGCTCCAAGCATGGTGCTTTCGCCAATACAGATGGAAACATCGGGAAGCATGCTCAATTCAGGTTCAGCATAGGTCACCTCCACCTCGGCGGTATCCATACCACACAGCCCGGATACCACCACCTGGTATGTGGTGGCCGTGCCTGGTGAAGCTGTGGGAGATTGAACATTGGTGGCGCTGAGACCGATGGCAGGGGACCATGCGTACTCATTTCCCGGGGGCATGGCGACCAACTGCACTTCGCCGCCGGGACAAATGGGTTCCACCGGTTCTATGCTCGCCACCACATCATCCATCACCGTCACCTGCATCGTTGTGGTGGCACCTATCACACAATCGTGACTATCCGTTACTGTGAGCGTGACAGTATAGACACCAGCGGAGGTATAGGTGTGCGAGGGCGACTCTTCCGTACTCGTGGAGCCATCCCCAAGATCCCAGTGATAAGTATCGCCTCCGGAGCTCTGGCTTTGAAATCCTACAACGGCGGGAGCACAGACCACATCCGGACCATCGATGGAAATGATGGCCACCACCGTGGAGAGGTCGAATTTCATTACGGCCAGGTTGCAGCCGGTGCTGCCGTTGGTATTGCTCCATGCACCTGGGGTGGTAGGGAAATCACTCTGTCCCTGGCAACCAGCACAAACGGCCTGATACACTTTACCATCCTTGTCGAAGCGGGATGTTCCGCCATCCACATGTTCGGGTGCCACATTCCCTCCAAAGAAGGAAGCGTAGTTCAGGCCTTCCGCTTCCGGTTCGAGCACCATGAGGTAGAAATCGTTGCCGTCCGTTGTCGATTGATATGCATCCGAAGTGGTGGGAAGACCAAAGGTGCTGCTGCTGTTTGGCGTGGCGTGATTGTTCGTGCTGCCACCCCATCCGCTGAAATAGATCTGGCGGCAATCGCTGACCAGGAACGCCGATGGCGAAATGTCTTCGGCACCATTGCCGCTCCCGATCCTCGTGCTCCACATGGAAGTGGTCAGGTCGGTGGAGAATTTATGGATGAACTGGGAACTGCCCGGTACGTTGTACTTGCCTGGTGTTATGGGATAGGCACCGCGTGTCTGCCCCACCACGTAGACGTTATCATCCACATCCAGCTGTACGAAATATGCCTGATCATACTGTGGCGTGCCGAGGAAGGTGCCGGACAACAACGTGTTCCCGCCAGGAGAATACCGGGTTATGTATCCATCCACGGCCCCACTGAAACTATTCTGGGCGCCATTGAGGTTGAGCGCCGGGCTGGTGGTGCCGCCGGTGCAGTAGACATCGCCGGTGCTGGATACCTGAAGGCCATAGCCACTATCGTTCCCTGATCCTCCAAAATAAGTTGCCCATAGCATGGTGGTAAGGCCGGGGTCCATGCGGAAGAAAAAGGCATCGGTGGTGCCGCCCCCGTGGGCTGGCTGTGGTGCGCCAGGTGTAACAGGCATATTGGTGCTGGTGGTGGTAGTGGCCACAATAGGGTTGCCGGCCAGGTCCAGAGTGATCTCGCCACGAAATGGATCGCCATAATTGTAATAAAGCGCACTGGCGATGTTTATTCCATCGGCGCCTGTGCCTCCCACATAGGTGGATCCGATCAAAGCGGTCCCAGCCTCATTGAAACGTGCCACGAAGATGTCGCATCCGCTGGCATAATCGAATCCATACAGGCCACCCAGATCGATGCTGGTGTTGCTGGAATAGTTCGGATCGAAACAACCGGCTGTCACAGGCAGGTCCGACGAGGAGGTGGTGCCCATCACATAGAGTTCGTTCGCCGCATTGACCACCATGCTATGGGG
>JAEZCB010000069.1 GCA_023412755.1 Bacteroidota bacterium
AAAGTAGCGTGTCTACCAATTTCACCACCTGGGCATGGCCAGACCCATGAAAGGCCCGGTAAGGGGCTGCAAATATAACAAGCCTGCGCTCACTCCTCCTTCTTCTTCATTTCCTTTTGCTGGAGGAGTTTTTTCCGCTTGCTGGCCAACTCATCCTGCTTTCCTTCAGATGGTTCTTCAAGATACCGGAGCCAGGCCTGCCTGGTCCTTTCATCCATCAGCACCAGCTGGTAGAAATGGTCTGCGGAGATCTCCGCCGGTGATCTTGGATCGCCGTTCTTCTTAAGTGGATCGTCCTGCTTGGACATGATACGAAGGTAATGCGGCCCGCAAGCGAACAGTAGTTCAATGTATGGAAGACTTCAGGTGCAAATGGGAGAGCTGATCCTCCTGTGCTCATAACGATGCGGATCATCTTGGAGCAAGGCCGGCTCCGCTTAGGACAAGCTTCTCGCCCTGTATAAATGGAAAAAAGCCCCCGCTTTAGCGAGGGCTTTTGTGATCCCGCTGGGGCTCGAACCCAGGACCCCGACATTAAAAGTGTCGTGCTCTACCAACTGAGCTACAGGATCTCTCCACTCCTCTGGTCCGGTGACCCGTTCCAGAATGGGAGCGCAAAGGTAAACATCCTTCTGCAAGAGCAAAACCCTTTGTTCACTTCTTCTCGATGATCGGGTGCCTTTCAAAGGGCTTGGTGCGGTCGAAGAGGTAGCGATAGGTCGCAAGGGTCCGGTAATTGTCGGCCCCCAGGTTCTCGCACACCTTGATCATTCGAGGATTGAAATCACCGATCCAGGTAAGCACGGTATCCCGATACAGCTTTTTCTTCACGATGTTGTCTTCGGCGAACACGATCAAGGCACCTTCGATACCCTTGCCTTGAAAGTCCTTCGCCACCCCGAATACGATCCCCGTCATGGTATTCACCGTGCCCTTCCATTTATGATAAAGGAATTTCAGTTTACCAAGCCAATTCAGGTCCCCGTTCACATAACGGAAAATTTCGTTCAGTTCCGGCAGGTTGATATACATGGCGATCGGTCTGTCTTCATGGCGGATGAAGATGATGATCCTGGGATCCATCACCGGCTTCATCGCCTTCACCATCTTCAATGCCGTTGGATACTCCAGTGGCTTATGGTTCTCATGGTCCACCCAAGCCGCATTATACACCTCCTGCACATCCTTGGCGATCTGCTCCACAGAACGGCCGCGGCAATCGTGCATCCTGATATTGGGATCGGAAGCGAGCTGGTTGTATTTCCGGTGGAATATCGGCTGGGCCAGCACTTCTGCCGATCGCTTGAAAAAGAGTTGATTGAAGTAGAGCTGGAAACCATAGTTCTCCAGCAGGTCCCGATAATAAGGGGGATTGTAATTGGTGCCGTATATCGGTGGGTCGGTGAAGTTCTTGATAAGCAGACCCCAGAACATGTTGCGATCGCCCAGGTTTATCGGCCCGTCCATCGCCTCCATGCCATGCTCTTTCAACCGATCGCGAGCGGCATCGAGCAGTATATCGGCGGCCTGCTGATCATTGATGCACTCGAAGAATCCCATGCCGCCCGTGGGCTGCTTCTCGGTGTACGCCGTCTTCGGATTAACGAATGCGGCGATCCTGCCGATCGTCCCCCGTTCCGCATCACGCACGATCCAGCGGGTGGCCGCTCCATCTTTGAGTAACTTGTTCTTTTCGGGATCGAACACTTTTTCCACATCCTGCCGTAGGTGTGGTATCCAATTGCCATCGTTCTTATAGATGGTCCACGGCAGGTCCATCCATTCCTTCACCGTCCGGGGATCCTTTACCTCAACAAGTTCCATGTCGTTCGCGAAGGTGCGATCTTTCGGCCATTGGATAACACGCGATCACATCAACATCCGCCGCTCTTTCTCATTGGCTTCATGTGCAGTGGCAAAACATCGGTGGGTAAGATCCTGGCAAAGCTGTTGCAGCGCCGGCACATCGATCTGGACCGCCACATCGAGCAGCATACAGGGCCGCTTATACCGTACTTCAAAGAACACGGTGAAGCGAGTTTCAGGGAATTGGAAACAAAGGCGTTGAAGGAGTTGGCGGTGGAGCGGGATGTGGTCATTTCCACAGGTGGCGGCACGCCATGTGTCCGCAGCAACCTTCAATTAATGAAACAGGCAGGCACGGTGATCTGGTTGGATCTATCCAAGGCTTCGCTGATGCCGCGCATCATTCGGGCGGGAGGTGACAGGCCATTGCTCTTCGGCCTGAAAGGTGAAGAGTTGGACCGTCGTGTATCGGAGCTTCTCGCCGAAAGAGAGCCTGTCTATGCCGAAGCACATATCATTGCGCAGGCTGCGGATCCACCGGATATGGTCGCACAGCGGCTTGCGGACGTGCTACGGCTTCAGGCCAGATAGACCGCGTCCTTTTTCCCGAACTCCACGCTTATCCGCTCCTGCAATGTGGTGCTTAGAGTGAGGCCAACGATGTCCGCACGAATAGGGAATTTGCGATGCATCCGATCCACCAGGACCACGGTGATCAACTTTTTCAACGGGGCCTGTACTAGAAAGGAAGCCGCGTACATCAGCGTACGCCCGCTCATGAGCACATCATCCACCAGCACTACCACCCTTCCCTTCAGCGTATCCGGTTCTACGGAAAGCTGCACCGGACCTTCCAGCGGTTGGTCCTTGTCCAGGTTGATCACAGCGGTGGCGACCTTCAATTCAGAGATCTCCTTCAATCGCTTGGCAAGCCTTTTCATCACCATGCTGCCACGATCGGCCACACCGATCAGTACGATCCCGGTCTCTTCGAAATTTTCCTCATGCAGTTGATGTGCGATGCGCTCAAGCTTGCGCTGCACCCGCTCATGGTCCAGGATCGTGATCTTCTGCGGCATCTGGTCCGCGAAAGTATGTGCGAAGGACGAACATGCCATCTGCCGCTCCAATGACGCGCCTCTGCCGTACATGGAACTGTGGCTCTTCATTGTGCTTCTCCTACTGGCGGAGATCTTTTGGTACCATGGCCTGGTGGGTACCGGTGGTGCCATACGTGGCATGAACCCTCGCCGCCTTCATCTGGAGAAACATGTCTTCATCAGCACCTCGGCGTGGATCGATATGGGTGTGGACCTCACCGTACGGTGGTGTATGCTGAACAGGGCTACCTCACAGACAGCGTGCTCTTCCACCTGCCGGTGCTGGCAGTGGTGAGCATCAGCGGATCATGGCCTGGCAAGCGTGCGTTGCGCTACGTGCCGCAGCATTTGTTCCGCAAGCTCGTGTTGGTACTTGTGCTCCTTGTAGGGTCTACACGCTTGTGCGGGTGGTGGTGTCACAACCTTCCAGCACATTGGTAACAGCCTTGTGATACCGGCTGGCCGAGAGCTGATCGCCGGTATAGCGGATGATGCGTTCCAGAAGTCCCATCAACTGACTGTCGATCTTCTTGAACCGTATGCACGAGCGGCCGTGGTCATATTGGCGCAACTCCGTCTTGAATACATTCAACAGATCATATGGAACGATGTATAGCGCGATGTAGTTCTTCCGGTTGGCGAGTGATAAGAAAGGATGCCCATTGAGCAGGTACGCTGGAATGCCATTCATCATCACCTCCTCAGCCTCCGGCCAGATGTCCAGTATCTTGTTGCGGACCAGCGAAAGCTGTTCGTGGCGCTCCTCGGTCAACCCTTTATAGTATGCATCGGCTTTCGTCGGTGGGGGCTTGACCAGATCTGTCGTCATCGCGCTGCGAAGATCGGTTCCTCATTCGCTTCTGTCCACCAATGTTGATGAATTGTGGATCGTTCGCCGAAGCTGTGGAGATCATCTTGCGCCAACATGATGAAGATCATTTCTCTTTCTCAGCGCAAAGCCACAGCTCTCTACCCGCCCGTGGTGGAATGGAGTTGCGGCAGGGCTCAAAACTGGAACGATCGAAGTGTTGCCCGAACAGTACCACGTACTCTTCCCGTGATCCGCCATAAGGCGGGCGATCGTCATTCAACGGATCATCGAAGAGCACGCCGACCAGTTTCCCGCCTGGCTTGAGCAAAGCATACATGTGCTTCACATAATCCTCTCGCAGCGATGGGTCCAATGCACAGAAGAAGGTCTGTTCAATGATGCGGTCGTACTGCCCTTCATGAGTGAAGAAGTCGCCCACGATCAGGTGCTGCTTCGGAAAGCCCGGGCAGCGCTTCAGCAGATCGTGATAGGGTGCATCGGTGAGGTCGATGATGAACACATTGCGGAAACCTTGTTGGTGCAGGTATTCGGCTTCGTATGCTCGTCCTGCACCGGGAATAAGGATCCGCAGTTCCTTGTCATCGAGCTGGTCGATGTACTCCTTCAGCGGTGTGGATGGTGCGCCAATGTCCCAACCGGTATCGCAGCTGGTGTAGCGCTCTTGCCAGAAATGCTTGTCTAGCGGCATGTGGCAAAGGAATGGGACAATGGAGGACCTTGACCGGGATCCTTAAGATCCATTTCGATCTGAGCTTGCGAGTTCGGTGTCTGAACCGCGGCCACGCGACAACGCAGAGACATCAAATAACGACGCGATACAGCTGTTAGTAGGCAGCTTTCCGGCGTCCCCACACTCAACTATGTATCTTAGTCCCACATCCAGGTGCGCCCGTCCGCGTGCCGACCGTTCCTGTTCGCGCCCACTTTCCGTGATCGGAGCACCACTGAAGACCGAGAAGTTTGCACCCGCTCGACGCTGGCATATTCCTCTTTTACATGATCGCCCTCCTCTCCGTGGGTTTCTACTTCATGCGAAAGAACACCAGCACCGAAGATTATTTCGTGAGCGGCCGCAACATGAGCAAGTGGCACATCGGGCTCTCCGTGGTGGCTACTGATGTGGGCGGTGGTTTTTCCATCGGCCTGGGCGGACTCGGTTTCATGATCGGTATGAGCGGCTCGTGGATGCTCTTCACCGGCCTGATCGGTGCATGGCTAGCTGCGGTGCTCCTGATCCCGCGCGTGTATCCGCTCGGTGCCGAGAAACGCTTGCTCACTTTTCCGCAACTCTTCGGTCATTTTTATGATGGGCGTGTTGCGGTTGCCGCCGGTGTGATCTCACTCATCGGCTATCTTGGATTCACCAGCTCTCAGATCCTCGCGGGTGCGAAGCTTGCATCGGCGGCGGTTGAAGGGGTTGATCTGCAGACCGCCTTGCTGGTGATGGGCAGCGTAACCATCATCTATACCGTGCTCGGTGGCATGAATGCGGTGATATACACCGATACAATACAATGGATCGTCCTCATCGGCGGACTCCTTTTCGTAGGTCTGCCATTCGCGTGGAACGCCGTGGGCGGCTGGGCAGCGATCAGCACCACCGTAGGACCTGAACTTCTCGCGCTGAACAACATCACCGCGGCCACGCTCATCAACTGGGCGGTCACCATCATCCCGATATGGTTCGTGGGCATGACACTCTACCAGCGTATCTACGCGAGCCGCAGCAAGAAGGAGGCACGGCAGGCATGGTTCATCGCCGGGCTGTTCGAGTGGCCGGTGATGGCCTTCCTTGGTGTCATCCTCGGCCTGCTTGCCAGGGTAGCGGCCGAGCAGGGCATGTTCGAAACCATGATCCCCGGTGGTGCCGCCTCACTCGATCCGGAGATGGGGCTGCCGCTCCTGTTGCGCACCATCCTGCCGGTAGGCCTCATAGGCGTGATGTTATCCGTTTACTTCTCCGCGATCCTTTCTACCGCCGATAGTTGCCTCATGGCCGCATCGGGCAACCTGTTGACGGACATCGTTGGTAGACATGGGAGTCCCGACAACGTGAAGTTCCAACTGCGACTCTCACAGCTGTTCACACTGGTGCTGGGCATCATCGCGCTCGCACTCGCGGCCGCCATGGAGAATGTGCTCAGCCTCATGTTGCACAGCTACGCCTTCATGGTGTCGGGCTTGCTGGTACCGTTGGTGGCGGCGCTCTTCTTCCGCCAGTGTCACGGTCCGGCGGCGCTCGCGGCCATGGTCATGGGAGGCGGCACCACGCTCACCCTTACGACACTCGATGTCGCGCTGCCGCTGGGCCTCGATCCCAACATCTTCGGCATCACCGCATCGGCCATCATCTTCATCATCATCGCGCGCCTCTTCGGCACCCTTCATCCGAAACCAATAACCGAATATGCAGCTGATCACCATCGATCCCTCCACAGGACCACACCCTGAATACACCAACGACCGCATCGCCGGCTGGCTGGAGAACCACCTCGACCAATTCGGCGATCGCAAGAGCGACATCCTCAAAGCGATCGGTTATGTGCTCGATCCGAAGCGGGGCGGTTTCATCATCGTGTGCGCTGAGAATGGGGAGATCCTGGGGGCTGTGCTGGTGAATGAGACGGGTATGGCCGGATACATCCCGGAGAACATCCTCGTGTACATCGCCGTGGATCGCGAGCAACGGGGGCGAGGCATCGGCCGCAAGCTCATGGAAGCGGCGATCGCTCGTGCGAAGGGTGCCATCGCCCTACACGTGGAACCTGACAATCCGGCCAGGAAGTTGTATGAGTCGCTCGGCTTCACCAACAAGTACCTTGAAATGCGTTTGCTGCGATGATCACTGATGAGTTGCATGCACAGCTGCGCGAGCTGCGCCATGAACTACATGCGCATCCGGAGGTGTCCGGCAATGAACATCGCACGGCAGAGCGCATCGTGGAACTGTTGCAAAGGCTCAACCCCGATGAACTTATCACGAACATCGGCGGCACCGGCATACTCGCGAAGTTCAAAGGCGAGGAGGAAGGGCGTGATCTCCTCTTCCGTGCGGAACTCGATGCGCTGCCCATACAGGAGGAGAACAACGTGGCGCATCGGTCCAACATCGATGGCGTGTCGCACAAATGTGGGCATGATGGGCACATGGCGATCCTCTGCGGTCTGGCCCAGCAACTCGCTGATCAACGCCCCGCGAAAGGTGATGTCTGGTTGCTCTTCCAGCCCGCCGAAGAGAACGGTGAAGGTGCCAAGGCCATACTCGCCGATCCACGCTCAAAAGTGATCGGGGAGCCGGTGGTCTTCGCGCTGCACAATCTGCCGGGCATAGCACGTGGCACGGTGATGCTGCGCGATCATGAGTTCACCGCATCGGTGGTAAGCATCATCATCAAACTGCATGGCAGAACGTCCCATGCGGCAGAACCCGAGCACGGTATCAACCCGGCCCTGGCGATGTCCCAGATCATCGATGGTGCGATCCAACTCGCACATAACGTGCCGCAGGACCTGCGCATGCGGGTGGTGACGCCCGTGTATGCTCGCCTCGGCAGTATGGATTACGGGATCTCGGCCGGTAATGGTGAGGTGCACTGCACCTTACGCTGCTGGAACGATCGTGAATTGGATGCTTTGAAGGAGGACATCGAGCAGCTTGCTACAAGCGTCGCGGGAGATCATGGTCTGAATGTGCACTTCGGATATGTGCAGGAGTTCCGTGCCAACCGCAACCATCCCAAAGCGGTGGAGATGGTTTGTCAGGCAGCGAGACATGCGGGACTCAAGGATGAAAAAGCGTTGCACCCGTTCAAATGGGGCGAGGATTTTGGCCTATTCACCTCCAAGTACAAAGGCTGCATGTTCTGCATCGGCGCGGGAAAGGATATGCCGGCGTTGCACAACCCCGACTATGATTTCCCGGATGACATCATCCCACATGGTGTGGCCATCTTTGAACGTATCGTGCGCATGAACAACTGATGTTCGACACCTCGCGAATAACCCTCAGTATGCAGGCGCTGCGCCGGAACCTTGAGTTCATCCGCGGTCAATTGAATGGCGCGCGGTTATGCAGCGTGGTGAAGGGCAATGCGTACGGCCACGGCTTCGATCCATTCATCCGCATGGCGATGAAGGCCGGTGTGGACTATTTCGCCGTATACGCCGCCGATGAAGCGGTGCACGTGATGAAGTTGCTTGGCGAATACCCGGATCTTTTCATCATGGGCATGGTGGAGGATGATGCCGTTGAGTGGGCCGTGGAGGAAGGCATCGAATTCAGCGTGATCGACTCCGAACGCTTGGGATCGGCGCTGGAGGCGGCCCGCAGAGTGGGCAAGAAGGCGAAACTCCACATTGAGATCGAGACCGGCATGAACCGCACCGGTTTCTCCTTGGGGCAGCTGCCGCAGGTGGCAGCACGCCTCAAGGATGCGGCACAGCATGTTGAACTCAAAGGCATCTTCACGCACTTCGCAGGTGCCGAAAGTCAGGTGAATGATCGGCGTGTACAAGGCCAGATCGCCCACTTCCAGAACGCCAGCGCCTTCTTCGCCCATGCGGAGCTTCGGCCGGAGTACATGCACCAGGCATGTTCCGCCGGGGTGATGAACTATCCGGGCACCATTGGCGATATGGCGCGGTTGGGCATTATGCAATACGGGTTCTGGAGCAACCAGGAAACCTGGTTGAGGTGGAGCATGATGAACGGCACGACCGCCGATCCATTACGACGCCTGATCACCTGGAAAAGCCGCGTGATGAGTGTGAAACCAGTGAAGGCCGGTGACCACATAGGCTACGGTGCATCGGCGCAGGCGCAACACGATATGCTGGTGGCGGTGGTGCCGGTGGGTTATGCGCATGGCTTCACACGCGGCCTCAGCAACTACGGCGAAGTGCTTATCCGCGAACAAAAGGCGCGCGTCACCGGTATCGTGAATATGAACGCCATCACGGTGGACATCACCGGTGTGGAAGGGGTGGAAAAGGGAGACGAAGTAGTGCTTATTGGCCATCAAGGTGGCGGGAGCATCTCGGTATCATCCTTCAGCGAAATGAGTGAACAGTTGAACTACGAAATGCTCACACGGCTGCCACAGAGCATTCCACGTTGCATCACAGATTGAACCATGGCATACCTCAAACTCTATAGCAAGAAGCTGCGCACCAACTACGAACGGCTGGAAAAGTGGTTCGAGGGAAATGGCATCGAGTGGGGGGTGGTGACCAAGCTTCTTTGCGGCAACCGGCTTTATCTCAAAGAGCTTGTGGAGCTTGGCGTAAAGGAGATGCACGATACACGCATCAGCAACCTCAAGGCCATCAAGGAGATCGCACCTAATGTGCAGACGGTCTACATCAAGCCGCCCGCCAAACCCAGCATCCCCAACGTTGTACGCTATGCCGATGTAAGCTTCAACACCGATCTGGATACCATCAAAGGCCTCAGTGCCGAAGCGGTGAAACAGGGCAAGTACCACAAGATCATCATCATGATCGAGATGGGCGATCTGCGCGAAGGCGTGATGGGAGATCATCTTATGGCCTTCTATGCGCAGATATTCCAGCTGCCGGGCATAGAGGTCATCGGCCTGGGCACCAACCTCAACTGCCTCAACGGTGTAATGCCATCCACCGATAAGCTTATCCAACTCAGCCTCTATAAACAACTCATCGAAGCCAAATTCGATCGCGTGATCCCGTGGGTCACCGGCGGCACAACCGTGACCGTACCGCTCTTGTTGAACCGGGAACTACCAAAGGGTGTCAACCATTTCCGCATCGGCGAAGCGCTGTTCTTCGGTGCAGACCTTTTCACCGGCGGCGTGCTGCCTGGCATGGAACCCGATGTCTTCAAACTCTTCGCGGAGATCATCGAGTTGTATGAAAAACCCGTGGTGCCCACCGGCGTGCAGTCCGAGACGCCATCCGGCCACATACCCGGGTTCGATGAAGAGGATCGCGGCCGCCAAGCGTATCGGGCCATCCTGGATGTAGGGCTGTTGGATGTGAATCCCAAGTACCTGATGCCCGATGATGAGCAGGCTCAGGTGATCGAGGCCAGTTCCGACATGCTCGTGGTGGATCTAGGCGAAGACCCGCGCGAATACCGGGTGGGCGCCACCATGTCCTTCAGCCTGCGCTACATGGGGGCGCTAAGTCTGCTCAATTCGCGTTACGTGGACAAGGTAGTGGAGTAAGAATTGTGCCCGGATATTCATGCGACCCGAAACCGCCATTAAAAGCCACCCGTTGAAAGCTCGCATGCTTCCGCCCTGAAAGAAGCGTGATGGATCGGGAACTTTGGAAACTCCCGATATGCATTCAACAGGAAACCACCCATACAGGCAGAACAGGTTGCGTACCTCGGCAGTACCCAACACCGAAGTGCCCACGCATAACACCGCGAGATCCGGCAGGCGTTGGAGCAGGAAGAAGATCTCCGTACTGCTCCTTGTTCTTTTGGGTGGCGGTATCATGTCCATGCGCAATGGGGAAGGTGGCGACAGTGCCATGGCCAGCGCGCCACTGGCGACAGAGGAAGTAACAGCGGCCGAAGTTGAGGAGACCGTGGAGGAGGAGCTGGTGGAGGAGAAGGCCGAAGTGGCCAGGGTGGATTGCAAGGTGTATCCCTACAAGCACTACAGCAAGTATCTCAAGGATCGCCTGCCGGAGTATAAGAACAAGTCCCTCCAGGCCGGAATAATGCCGTTGAAGAATGATGATGCGCTTTCCAGCTTCCTTTCCAGAGGTGCTGTTGGGCTGGTACGCGTGAACAGTGACGATGCGATGTATATAGCGGAGATGGCCCACGGCAAGCCGTACCTGACACCCGCCGCCAAGGACGTGTTGAGATCCATTGCCCGCGATTTCAAACAACGCATAGCCGGTACCGATCTGGCCGGTGCACGCCTGCGCGTGACCAGCCTGCTTCGTACCAGCCGGGACCAGCACGATCTGGGCCGCTCCAATGTGAATGCCACGCGGGATGCCGATGCGCCGCATACGCACGGCACATCCATGGACATATCGTACATGAAGTTCGTTTCCAAGGATGGTGAACTGCTCCAATTGAGTGGATGCCAGCAGGTGTTCCTGGCGGAAACATTGGCGGAGGTGATCCACGATATGCGCAAGAAGGACGAAATGATCTTTGCTACGCGTGAACGGCAGCAGGCTTGTTACCACTTGACGGTATGCCGTTGAGACTTTGTCGTCGCCCGGCCTGTTGGTTGGGAATTGCGCCGTACCGGCTGCGCTCCATCACCCGCTGAACCTCCCATCACGATCTTAACATTTATTGAGGGTCGCCACCGCGTGAACCCTAGAGGTCAGCGATCAAATTTGTGTTACCCAACTTTCGAGCCATGAGCCGCAAACTCATCTTGATCCTGCTGTTCGCCGTAGTGGTCACCCTTCCCCGCACGGCAAAGTCACAGGAGCCACAGCGCAAGGTCTCTATTGAGATCACTACCAATGAGAATGGCGAGACCACGACCAGGAAGATCGATCTGGAGAAGGCCACCAATGCCGAACTGCAGGAAGCGTTGCAGGAACTGGGGATCATGGACCACTTCAGTTTCAGTGGCGATGATGAGAACGTGGTGATCGACATCCGCAGATCCGGTCCTGGTGATGAAGGCGAGCAGACCTTTCATTACCGCACCATGCCCCCCATGGCACAGGGGGAGAAGCACACCTGGCTTGGAGTAAGGTATCGGAAGATGACGGAGGAGTTGATCCAGACGCGGAAACTGCCGGTAAAGGAAGGGGTGGAGATACTGGAAGTCTTGAAGGATTCACCTGCGCAAGCGGCCGGATTGACACCCGGCGATGTGATCACCCATGTGGATGGTTCTACCGTATCCGATCCGGGATCGCTTTCGGCCATGATCCGTTCGCACAAAGCAGGTGACAAGGTGAAGGTGACCTACCACCGGGATGGGAAGAAACAGCAAGTGGCAGTAACCCTGGGGGAGCGCGAAGAGCAAAGAGAACATGCATACTTCGGCCATGGGAAAGACCACCCGCACCATTCCAGCCGCTGGTACCGGCACCATGGACCACGGGCCTATCTGGGCGTTACCTTGGATGAAGCCAGCATAGGTGATACGGGTGCGGCGGTAGGTAGTGTAGAGGAAGGGTCCGCCGCAGAAGTTATGGGGCTGCGGAAGAACGATCTGATCCGCACCATCAATGGACAGCCGGTGAGGGATGCGCATGATCTAAGCCGGAGGATCCGAAGCATGAGGCCGGGTGATCCGATCGTTCTGGGGATCCAACGGGATGGTGTGCTGCAGGAAGTACGTGGTGAGTTGGGTGAAAAGCCCGGCATGCCGGATATGGAGATCCCATTTCCACAGCTGGATTCGATGAACTTCAACTTCAAAGAACTTCATGAACTTGAGGGGTTCCAATTCAAACTCGAAGGCGTCAGTGAAGAGGATCGCGAAAAGCTGCGGAAGGAAATGGATGTGCTGCGGCGTGAAATGGACAAGCTGCGACAGGAGCTGAGCGGAGGATGGCACAGCGAGACGCGCATCAAGATCGAGGGACGTGAACTCACCGACACGGAGAAAGCCATGCTCAAAGAGAAAGGCGTGTCCGGTCTGGAGAACGAGCTTCAGATCGAAGACCTGAGCATCTTTCCCAATCCAAGCAATGGCTTCTTCCGCATCCAGTTCGATGTGCCCGAGCGTGGGGATCTGGAAGTGGATGTGCATGATACCGCCGGTGAACGCATCTACCAGGAACGCATCACCGCCTACCAGGGCAGGTATGAGCGCACCCTCGATCTGAATGATAAGACCAGCGGCACGTATTATCTGGTACTGCGCCAGAACGGTAAGGCCACCACGCGCAAGTTGGTGAAACAGTAGCGTGCTCTTTTGGGGGCATCGACCCCGCTGAAAGACCGGTGCATGAGAAGCGCTCGCTGGATATTTATTATCGGCCGATCGTCGGGGCCTCGGGGAATACCTCTACCTTGCTCCCATTAAGCCTGGCGACATTGCCGGGTGGTAAAGCAAGTAGTACATGTCAAGTGGTAAAGTGAAGTTCTTCAATTCCGAAAAAGGTTTTGGTTTCATTGCCCCAGAGCAAGGTGGCCAGGACATTTTCGTGCACAAGTCCGGGACCCGGGAGCAACTCTATGAAGGTGACACCGTCACCTTCGATGTAGAGCAGACCCAGCGTGGCCCAAGCGCAGTGAACGTGCGCAAGGCCTAAGGATCCCTTTAGATCCAGAACTCTCAAAAACCCCGGCGCAAGCCGGGGTTTTTTCTTGGAGGTATTTCTGCGGTGTCATGTGGATCCTCCCTTCAAGAAGTAGGATCACAACCTGCCCGCAATGATCGGGTAGATCGCTCCGCCGATCGTCGGTCATCTATCCGATCCCGTACACAGATCGCATGACCTTGGTGATGTTTTCACGTGATCGGCATAGCAGTTCGTTTCGCGGAAGAGCACCTGATATTCTAGAAATTCCTACATAAAGATCTCATCAAGCGTAGTGAAGAGCAGTGAGCCGCGGTGATGTTCACTAGAAATGATCACGATATGCGACACATTGGTACCAGGTTTGATCCGTTCCATTCATCAAATCACACTGTCATGCCA
>JAEZCB010000195.1 GCA_023412755.1 Bacteroidota bacterium
CTATTGCTCCCGGATCAGCTTTTGGGCTGGCACCAGCATGTCCTGGCCATCCCGCACCTCCACGGTGTAGATCCCTGAGGCCGCACTCCGGCTATCCCACACCAATTGGCCTTCTTGTTGGACCACCCGTGCCTGGTGTACCACCCTGCCAATTACATCACGCACCACCAACACCGCCTTCTGTGGCCGCAGTGGCAACTGATAAATGAAGGTAACGAACGCCGCTGCTGGATTGGGTGCGATGGTAAGCTGGCCTAGGGAAGATACTTGTTGCGCAGGCTTCACCGCCACCGTGAAGTCATCCGGATAGAGGCGGCTTACCAGCATCTGCTCGGGATCATCATCATAACCCTGGTAGGCACCATGGATGTAGAGCATGCCATCGGGGGCGATGACAATGCCGCCTGATGCACCATAATGCATATTGAAGTGGACAAAATCCCCGCAGCCTCCTTGATCGAAAACACCCTCGATCAAATGACCATTCTGGTCCAAAAGTGCCACTCCGTTCCGTTCCTGACCGGCCACCTCGGTGTAGCGGCCATGCAACACGATCCTTCCATCAGGCAATTGGGTATGGCCCGTGTAAACGAACCTCCCATAGTTCCAATGATACAGGTCTATCTCATTATTGAAACTTTGATCCAAAGAACCATCCGGCATCAGACGAACTATATGGAGGCTGTCTTCACTGAAGCTGCTGGCTTTGAAAAGACCGGATACTAATATTCTGCCATCCTCCAAAGAACTGATGTGCCATGCTTCTCCCCAATCTATGGGGCTCTGGAACGAGTTGTCCACCGCACCATCGGCATGCAACCGGAAGATCCTGTTCACAGGCTGGCCTTCCTGCATGGTACACAGGCCGCAGGATACGATGAACTTGCCATCGGCGGTCTGGTGCAGGGTGTTTATGGTGCCGTTGCCCTTGCGATGGATGCGGGTGGTATCCAGATAGCCCTCATTGCTGAACCAGATGAAGTTATGCGCGCCTGTGAAACCTCTTATAGTGTCTGAGAGAATATGACCTCCGGTCATCAACACACGGCCATCGGGGAATACGTGATAATCCCCTGCAATACCAGAGTTAAAATATGGACCCAAGGTCATAGGAATAAAACTTGGATCCACTGTTCCATCCATGAACCTCCTTCTAACGTTGGCACCTCCCACATAAAACCGGTCATTCCATCGCGTCAATCTCCCACCGCCATAGAACTGAGGGTAATCAAGATCCGGCATGCCATTGCTCAGCAAACGGGTTCCGGTCCTGCTTTGAGTGGGCGGAACGGGATCCCATGGAAAACGGAATGATCCCGCGATCAACATACTTCCATCCTCCAATGGAAGAAGATGATTTACCGTAGCTCCTGGACCATTCAGTGTATGCGACAATTGTGCTTTGAAAGTGGTATCCAGGCTGAAAAGTGTTTGGGCAAAAGCCATGGTGGCGGCCAGTAAGGCCGCCACCATGGTTGCTATGCTTTTGTTCCAACTCATTGTTCGAGTATGAGCTTTTGTACAGGAACTATGATCTCATCGGTATCACGGATCTCCACGGTGTAAGCTCCGGCCGTGGAACTCCTGCTGTCCCACACCAATTGGCCTTCTTGTTGGGAGAGTGACATGCGATGAATGACCCTGCCTGAGATATCACGGACGATCAGTGTTCCCTGCTTGGGTTTGCGTTCGAGTTGGTAATCAAATGCCACGTACGCATTGGCAGGATTGGGATGGATCCTTAGGTAGGAGCTCTTTTTATCTGCTATTGGCAAAGCGGTGTACGGAAGTGATTTGGGAGCCGTTGAGCCTCCACCCGTGAATGCTGGCCGGCACTTCTTGTAATGTACACAAAGCAGATTCTCCATCCAATTCGCCGGCCGGTCATTGGCACCATGCACCAATGCCCACATCTGCGCCACTTCGGCACTGTCCATTTGCGCTTCTGTGCGCCCATTCGCGTACACACTGCCAAGCAGATCGATGTATGCGAGCATGCGTGCACGTTCATCCATCTCCTTGGGCCTTAGATCGAGCTCTGTTGGTATGGCGCGCACAATGGAATCCGCAGCGGAGAAATTCCGGTTCTGCATATGCAGAAGGGCTTCAGCATAGCGTGCTGCGGTGGTACGCAATTGGCCCCATGCCCAGATAAGGCTATCCAATGTCGTGCTGGCAGTATCCATGGAATGGCAGCCGATGTGACCGCCCATCCATCCGAAGGTATGTAAATATGCTTTTGAACCCGAATAGTCGCGATCACATCTCCTCCTCCCCTGGCCAATCCGGCGTACGCCAAACCTCATAGCCGCCGGCGCCATCATCCATGATCAGGTAGGCATCGTAGCTGGGTTCTGCGGCCAGCCAATGGCGAGCTTCATCGGGACCCATCACCAGCAGGGCGGTGGCCAGCGCATCGGCATCGGCACAGGCATCGGCCACCACGGTCGCACTTAGCAGGCGGTTCATGGCGGGCCGGCCGGTGCGCGGATCGATGGTGTGGCCGTAGCGCATACCGCCCACCTCTATGAATTTGCGGTAATTGCCGCTGGTGGCCAGGCTGCGATCGCGCAGCGCCACCAGGGCCTGGCGCTGGTGCTCCGCGCCTTCCACCGGCTTGTCTATCTGTATCACCCAGCTGGCACCACGCGGGTTGAAGCCGCGCGCGGCCACCTCGCCGCCCACCTCCACCATATGGTCTTGTATGCCATGCTGCTCCAGCATGATCGCCAGCAGATCCACCGTGTAGCCTTGTGCGATGCCATTGGGATCAAATTGTAGCCGCGGATCACGCTTCACGTAGCGGGTGGGTTGTTGGGGCATGCGCGGTCCATCATCGAGCATGAGCAGTTTATCCATGCCTACGGCCGCCATGAGTCCTGCTACGGCCATGGTGTCCAACTCCGCCTCGCTCTTTCGGCCCAGCCCCCATGCCCTTACCAATGGCAACACCGTGGGATCGAAGGCACCACCCGTGCGCTGCCATAATTCATGAGACAGGGCCACCATGGTGTGGAAGTGCGGATCGGCTGTGATGAACGTATCCGTGGCCGCATTGAACCGCGCAACGGTGCTATTATCCACCCACAGGCTGAGGGAGGCATCAACTGCCCGCAGCAGACTATCCACCTTCGGACCCAGATCGCGGTCCAGCGTATCGATGTATTTAATGGTGAAGGTGGTACCCTGGGCTTCTCCCTTCAGGGTGATCAGGTGATCATCATCGCTCTTGGTATTTCCACACGCCAGCAGAAATATGGGGATGAGCGCGAAGAATAGGCGTTGGATCATGCCGCAAAGCAACGCGATCATGATCACAGCAGGAAGGACATCGCCAGGTAGGGTATGCCCACCCGGTCATGCTCATCGAACAGATCAGCCATGGCGCCCACATCCAACGATACGGATGGTGTAAGCACCCGCACCCCGAAACCGAGCACTTTCTGGGCCGTTTCCACCACATACAACCCTTCGCCCACCAACGCCACGCTCCGCCCCAACCGCGCAGTGCCGGCCAGGGAAAAGAACGGCGAGCTTATGCGCCTCTCCTCCCGCATGGCCATGCCACCGCCCATGGTGATGTGGTGGTCGGTATCGCCATAGGTTACCAGCCCCTGCACCAGGCCTTCCGTTACGCGCTCCTGATCGCGCCACCAACTGTACCGTGCAGGACCATTCACGGCCATGCCCAATATGGCCACATGCAGCTTGGGAAGGATCTTGTGGACGAACTTTCCGCGCAGGAAGAAATGCGGTGCAACGCTTCGGTCCAGTATGCTGAATGCCTCGAAGCCACCACCGAGCGATACTTTATCGTGTACGCCCACTTCCACCGCATGGATCAACAACAGTATGGGCCTGTACTGCACACGGCCCTTCTCCAGCATATGCGCCGATGAGGTGAGCAGATGCTCGTTGGGGATGGGGTTGCGGAACAGGCCCTGGAAATAATGGAAGTCCTCCATGGTGATGGCCCTCACCTCGCGCACGCTGGTCTTCTGCATGATCACCGTACCCAGCTGCAGCGTTTCCACAGTAAGGCTGAACCGGTCGCTTTCCACTACATGGCCGTAGACGATGGAGCCATCGCGCATCTCGAAACGGTAGCGTTGCGCGGTATCCGGCAGCAATTCATGATGATCCACGATCTGGCCATGCATCAGGGCCGGCAGAAAAAGCATGATCAATTGAATGAACACCCTCATGATGCGGGAGCAACGGCAGGGTTCCAATGCTATTGTTCATGCATGGAATAATAAAAGGGCCATTCCATTGGAACAGCCCTTCCATACAACTCTCCATACGATCAGGCCATCTCCTTCATCGTGAGGTTATCGTACCGGTAGATCGGATCCACCTGATCGGAGCCTGGTGGCAAAGCGATCAGATCCTTCAGCTGGCCATTATTCAAACCGTAGACCCAGCCATGTAATGTAGGTGCATTCCTTTCCGCCCACGCCTTCTGCACTATGCTGGTCTTGGCGAGGTCCATCACTTGTTCTATCACATTCAATTCCACCATTCGATCCAGCTTCTTGTGCTCATCGGTGATCGCGTCCACCTCATCCTTGTGGATCCTGTAAACGTCCTTGATGTTTCGCAACCATTTGTTGATGATGCCAAGGGAATTGTTGGTCATGGCCGCCTGTACACCGCCACAGCCATAGTGGCCGCACACAATGATGTGTTCCACCTTCAGCATCTCCACCGAGTACTGCAACACGCTGAGCATGTTCATGTCCGTATGTATCACCATGTTGGCGATGTTACGATGCACGAAGATCTCGCCGGGCTTGGTAGCCGTTACTTCATTGGCCGGTACGCGGCTGTCGCTGCAACCGATCCACAGGTATTTCGGCTTTTGCAGCTTGGCAAGAGTGGGAAAGAAGTTGGGATCGTTCTCGGTGATCCTTTGGGACCATTTCCTATTGTTCTCGAGTAGTTGCTTGTATGAATCGTCGCTCATGATCTTGGGGTTTGTTTCTGCGTTCCTGTAGATGGATCCACTGGATATGCTTTGCCGCGGCCACCCTGGCGGGAGCCGGTCCAGCTTAGATCGTGTGTGTTCTCCCGTACGGCCTTATCCACGTCCTTCACGGATTTGTTGCGGTTCACCGCTGCTTCGTTGCCGGAAAAGCCCACCAATTCCATGGTGATGTCGCGTTCGGCGGAGCGGGCCTTTTCCTCCTCGATGATCTCGGCCACATCATCATCTAGCAATTTCGTTCTGGATGCATCGATCACCACATGCGCACCACGCGGAAGTTTTGAAAGTGTACTGAGGATGCTGGCCTTGTTCAGGAATGTGACATCCTCGCTTAGTTCGATGCGGATCGGATCGCCCTTTTTATGATCGTGGGGATCGAAATGGAAGGGCGATCTGTAATTGTTGTAGAGGATGATGAAGATGCCCACCACCATGCCCAGACCAACACCTGTGAGCAGATCGGTGAACACCACCCCGAGTATGGTGGCGATGAACGGCACGAACTGGTGCCAGCCCCGTTTCCACATGGCGGCGAAGAGCGCGGGTTTGGCGAGCTTGTAACCCACTACGAACAGGATCGCAGCCAGGCTCGCCAATGGGATCATACGCATGACTCCGGGGATCAGCAGCACGGAAAGAAGGATGAGGAAACCATGCACAATGGCCGAAAGCTTCGTTCGTCCTCCACTTTGGATGTTCGCAGAACTGCGCACGATCACCTGGGTGATGGGCAGCCCGCCAAGGAAGCCGGAGATGGAGTTGCCGATACCTTGTGCCACCAGCTCGCGGTTGCTTGGTGTAAGGCGTTTATATGGATCCATTTTATCGGTGGCCTCCACGCAAAGCAGCGTCTCTATACTGGCCACGATGGCTATGGTGAAGGCCACCCACCAGATGCGCGTTTCGGCCAGTACGGAAAGATCCGGACGCGGCAGTGTGGCCAGCGTATCCGCATCCCGGATATCGGGCAGTTCCACAAAGAAGGAGCGCATCATGTTCATGCCTTCCATGCCGGTGAAGATGCCACCAAGAACCACCCCGGTGATCACGGCCAGCAACGGCCCGGGCACCAGGCTCAGCAACTTCACCTTCCTTATGAATGGTCTTTCCCAAAGCAACAGTATGGCCAATGATACGATGGCGATGATCGTTGGCCCCATGGAGATATGGTCCAGCATATAGTACAACTGGCTGAACGTGTTATGCTGGTCCGGCTGTTCGAAATGAAGATCCACCAGACTGGTGGAATCGTAGCCCACAGCGTGCGGTATCTGCTTCAGGAAGATAATGATCCCTATACCGGATAACATGCCCTTGATCACCGCCGATGGGAAATAGTACGCCACCACGCCAGCCTGCAACAGGCCAAGGGCGATCTGCAGTAGTCCCGCCAGGATAACAGCCGTAAGGAAGAGTTCGAAGCTGCCCAGTTCGGTTATGGCGTTGAGCACGATGACCGCGAGGCCTGCGGCCGGGCCGCTGACTCCCAACGGTGAGCCACTCGCGATGCCTACTATGATGCCCCCCACAACGCCAGCGATGAGCCCCGAAAGCAATGGAGCACCGGATGCCAATGCGATGCCCAGGCACAGAGGCACCGCGACCAGGAATACCACTATGGAAGCAGGCAGATCGTATCGCAAGCGATCCTTCAACGACAATGCTTTCATGATGTCATACCCATTTGATCAATCCACCGTAGGCCGTACCAATTCCTTGGCCACTTTGTCCACATCGCGATGCAGATCCACCACGGAGCGTTTGGCCTTCTTCCGGAATCCGAGCAATTCGAAGGTGATGTTCCTGCTCTTGGCACTGGCCACGGCCTCATCTATGATCTCCTTCACGTCGGGATCCAGATCCACCGTGCGGCGCGCGTCGATCACCACACGTGATCCCTGCGGCAATTCATTCAACGTTCGCTTGATCCCTGCTTTGTTCAGGAAGGTGACATCCTCACTTAATTCAATGTGGATGGGCATGCCTTCCAAATGTTTTTCCGGATCGAAATGGAATGGTACGCGGTAATTCTTGTAGAGTATGTGCAAGATGGCCACGGCCAGGCCCAGACCCACACCCGTAAGCAGATCGGTGAATGCCACACCCAGAACGGTGACCACGAATGGTACGAACTGCATGTACCCGGCCTTCCACATGATCTTGTACAGGGCAGGTTTGGAAAGCTTATAGCCCACCTGGAGAAGTATGGCGGCCAGGCTGGCCAACGGGATCATGCGCAATACTTCTGGAATGGCAAGCACGCAAACGAGAAGCAGTAGGCCGTGGACCACTGCACTAAGCTTGAATCGTGCCCCGGACTGGATATTCGCCGAACTGCGCACGATCACCTGGGTAAGCGGCAGACCTCCAAGGAGGCCACTGATCATGTTGCCCATCCCCTGCGAATACAATTCCCGGTTGGCCGGTGTTATACGCCTCCATGGATCCATCTTATCGGTGGCCTCGACGCAAAGCAGGGTCTCCAAACTGGCCACGATCGCTATGGTGAAGGCAATTGTCCATACTTCCGGCAGGAGCAAACCCGAAAATTCCGGACGCGGCAGATCACTGAATCCGGTGATATCCGGCAGATCCACAAAATGCCCATTGCCAATGGCCAGCGCCGGTATGGCATTGAAGGCCTGCGCCAGCAGCATACCCGTGATCACGGCCAGCAGCGGGCCAGGTACGCTTCCCAGGATCTTGTTGTTCCTGATCGCCTTGGTCTCCCAGATGATAAGCAATGCCAGACCCACCAGGGTAACGATCACCGCGCCGATGGTGGGGTTCAAGAGCGCGTAATAGATCTCACTGAAGGTGTTGTGTTGATCGGGCTGCTCGAAGCTTTCATGCCCGACCGGTATGACATCGTAGCCTACGGCATGGGGGATCTGCTTCAGAACGATGATCACACCAATGCCAGCGAGCATGCCCTTGATCACCGAACTGGGGAAATAGTAGGCGATGATGCCCGCGCGCAGGGCACCCATCACGATCTGCAGCACACCGGCAAGGATCACGGCGGCAAGAAAGAGCTCGAAGGAGCCCAGACCTGTGATGGCCGTGAGCACGATGGCCGTAAGGCCTGCCGCAGGACCACTTACCCCGAGGGGCGAGCCGCTAACGATACCCACCACCATGCCCCCCACCACACCGGCCACAACGCCGGAGATGAGTGGCGCCCCGGAGGCGAGAGCGATGCCCAGGCACAGTGGCAGGGCGACAAGAAAGACCACCACCGATGCTGGCAGGTCATTCTTCCAATAACGGAACAACGACGAATTCTTCATGAAACTCGGAAAAGCTGGAATGGGGTTACGAACGGATGGGCCTTGACCTGAAAGGCAAGGCTGGAACAAGGGCCCAAGGGCCGATCAAACCCGATCCTTCGGAGGCGGCACCGCTACCTCGGCATGCTTCACCGGATGGTGCGGTTCATCCAGGGGCGGCATCATGGCCACGCGCGCCCGTGCATTGCTGTCCCCTAGAAGTGATGTCCAATTGATGGTGCAGGAATGCTTCACCTCCTCCTCTTCCGCGAAGGGCGAAGAAGTGGCACCATAATCATCCAACAGCAGTATGACGGACCTTGAATTCAAGGTTTGCGGAAGCACAAGCAGGAAATAAGCCAGCATGAAAGCGAGCACACGTGTGCCCACCCGCTGCCATGGTCTCCTGCTTTCGATCAACATGCGCGGCAAAGTTACGATAGCCGAATATGGTACTACCTGCCCCTTGTTAAAGACATTGAACAACGCACCGTTTTTAAGGTCAATTCCCCTTCACCACGGATCGTGGAAAGATCTTGAAAACTTCCTGAGGACCAATACGGAGCATGCCGATACCTTGGCCACCGCATGCTCCGTCCTTTATCGCTATCCTTTCTATTCTTCATTCCATTCATTCTCACGGCCCAATTCAGCGGTCCTGAAAGCGTGGAATACGATCCCAACGGCGATCGTTACTTCGTGAGCAATACCCAAAGCAGCTCCATCAAGGTACTTGATCAGCAGGGGCAGGTCACGGACTTTGTGACCGATATGCCCGATGCACCCTATGGACTGGAGATCATGGGCGAAGTACTTTATGCGGCCATGGGAACAGGTGTACGTGGCTATTCCTTGATCTCGGGTGAAGAAGTGTATTCCAGGAATGTGAATGCCTTGTTCCCGAATGGTATCACCACGGATGGGACCTACCTTTACGTAACGGATTTTCAGGGCAACAGGATCTTCAAGATCGATCCTGTTGCGGACACTCATTCCACGCTCCTCAACAGCACTGGAGGCACGCCCAATGGCATAGTATACGATCCGGCCGAAGAGCGGCTGGTGGTGGTGTTCTGGGGCAGCAATGCGCCCATAAAACAAGTGGATCCGGAGACCGGTGCCGTGGAGCACCTGGTACTTGCCTCCGGCCTTACCAACATCGACGGCATCACCATTGATTGCCACGGGTATTTCATCACTTCTTCCTGGAGTCCCAACCGTATCACGCGTTGGGAGCCTTCTTTCACTTCACCAGGAGTGAACATGTCCGTTACCGGACTTGGTGCGCCTGCGGATCTTGATCTCGATCATATGAATGGTCGGATCTGCATTCCGAACTCTTCATTGAACACGGTGGTCCTTCATGAGGTCGATTGCAGCACCGGCATTCCACCCATGCATCAGGAGGAGATCCAGGTGATCCCCAATCCGGTGCGGGACCTGGTACACGTTCAACCGGCTTTCAAGAAGCGCGAACCCTACCTGATCCTGGATGCCCGTGGCCTGATGATCGGCGGCGGCACACTGAATCCCAATGCCATGCTCGATCTGGGCCAGTTGAAGCCTGGCACATACGTGTTGGACTTCACCTCCGCCAGGCGGCAGGTGCGCTTTATAAAGGAATAAGGCCCCGGTTGCGGGCATACCTTAGCCGAGCATGACGGACACACCCGCGCAAAAGAGCAAGATCGATGTTTTCCTCCTGGTGCTTCTGGTACTGGCGGTGATCGGCCTGTTCATCGATATCCTCTCCGGCTATTGGCCCAGGATCCTTTCCACCTTCTTCCTGGCGTTGGGTCTATGGTCTTCCTTACGATGGCGGCGCTACGCCAGCCGGCGCTGGCGCACCATCGCATGGCTCTCATTCGCCCTGGCCCTTGCTGTGCTGCTTTTCCGTCTTGCGGGTTGGACCGGGGTCTATTAGTGCAACCTGATCCGTCTTGCGAGTTGGACCGGGGTCAATAGCGCAACCTGACCTTTAGCCCCGGCGGCTGTTCAGGAACCGCACCCCGACCAACCGGTCCATACGCTGCTGGTGATCGGTGAAGTACACCAGCACCACATAATCATTCTCCGTTTGGAAGTGCGATCCCTCGATGGCGGTGATGTCCGCCGCGGTGGCCCCCCTGGGAAGTGTAACGAACATGAAGTCATAGAAGCCCTGCTTCAACAGGGTGCTCAACTTATAGGCCCTGTCCTGCGGATCCCAGGTCATACGGTACTCGTTGCGGCATTGGAAACCGGTGAGGGCTCCATAGAGGAACACATCATCCATCAGCGGTTCCTGCATGGGCTGGGTGAAATGGACCATCACATAATCCGCGCCCAATGGATCACCATCCACCAGATCATTCCTTATGATATAACGGCCATTGATATCCGGCTGATCGAAATAGACCCTGATGTTGCGCCGCACCTCGGGCAGTACATGGGCCTCGTACACACCCTGCCCTACCCCGTGTTCAATGCGCTGTATCCTCTGGGTGGCGAAGCGCAGATCCTTCAGGTCGATGTTCCTGTATTCGTTCCCGCCCATGAACTGGCCCTGGTCCGGATGATCATACACCAGCTCGGCACCCCGCATGAACCGGGGCCGGAAACCTGTGCGGGCATCATCCCACCGCATGTTCTGTAGCATGGTGACATGGATCTCGCTGAATGGGTCCTGCACCGGCAACGCGGGGTGGCGCACTGTAAGATCCACCTGCTGCGCCACATCCCTGAACTCCACGTTCCGTGTGGCCACAACGCGGGCATCGATCTGCACACGCTGCTCGAACACCATGAAGCGCCTGGTAAGCACCAGATCCTCCTCATCATCCCCGCGGTACACCTTCAACAGGTAGTTACCGGAACGGGAGATGCGCATGTTCTGGTTCGGCACAAGCAATTCATAGTGGATGAATGGCTCCAGGGTGTTGAAGCTGTTACGGCCGGCAGGTATGTAATCGCTGATGGCACCGGTGATGTACTGGCCTGGCATCAACTCGCTTTGCTTCCAACTCGCATCGCAATGCAACAGGGTATAGGAAAGGTTCTCCAGATCCGGCCGCAGGTCATCGAAACGCAGCACCAGCTGGTCCTCTCCGCCCAGTTCTATGATCGGTGGCGCCAGTTCATGACCGGCCTTATGGAAAAGTACGGTGTGGATCGTAGGGCTGTACACGTGATCCTCCATCCGCAGCACACTGGTGCTCCAATAGTCGCCAGCGGAGGGCTGTGCGGCCTGCATTGTACCGGTGGAAACGCAGGCTGGGGAGAAGAAGAGGGCAAGCAGTGGCAGGAGAAGGTGGAAAGTACGCAGGCTCTGGTTCACGGATGAAGGGCTGGAAGGTATGATGTATCAAGTGTTGAACGTGGATACTTCTCTTGCAGAGGGTATCGAAAGATATCTAATTTTGCCGCGCTTTTCAGCTGACAAGGCATTCCACAAGCGCACATGTCCAAGACCATAAGGATCCGCAGAGGCCTAGATATCCGCCTGAAAGGCGAAGCAGAACAGGTGCTCGTGCAGACGGATCCCCCGAAGGTCGTCGCGGTAAAACCGACCGATTTCCATGGTCTCATCCCTAAAGTGCTGGTGAAGCCCGGCGATCAGGTGAAGGCCGGAACACCACTCTTCAGCGACAAGTACAATGAACGAGTGATGTTCACAAGCCCGGTAAGTGGCGAGGTGGCGGATGTGGTGCGGGGAGAAAAGCGCCGGGTGCTGGAGGTACGCATACTGGCCGATGGCCACACCACTTACGAGGACTTCGGCTCCGGAGACCCCTCCACCATGAACCGGGAGACCATCCTCCAGAAGCTGCTCAAGAGCGGGGTTTGGCCGGTATTGAAGCAGCGCCCTTTCGATGTGGTGGCCGATCCAGCAGGGGATCCCAAAGCCATCTTCATCTCCTGTTTCGACAGCAGACCACTGGCCCCGGACCTGGACTTCATCATCCGCAACCAGGGCGAGGATCTCCAGATAGGGATCAACGCTTTGGCTAAACTGACCAAAGGAAAAGTGCACCTGGGGCTGAGCCCGAACACCACGGCCCGCGAATTCCGTGAGGCCAGGGGGGTGGTGCACCATACCTTCAGCGGGCCCCACCCTGCAGGGAACGTGGGCACGCAGATCCATGCCATTTCCCCGATCAACAAGGGCGAAGTGATCTGGGTACTGGGGGTGCAGGAGGTGCTCATCATTGGCAGGCTGTTCCGCACAGGCCACTACGATGCCACCAAGATCATAGCCCTTACAGGCAGCCGTGCCAGGGACCGCAAATACCACCGCACCATTTCCGGAGCACCGGTAAAGGACATCTGCGGCGAAGTGCCGCAGGACGTGCGCATCGTTAGCGGCAATGTGCTCACCGGGGATCGCGTTGGCAACGATGGTTTCCTCGGATTCTACCATGATCAGCTCACGCTGCTTCCGGAGGGCGATGAACCGAAATTCTTCCTCACCGAAGGCTGGGCCAGCCCGGGTTTCGACAAATTCAGCGCGAGCCGCTCCTATCCGGCCTGGCTTATGCCTGGGAAGAAGTTCGATATGGACACCAACCAGAATGGGGAGGAACGCGCTTTCGTAATGAGTGGAGAGTACGATCGTGTCTTCCCGTTCGACATCTATCCCGTACACCTGCTGAAGGCCATTCTGGTGAACGACATAGATGCCATGGAGCAACTGGGCCTCTATGAAGTGGCCCCTGAGGATTTCGCGCTCTGCGAATTCGTCTGTACCAGCAAGATCAACTCCCAGAACATCGTGCGCACCGGCCTCGATATTCTGAAGAAGGAAACCACCTAAGCCGTAGCCGTGAAAGCACTGCGCAAGTTCGTAGAGTCCACCAGGCCGCCCTTCCAGAAAGGCGGAAAGTTCGAGAAGCTACACTGGGTCTATGATGGCCTGGAGACCTTCCTCTTCACGCCGGGCCATCCAACGGTGCGTGGGGCGCATATCCGCGACGGCATCGACCTGAAGCGTACCATGAGCATGGTGATCACAGCCATGATCCCCTGCCTGCTTTTCGGCATGTGGAACGTGGGGCACCAGCATTACCTGGCCATGGGTGAATTCATTGGCCGGGACGAAGGCATGTGGGAAAAGTTCCTGCATGGCCTGATCCAGGTACTGCCCATCATCGTGGTCAGTTACGGCGTGGGGCTGGGCATCGAATTCCTGTTCTGCTCCATAAAGGGCCACCCCATCCAGGAAGGCTTTCTGGTAAGTGGCATGCTCATTCCACTGATCATGCCTGTGGGTGTGCCGCTGTGGCAGGTGGCCATAGGTACCGCATTCGCCGTGGTGATCGGCAAGGAAGTGTTCGGGGGTACGGGAATGAACATCTTGAATCCGGCACTTACCGCGCGCGCATTCCTCTTCTTCGCCTACCCCACCATGATGAGTGGGGATAGTGTCTGGATAGACGCCCAGCCGCGGGATGGCCAGACGCTGGTGGATGGCTTCAGTGGAGCTACCTCACTGGGTCTTGCGGCCATTGGCGATACCGGCAACATTGCCGGCTTCTGGGATACGTTCTGGGGATTCGAGGCTGGCAGCATTGGAGAAACAAGTGTGTTCTGCTGCCTGTTGGGGGCGGCGTTGCTCGTGTTCACCGGCATTGGAAGCTGGCGGCTCATGCTCAGCTTCTTCCTGGGTGGCGCCTTCATGGCATGGGTGTTCAACATGGTGGGCCCTTCACTGGATAACGCCTACATGCAGATCCCGGTGTTCCATCAACTTATGCTGGGCGGTTTCTTTTTCGCGTTGGTGTTCATGATCACCGATCCCGTTACCGCCTCGCAGACCAATACGGGCAAATGGATCTACGGCTTTCTGGCGGGCCTTATCTCGATCATGATCCGGGTGGTGAACCCCGCGTACCCTGAAGGTGTTATGCTGGGCATCCTGTTCATGAACGTGATGGCTCCGCTGATCGACCACTATGTGGTACAAGCCAACATCAAACGTCGCCAGAAGCGGGCGGCGGTGCTCCAAACCGCCTAATGCAGTACCACCATGGCATTTGATAAGAACAGCAACCAATTCACATTCATCTTCGCCATCGTGCTTGTTGCCGTGGTAGGTGTGGTACTCGCCATGACCTTCATGGGGCTTAAGCCCGCCTATGACGAGAATGTGAAGCGCGAGAAGATGCAGAACATCCTCGCGGCCATGAACATCGAAGTTCTGCGCGATGATGCACCTGCGAAGTACAATGAGGCCATCACCGAAAGCCTGCTCATAGACCATGAGGGCCGTCCTGTGGAGGGTGATGCCTTCACCACGGATGTACTTATGCAGTACAAAAGCTGGAAGGCCGGGGAGATCAAGCGCGAAGACATCGTATACCCGGTCTACATCGGGCGCACGGAAGGCCGTACCGTATACGTGCTACCGTTGGTGGGCACAGGCCTCTGGGGCCCGGTATGGGGGTATGTGGCCGTTGAAGATGATGGCCGCACCATCTACGGCAGCACTTTCGACCACAAAGGTGAGACCCCTGGTCTGGGGGCGGAGATCGCCATGCCTTTTTTCGAGGATAGCTTCATTGGCAAGACCATTGCGGATGAGAACGGCAGCTTCAAGGGCATCACAGTGTATAAAGGCGGTGCACAGACCAAGGATCCGCATGGTGTGGATGGGATCACGGGTGGCACCATCACCAGCCAGGGTGTGGATGAGATGCTGAAACGCTCCCTCGCGATCTACCACAAGTACCTCAGCAACGTCACCGGCCGCACAGCAAAGCTTTAGAGAACATGAGTTCAGCAACCTCCACTCCTGCGGTAAAAAGCGATGGGCTCTTCAGCAAGAAGAACCGCAAGCTCATCACCGATCCGCTGAATGACAACAACCCAGTGACCGTGCAGGTGCTGGGCATCTGTTCAGCGCTGGCCATCACTGTTAAGATCAGCAACGCGGTGGTGATGTCGCTCAGCGTGCTGTTCGTGCTCGTGCTGGGCAACATGGCGATCAGTGCCCTGCGGAATGTGATCCCAAGCCGGATCCGGATCATCGCCCAACTGGTGGTCTGTGCCGGCCTGGTGACCCTGGTGGACATCATTTTGAAGGCTTACGTTTACGATGTGAGCAAGCAGGTGGGCGTATATGTGGGCCTCATCATCACCAACTGCATCATCATGGGCCG
>JAEZCB010000214.1 GCA_023412755.1 Bacteroidota bacterium
GACTATAACAACGACACCCTAACCCGGGTAGTAATGGTGGATAGCACTGGCCGTTTGCATTGGAGAAGGATCGATAGCTGGCCGAGCGACCCAGGCGGTGGAACTGATGATTGCGAGTGGAGTATGACCACAGGAGCGAATAACCATGTGTATACCGCAGTGGGACTTGCGGATCCTGATTGCCCTGATGATGGGGATGCGGTGTATATAGGTTTACTACCCGGCAGCGCTCCGGCTAGCCGTGCCAAACTAAATGTTCAGAATAATTCTTACTTGACCACCACGAATTCGAAGATCGGTTTGAATGTGGAGGTGACGGGTGATCCTGCTACTCGAACCAGAGGCATAGTGGCTTATTCGAACGGTGCGACAAGCACAGGTTACGCAGGTGATTTCATCTCCCAGGATAGCGCCAATTTTACCGTTGGCATAGCTGGGCAAGCGCGGAATGGGATCCTTGAATCCATAGGTGTTCAGGGCTTCACATGGCACTCCTTTGCCACCAACAATTGGGGGGTCCAAGGTAGAAACCGCCTCACAGCAACCTCCGGCCCTGCTGTTTTGAATTTTATCGGGGTTGAAGGCATAACCCGAAGGTTCAACGTCTTCCAACGTGCATTTGGAGTAAGGGGAAGGATCTTGGAAGAATCCCCTGATCCGCCAGCGGATACAATGAATTACCAATACGCTATATATGGATCCGCACCTGTACGAGCAAAGAGTTGGGCGGGCTTTTTCCAAGGTGATGTTCAGATCACAGGAGGTCTTTGGAATGGTACTACATGGATCTTCTCCGATGCATCGTTGAAGACCGAGGTGGAGGAAATAGAGAACGCTGGCGAGGTCCTGCTTCAATTGCAGCCCAAGCGGTACTCCTAGAACGATATAGCGCAAACACGGTTGAATTTACCCGCAGGCACCACATTTGGATTGATCGCTCAAGACGTTGCTGAAGTTTTGCCGGATCTAGTTTCTTCAACGGGCATTGCATCAGTTTTGGACAGCCTTGGAAATGAAGTAGAACCCGAACTCTACTTCAATGGAGTGAACTATATGGGTCTGATACCCTATTTGATCGCCGGCCACAAGGAACAACAAACCGTTATCGAAGACCAGCAGGCCCAGATCGCCGACCTCACCGATCAGGTGGCCGCCAACACGATCGCTGCCGATGAACTGCAGGATCTGCGCGACCGCCTGGACCAGCTCGAGCACCTCCTAGCCCTCTGCTGCCAGGCTCCGCCCAGCGATGTGGAGCCAAAGAACAGCATCATCAACGATGGTTCCGGCCTCAACGATGAGCGCATCCTGCGCATACAGCCCAACCCCTTCACCGACCATACCACACTGTACTACCAGCTGGAGCGCGGCGGCCGTGTGCAGCTCATGGCCAACAGTAGCGATGGCAAGCAGCTTCGCGTATTGCAGGAGGCCCAACTGCAGGCCGGGCAATACCAATATGAGTGGCACACCACCAGCCTTGCACCCGGCATCTACTACGTAACGCTGCTGCTGGAGGGCGAGCCCCTGGTGAAGCGTGCGGTGAAGGTGCGGTGATCAAGGAGTATCGTAGTGAACGAGCCCGGTCTAAAACAGGCCCGGGCTTGTTCATTCCACCTCGATCTCCAACAATTTCATACCGTTCAACCGGCCCACCACATGATCCCCGGATGAAAGCGGCCCCACACCCGCCGGTGTGCCGGTGAAGAGCAGATCACCGGGCATGAGGGTGATGTACCTGCTAACGTGACAGAGCAGGGCAACGGGATCGAAGATCATGTGCTTCGCATTGCCCTGTTGCACCATGGTTCCGTTACGGAATAATTGGAATTCAAGCTTGGCGGGATCGTCCGGTATGGGTTGGAAACCGGTGCCCAGCACGGCGGAATGATCGAATGCCTTTGCTTTCTCCCAGGGCAGGCCGTTCTTCTTGAGTTCATCCTGCACATCCCTGGCGGTAAGGTCCAGGCCTATGGTGACACCATCCAGATGTCCATCGCCGGTGTTCGGGCGCAGATCGCGGCATTCCCGCGAAACGCGGAACACGAGTTCGATCTCATGATCGATGCGCTGGGCCCAGGAAGGGATGCGGAATGATTCTCCCAGTGGAAGGATCGCTGTCAAGGGCTTAAGGAAGAACACGGGCTCGGCGGGCATGGCGTTGCCGAGTTCCTGAACATGTTCCGCATAATTCCTGCCTATGCAAACGATCTTCATGGACTATGCGGTCACCTGGGCCAATGTGTTACGCATCACCGAAAGCGTGCTGCCTGGAAGTTCCGCCTTCGTCATGAGCCACTGGAGGTAACCGGGATCGTTGCGGCCGATGTTCTCCAGGCTCCAGCCCTTGTACTTCCCGAAGGAAAGGCAGATGTTGCCATGATCATCGAACAACAATTTGCCAGCAGGATCGGGACTTCGCGACCTATCACCGCTGAATTCCGCCAGTTGATCCACATCGTCTTGCAGTGTATCGGCGTACCGCTCCAGTTGTGCCAGCAACACATCGGCGGTGGCCTGCACATCGGCCAGGGCATCATGTGCTCCGGCATGCTCCTTACCGCAGTAAAAGCGCAATGCCGCACTCAGGTTCCGGGGTTCCATCCGGTGGAATATGCGTTGCACATCCACCACACGCACCGAAGCATGGTCCCACTCCACACCGATGCGATGCAACTCTTCGGCGAGGAATGGCACATCGAATCGCAGGCAGTTGAAGCCGGCGAGATCCTGTCCGGCCAGCAGACCCAGTATGGTATCGGCGATCTCCTCCAGCGCAGGAGCATCGGCCACATCGGCATCCGTGATGCCATGTACTTCGGTGGCTTCGGCAGGTATGGGAATGCCGGGCCGCACCAGGCTTTGCCATCCCACACGCGTGCCATCGGGCAATAGGCTTACGATGCCGATCTGCACGATGCGGTCCCGGCCGATCCGCGTGCCCGTTGTTTCCAGATCGAAGAACACCAGCGGCTTTTTGAGTTGTAGGCGCATGGTGGAAAGGTATAAATGCGAAAGACCCGGCTTGCGGCCGGGTCTTCCAAGTTCTTCACAGTCTGATCAACGCACCTTCAGCGTAACGTACTGGAACTTGCCGTACTTGTCGGTGTTCTGTGGATCGTACTCATAGCGGGGGCCCTGTACCTTGTGGTTCACGGCCTCCAACCGCATCTTGTCAGCGCTCAGCCCGCGTTCGGTAATGGCGTTCACCAGCCGCTGGCGTGCCTCATCCATGCGCTGCTTGCTCAGGTTCTCGTTCGATCCGAAGGTGCGGGTGGGCACTTTCGATGCGCTGGCCTCGATGACCACATTGGCCTGGCCATTGGTCTCGATCAACTCGGCCACCTTGTTCACGAATTCCTGCCACATTTTTTCACCGGGATCGATGTCCTTCACATTGTATGCGAACTGCTTGGTGAATTCCTTGGCGTAACCCGCTTCCGGTGGTGTGCGTGTGGGGGCGGTCTCCTTTTCCTTATCGGTAAGGCCGGTGGTGCCGGTCTCCTCCGCTGGCTTGGCAGGTTCGCCACGCTCTTTGCTACCCGGAGGTGAACCCTTGGGCAGGTCCACGATGCTGGCAGGATCCCCGAGTGAAACGGGGTTCAGGTAGATCTCTTTGTTGATCTCCTGGTAGGCACTTTCGCATTCCACGAAGATGTCCTCCGTGTGCACGGTCTTGTCATTCACCCGGTAGTCCAGGTTGTACTCACGGCATGGTGGTAGAATGGCCACGTACACACCATCACGCTGGCGGGGCTTGTAGGATTTCACTTCACCGGTGGACTTATCCGTAACGTAAAGGATGGTGCTGGGTGGCAGAGCCTCACCTGGCGGCGGAATAATGAAGCCCTTCAATACGGTGAGGCCTTCGCTTTCCATCTCTGAAGGCAGGTCCACGAAGTACACATCCTTTTCACCATAGCCACCCATTTGATCGGAGCTGAAATAACCCCTGCGGCCATCGGCGGTGGTGATGAAGAACACATCATCATCCGAGGTGTTCAATGGGTAGCCGAGGTTCTGGGGTGTGGTCCAGGTGCCATCGTCATTGAGTTCGGAGAGGAAGATATCGAAACCGCCCATGGAGTTGTGGCCCACGGAACTGAAGTACATGGTGCGCCCATTGGGGTGGATGAACACGCCATCCTCATCCCAAATGGTGTTGATGGTGTTACCGAGGTTCTGCGCCTTGCTCCATTCACCGTTCGGCAGCCGCACCACGCGGTAGATGTCCCTGCCGCCGAGGCCACCTTTGCGATCGCTTACGAAATAAAAGGTGTTACCATCGGCGGTGAGTGCCCCGTGGGTCTCCCACGCCTTGGTATTGATGTCCGAACCCATGAGTATGGGATCGCTCCACAATTCACCCACGAGGCGGCTTTCATAGATGTTGCCATCGCCCTCATCACTGCGGTAGATGAAGAGCGTCTGTCCATCCGCTGAAACATTGATGCTGGCCATATGGCCCTGCGCAGGATTGATGTTGATCAATTCCGGAGCCTGCCAATTGCCTTCGCGGTCCTTATAACTCACGTAGATGTTCTCAAAAAAGTCGCCGGTCACGATATCGATGGTGTTCACGTTGGAACTATCCGGCCTTACTCGGCGCGAGGTGAAGAAGAGCGCGTTACCATCCACACTCAATACCGGTGAAAAATCCGGACCTTCCTTGTTGATCACCCCACCTATGTTGGAGACCTGGTAGGGGAGTGGTGTCTTGCGCAGCTCACGGGCGTTGGCGGTCTGCTCAAGACCGCGCACTGCCAATGGCCGGAGGATATGGCGCTCATCCACTTCATCGATGAAGCGCTGGTAGGCTTGATCGGCCTTGTCGAACTGGTTGTTGAGGTGATAGGCGCGGCCGAGGTAGAAGCCTACTTCGGGCGGCGCATTACGCTCACGCGGATCGAAAGGGTTGTAGCCGGAGATGTTGAAGGTGCCATAACCTCCTGTGGAGCGAAGCTGCGCCGCACGTTCCAGATAAGGGAGTGCCTTATCCCGCTGTGTCGGTGAGTTGAAGTAGGCGTACCCGAGTTTGTAATTCAGGTTGCCGTTGTCCGGATCGGTGTCCAAGAGTTGGGCCCAGATCTCCGCGGCCTGGTTGTAAAGCTTCTCCTCCATCAACTTGCTGGCCTCTTCGTATTTCCATGTGAAGGAGGCGGAGCCGTTCTGCGCCTGGAGCCACAGTGGCAGAAAGACGATGCTGGCGATAGCTGATATCGAGTAGATCTTCTTCATTTCATTCCGTATTTCGATCGGTGCACGGAGACCCTGGTGGCGGATAAATGTAGGATATTCCGGTCTCCGAAGCGAGCTTTTAGTATCCCTGTTCAATATCCCACGCCTCCAGAATGTCGGCCACTCTTCTCACGAAACGCCCGCCCAATGCGCCATCCACCACACGATGGTCATAGGAATGGGACAGGAACATCTGTTGGCGAATACCGATCATATCGCCCTGAGGAGTCTCTATTACGGCCGGTTTTTTCCTGATCGCGCCCGTGGCCATGATGGCCACCTGCGGTTGGTTGATCACCGGTGTGCCCAGCACATTGCCAAAGGTGCCCACGTTCGTCACGGTGTACGTGCCACCACTTACCTCGTCCGGCTGCAATTTGCCTTGGCGGGCCCGGTTGGCCAGGTCGTTCACCTTGCGTGCCAGCCCCACCAGATTGAGTTGGTCGGCATTCCTGATCACGGGCACTATGAGGTTGCCGGAGGGAAGTGCCGCCGCCATGCCGATGTTGATGTCGCGCTTGCGGATGATGTTGTAGCCATCCACCTGCACATTCACCATGGGCATTTCCTTGATCGCCTGCACAATGGCCATGATGAAGATGGGCGTGAAGGTGAGCTTTTCGCCCTCCCGCTCTTCGAAATTCTTCTTCACGCGATCCCGCCATATCACCAGGTTGGTCACATCAGCCTCCACAAAACTGGTAACGTGGGGGCTGGTGCGCTTGCTCATCACCATGTGGTCGGCGATCAGCCTGCGCATGCGGTCCATCTCGATGATCTCATCTCCCGGTGCCGCCTGTACCGGTGGTGCGGCGGCGGGTGGGGGTGGGGCTGCGGCTGCGGCAGTGGTCGGTGCGGTGTGGCTTTCCTGCGTCCTGCCGTTGCCATTGGCGGGTGCCGCAGGCTGCGGCTGCGCTTGCTGTTGTCCACGTTCCGGCAGGTAATCCAGGATGTCCTTTTTGGTGACCCGCCCGCCCTGGCCGCTGCCTTCTATGGTCTCCAATTCCTCCAGCGTTATGCCTTCGCTTTTCGCGATGTTGCGCACCAGTGGCGAATAGAATTTTCCGCTTGGTCCGGTGCGCTGGACTTCGGCCTGCTGAACGGCACTACGGGCGGTATGGCCATTGGTGGCGGCCGCCTTCGCGGGGGTGGGCGTGTTAGTGGGCGCAGTCTCCGCTACCGCGGCCTCGGAGCCGATCTGTGCGATCAACTGCCCTACTTTGACCACATCACCCTCGTTCACTGTGCACTTCAACAGGGTGCCAGCTTCCGGAGCGGGCACCTCACTGTCCACTTTGTCGGTGGCGATCTCCACGATGGGCTCATCCGCCTCCACATGTTCTCCCTCCTTCTTCAACCATTTGATGATGGTGGCTTCCGCCACGCTCTCACCCATCTTGGGCAGCAGGATATCGATCTTCCCCATTGTATCTACCTCAGGCGAACCGTTGCGGCCAAAGGTAAACCAATGGGAGGGTTCTCCATCGATCCGCGCACTAGGCCCGGCCCAGCCGCTTGAATCCGCGCAGCAGCAGGCCCATGTCATGCCATGCGCTGTAATCCTTCGCATAAAGCGTGTTCGCGCGGGCGATCACCACATCGCCGGCCTGCCGTTCATTGCCGGCCAACGGATCCAGCACGCCGTCCGGGAGCCCCGGCAGCCTGGGCGTACCGGCACCACCGGGCCTGTAGCCCACCCAGCTTCTTTTTCCTTTCAACACGGAAATGCAATTGCGGATCATGTTGCGAGGGCCGGGCACCAGGAACAGGAAGATAGGGGCACCCAGCAGCAGGAATATCGAGAATGCAACATCCAGTATGCGTTTGCTGCGCCGCGCTCCGGGACCGTTCAACGCATGCTCTTCCAGCAGGTAAAGATCGTTCAGGCTTTCTATGCTGCTTGGGCCAATGATGAACTCGTTACCCGGTTGCGCGATCTTGAAGATGGTGCCTGTGTTGCGCAAGTGTTCCATCCGGGAGATGATAGTGCGCCAGGGCATGTCCCTGGCACAGAACACCACCTCGCCTATGCCGTGTTCACGAATGCTGGCGGAAAGCCCTTCAGCTCCCGCAGCAGCGGAGTGTGGGTCGATCACAGATGTCCAGCCAAGGCCGTAATGGGTTTGCCACAACAGGGCCAGTGCCTTTTGCGCGGGTTCCGCGGAACCGATGGCCAGCACACGCTCCCGCTCCCGCCGGCGTGTGCCAAAACCGCCGATCTTGAGTAAGAAGAGTGTGGATCTGATGGACACGGCCGCCAGGCAGGCGAGCACGAAGGAGAGTGAGATATCACGCAGTTCCAGCAAACCGATGCCCGTTATCCACAACACGAACAGAAGCGGGAGCCAGATCACCAGAAGGGCCTTCACCGGGCGCAAAGGCGATATGGGTCTGTCATACCCCCCATAGAATGCCAGCCACGCAATAGTGGCAAGGCCAATGAGCAGGTCCACACCGATCTCGTGTACGGTGGACCATTTTTCTGGTATGTGCGGCGAAAAGGCCAGCACCAGCAGAATGGCCATGAGGTCCAGCAACGGCAACAGCATGCGGTCCAGGAAACGTACGCCGATGGCGGCGGCGGCGCTCAGGTATATGCTGCCGTTGATGAGCATGGGAAAGATGCCCACGCCCCGCTGCGTGAAATGCTTACGAGCGAAGATGGCCATGGCATTGTAGAACACGAACACGTAGTTCACGCTGCTCTTTTTCGTGCTCTCGCCCTTGTAGTGGATGATCCGGGCTTCCGGATAGTACCAATTCTCATAGCCCGCCAGGGTGATGCGGTAGCTCAGGTCGATGTCTTCTCCGTACATGAAGAAGTTCTCGTCCAGCATGCCCACTTCGTCCAAGGTCCTTTTCCGAAGGAACATGCATGCGCCTGAAAGGATCTCTATGGGGGCGGGTTCGTTCTCCGGCAGATGGCCTAGGTGGTACCTGCCAAAAACACGGCTGCGCGGGAATAGACGTGTAAGTCCGATGATCTTGAAGAAGGCCACCTTGGGCGTGGGCAGTCCGCGTTTGGATTCCGGAAGAAAACGGCCGGTACCATCGATCATCTTCACACCAAGACCGCCCACGGATGGCCGCTGGTCCATGAAGGCTACCACCTTCTGGAAGACATCCTCGCCGACCACGGTGTCCGGGTTCAGCAGCAGCACGTATTCTCCATTGGAGATGCGGATGGCCTGGTTGTTCGCGCGGGAGAAGCCCACGTTCTCCTTGTTGGCGATCAGCTTCACCAGAGGGAATTTCTCGCGCACCATTTCCACGCTGCCATCGGTGCTCAGATTGTCCACCACGAAAACTTCGCCTTCAATGCCCTCCAACGCTGTGAAGACCGTGCGCAGGCATTGCTCCAGATACGCCCGCACATTGTAGTTCACGATCACCACGGAAAGCTTCATGGTGGTGGGGCGGGAATACGTCCGGTCGGTGGTCATTTCTTGAGCCCCTGTTCGTAGGGCTTCCTGTCCGTGATGCTGCGGCCCAAGGTAAGTTCATCCGCCTGATCGAGATCGCCTCCCACGCTTATACCGCGCGCTATGGTGGTCACTTTGATCTGGTGCTCCTGCAGCCGCCGGTTGATGTAGAAGGCGGTGGTGTCTCCCTCCAGGGTGGCACCCAACGCCAGAACCACTTCGCGCACTTCCCCTGAGGCCACACGTTGCAGCAACTCGCGCACATGGAGATCGTCCGGGCCTATACCATCCATGGGGCTTATGACACCGCCCAGCACGTGGTAGAGACCTTTGAACTGTTGTGTGTTCTCAATGGCGATCACATCCCGCACATCCTCCACCGCACATACTATGGCCCTATCGCGATCCCGGGACCGGCAGATGCCGCAGAGGGGTTCATCGCTGATGTTGCAGCAACTCTCGCAATAGCGCACCTGCTCACGGAGCGAACGGATCGCCTCGCTGAAGCGCACCACTTCCTCAGGCTGCCGGCGCAGCAGGTCCAGTGCGAGCCGCATGGCGGTGCGTCGCCCTATGCCCGGCAGGGTCGCAAGCTGATCCACGGCCTGCTCCAGTAACATGGAGGATGATCCCATGCCGGCAAAAGTAGCCTTCGGTGGCCGGGAAATACGCGTCAAATCAAGGCTTCCGGTAGGCCTCCCCCTGCTTTGGCCAGGGGTGTCCTTCGCCATGGCGCCAACGGGGTCACCGTCCATGGCTGAACCCCCCGGCGTTAACTTTAGGAGTGTATATGTGAACACACAACAAAGACCATGATCCATTCGCATCCCATCGGCATGAACATAATGAGGACCCTTCTACTCCTGCTATCAATGTCCGTCGTTCCATTACCCACAGTAGCCCAGAAGCTGGTGGAGAAGGTGGTGAAGGAGCGGGTGGATAGTGAGAATGGCGCCTACCGTATCGTGCAGGTGGTGGAGGGGGTGTCCCATCCATGGGCGGTCGGTTGGCTTCCGGACGGTAGCATGATCCTTACCCAGCGGAACGGCCAGATGTACGTACAGCGTGGCAAGGAGATCAAGCAGGTGGCCGGGGTACCGAAGGTCCATACCACCGATGGTGGCCAGGGTGGTCTGCTGGACGTGGCCGTGCATCCGGACCATGCCAGCAACGGTTGGATCTACTTCACCTATTCCAGCCCGGGAGATAACGATGGGTATACCGGTGGGGCGAAGAACGGCACCGGCACAGCGTTGGCCAGGGCGCGCCTGCAGGATGAGAACGGGGAGCCCCGGCTGGTCGATCTGGAGACCTTGTATACGCAGGTGCCGCGTACGGAGCCTGGCCGCCACTATGGGAGCCGCATTGTTTTTCCGGGTGATGGCACGGTGATCTTTTCCATAGGTGATCGTGGCCTGCGTTCACCGGCACAGGATCTCACCGACCCTGCGGGTTCCATGATCCGGATCAAAGAGGGTGGTGGTGTACCGGACGATAATCCGTTCGTGGGGAAGCCTCCGGGAAATATCCGGCCGGAGATCTGGTCCTTTGGCCATCGCAACAACCAAGGGCTCGCGTTGCATCCGGAGACCGGAGAACTATGGACCACCGAACATGGCCCGCGCGGCGGAGATCTGTTGCATCGCGTATTGCCGGGGCGGAATTACGGCTGGCCCATGGTCTCCTTCGGCACCGAATATTCCACGGGTGAAAAGATCGGCATTGGCCAGGAAGCGCCTGGGGTGGAGAAGCCGATCCAAGTGTGGAAGGAGGCGCTGGCTCCCTCAGGTACCAGTTTTTATACTGGTAACAAGTTCCCGGCATGGCAGGGAAACCTTTTCGCCGGCTTTCTGGCGGGTAAGCATGTGAAGAGGATCGTGCTGGAGAACGGCACGGTGACGCATGAGGAAGTTCTTTGCCGCGATGCCATCGGACGCATACGCGATGTGCAGGAGGGGCCGGATGGGTCCATCTACCTTGTGACAGATGAAAGCAACGGAGGCATTTATCGTTTGGAACCCGTGAAGTGACCGGTTACCGTTCTTTCAGCACCTTGCGCACCAATGGGCCTTGTTCGGTCATGAGTACTACAGTGAGCAGACCGGCGGCGTAGGAGGATATGGGCACCACCAGGCCATTGTGGGCAGGCATGTTCGCCAGAAGGCGGCCGCGGCTGTCCATCAACCTGAGTTCTTGGACCTTTACGGACGGTGGGAGATCCAATGTCAGGGTCTGTTGGATGGGGTCCGCAAGTACCAGTGGGTCATCCACAGATAAGCCATTCGCCATTCCGGTGCCCAAGCAGCCTCCTTTCGGCGCATCGTCCAGATGGAAGATGATCTCCGAACAGTAGGCCACGTCGGAATTGGTGCCCTGGTCGTCCACGAAAGATTCATCCAATGCGTACACATTCGTATTCATGCCATGCAGCATCACCGCACCTTTGGTGATAACGGTGTTGTTGTCACCGAACACGTGGATCATGGATCCCGGTTCGCCCAGGATGTAATTCAATTCTCCGCTGAACATCACCTCGGCGCCTTCGCACACCCAGTAATAACCTTCCGGAGCCGTAATGGTGGAATCCATGGAGATCACTGTGGCCATGGGATCCACGAACAACTCGCATTGCGCGGATGTCATGGTGGGCATAAAGGGTGTAAGCAGCAATAGCGGTACGGAAAGAAGGGAATGGCAATAGCGCATATGGTCCATGGGTATAGGTTATCCGCATAAAGTTAAGGCACGGCCTTCCGCAGCGGAGTATCTTATCTTCATCTTGAAGAAGCATAGAGTATGTCCAAGATCAAGCGATCCCTCAGTGATGCTTTATCCCTAGCCAAACAAACCTTCAAGCGCTTCGGGCAGCGGGAGCCCTTCCGCAATGCCGCGGTGGTGGCCTACTTCGCTGTATTCTCCCTGCCGGGATTGTTGGTGATCGTGATCAATGTGGCGGGCTACTTCATGGGCCGGGATGAACTGCAGGACCTGGTGACAGGTGAGGTACGGGAAATGATAGGCGGCCAGGCTGCCCAGGATATCGAGCGCATCATCTCCAATGCCCAGCAGAATGAGAACACCACCCTGGCCAGCATCATCAGCATTGTTACACTGGTGTTCGGCGCCACGGGCATCTTCTACCACCTGCAGAAGACCCTCAACATCATGTGGGAGGTGAAACCAGAGCCGAAACAAAAACTGCTCAAGGTGCTCAAGGACCGTTTGTTCTCTTTCGGGATGATCCTGGTGGCGGGTTTCCTCATGATCATTTCCCTGCTCATCTCCACCATGCTTTCAGCGGTAAGCAGCTGGGTGTCCGGCAATTTTTTCAGCGATGCGGTGGTACTCATTCAGATCCTGGAGTTCCTGCTCTCCATGGCCGTGATCACCGTGATGTTCGCTGCCATGTTCAAATTCCTGCCGGATGCCATCCTGCAATGGCGGGATGTGTGGGTGGGTGCCATCGTTACCACGGTGCTCTTCCTCATAGCCAAGTACGTGCTCAGCTTCTACTTCGGTGAGGCTGAGCCCGGTTCGGTATATGGTGCCGCCAGCAGCCTGGTGCTCATCCTGCTGTGGGTCACCTATACTGGCATGATCCTGCTGCTCGGCGCTGAATTCACCCGCACCTATGCGGACCACCATGGTTCGGAGATCCGCCTGCCGGAGCATGCCACCTGGAGGGGGCGCGATGACGAAGGAGCGGACCAGAACCCCGCCCAAAGGAAGCGGAAGTAAGCTCCGTTCGTGGCATCGTTTCCCCGATCACATGACCCATCTGTACAGGGCCGTGCGTACTCCGTAAGTTCCAAGGGTTCCTGCAAGGCAGTGGGATCACAAATGGCCTGATGCATGCATGCACGCACCATGGATCAAAATGAATGATCATGGAAACGTTGGAACATGTAAGAAAAAGCCTTTGGGCCGTTACAGTGGGTCTGGGTTTCGCCCTCACCGCCTGTGCGCCGCAACACACGGATGGCTCCATGGAGGCTCCTACTGAGAATGACACGAACCCTTCCCGCACTGAAGGAACCGTGGAGGAAACGGGAACGGATGCGGACCGCACCATGGAGGTAGAACGTGTGGAACCTACGGACCGGGGCGAGTTGGAAGCCCGTTGGGGAGCCACCGCGGAAGATCGCCGCGCGGTATTGGATGAACTGGATGACCTGGAAGACAGGATCAACGATCAGATCAACGAGGTCGATCGCCACATGCGCCGGACGGAAGATGAGAGCCGCCTGAATTCCATGCGGGAATACCGGCTTGAATTGGAGCGGGAGCGTGCCCGGGTAACGGATGCCATTCGCAACGTGGAGGTGTCTGAAGAGGATACCTATACCAGCATTGGTGAGGCGGCCAGGAACACAGCCAAAGATGTGGGGGACTGGTTCGATCGCCAGGGAGACCGGATCGAAGCGCTCTTCACCGATGAGGAGGAGGATATGAACGAGGAAGAATAGAACGAAAACAGGAAAGCCATGAACATCAAACAGACATTCGGAAGTGCCCTGCTTTGTGGGGCACTCCTGCTTGCCGGTTGCGGCCCTCAGGGCCGGGCCGACACCATGAACGCACCCCGGAATGTGCCACCGGAGGATGCGGTGGCCACCTATGATATGGAACGAGCGGAACTCGATGCCGATATCGTGGTACTGCGGGATCGCATAGATGTACGGCTCGAGGAGGTGGACCGCCGCCTTGCCCGCGAGGATGTGGGCCTGGATGAACGTCGACAGCTGGTACGCCACCGCGATGAGTTGCAAGACCGGCGCAACGTGCTGGAGCGCTCCCGCCGGGATATCGATGCCAGCCGCCAGGACAACTGGAACAGCGTACGCAGCGCAACAAAGAACACCGTGGCCGATATTGGTGACTGGTTCGAGCGGCAGGGCGAACGGATAGAGGATGCATTCGAAGATGATGATGATGTGGAGGATGCCGGCATCTGGATAGAGGAATAGGAAGTACGCCGGCAAAGGGTGAGGGGGCGGTGCCATCAGGGGACCGCCCTTCTCCTAGTTTTGCCCCGACCGCAACAGCATGGCAGCCCACATCTACCTGGATATGGACGGCGTATTGGCCGACTTTGATAAAGGAGCCACAAGCATTTTCGGCATGGCACCACAGGACTTCGAAGCCTTGTATGGCTCGGGAACCTTCTGGAAACGCCTTGCGACCACACCGGAATTCTATGCTGGCCTGGAGCCCATGCCCGATGCCATGGAACTCTATGAGGCCGTACGCCATCACGCCCCCACCATCCTTACCGGACTGCCCAGAGGGCGATGGGCCGAACCGCAGAAACGGGCCTGGGCGGAAAGGCATTTCCCCGGTGTACCGGTGATCACCACCACCGCCGCGCTCAAGAAAGCGTATTGTAAGCCCGGCGATGCATTAGTGGACGATCGAGACAAGTATCGTTCGCTCTGGGAAGAGGCAGGAGGCATCTTCATACACCACAGGAATGCTGCGCAAAGCATAGCGGAACTCAAGGCCCACGGCTTCATTTAGAAAAAAGGTGTGCCCGGCCGGCACCATGCCACCACCTGGCGTTCAGCAGGTGAGCAGGCAAGCAACAGCAGCATGTTGATCCCGGCCGCATGGTGCTTGGATAACGTGCCGTTCGCCTTGGCATCTTCGGCCCCGCTCAATACCCGAACATGCCGGACCGCCGCACCACCCTTCTTATGGAACGCCTGCGTTCCATCGCCACGCGCAAGGCGCGCTTCAGTTATGATGTGCGCGGCGATAGTCATGTTAATCGTGATATCGTGGCGGCTTACCGATTGGAGGGTTCAGCTGGTGCGCCGCCCGAATTGGAGACCGTGGTGCAACATGCCATGGACCATGATGCCATAATAACCGGCTGGCGCGATGGGGAAGGGCGGATCCACTATACCAGCTGCCGCCTCTTCACCGATGCGGAGAATGCCATGCGTTTCGCGCGGGAGAACGGCCAGCGCAGCATTTACAACTGGAACAGGGATGCCGAGGTGGTCATAGATCCTCCAGCTGGCGGAGCAGGCATTGGCAAGGATCACAAGGTGGTGGAATAAAGTGTCTTTCCTTTGAGGCCCAGGCCCGGGCAGGATCGGCATAATTCCTGCCAAGGCCCGCCCGTCATGAAAAAGATCTTTCTCCTAGCCCTGTTGCTGGCCACCGGCCCATTGCTGCAAGCTCAGTTCCCCAAGATCCTGGAAAAGGCCACAGGTTCCCTGCCAGGCGGAACCTCGGCCCTCTCCAATGAAGAAGTGGTCGCTGGCCTGAAAGAAGCTTTGGAGAAAGGTGCCCACCGCTCTGTGGAGCAGGCCTCCGTTGTGGATGGCTTCTGGGGCAATGATCGGCTGCGCATACCCTTTCCGCCGGCGGCAGAGAAAATGAAGACCACGCTGGTACGCATCGGCATGGAGCCGCAGGTTAAGGAATTCGAACTTACCATGAACCGCGCGGCCGAGGATGCCGCCCGGGAAGCGGCTGCTGTCTTTGTCACCGCCATCAAGGGCATGAGCGTAGGAGATGGCTTCGCCATACTCAAGGGCGGTGAAAAAGCGGCCACCAATTACCTGCAGGACAAGACCACCGCCGAGCTCACCACCCGTTTCCGGCCCATCGTAGAGCAGGCCACCACCAAAGTGGCACTGGCAAACCACTGGACCCCGCTGGCCAATGCGTACAACCGCGCCACCATGCTCACCGGCGGCCAGGCTGTGGATCCAGACCTGGATGGCTACATCACAGGCAAGGCCATTGATGGATTGTTCATTCTGGTGGCCGAGGAGGAGGCCCGTATCCGCAAGGACCCATTGGCCCGCACCAGCGATCTGCTTCGCAAGGTGTTCGGTTCCCAGTAGCTAAATTCGCGCTCCATTCTGGAGAGGTGGCAGAGTGGTCGATCGCGGCGGTCTTGAAAACCGTTGAGGGTAAAACC
>JAEZCB010000269.1 GCA_023412755.1 Bacteroidota bacterium
TGGATCGTTCTGAAGGGATAGAACGCTTTCGTATCAGCAGCATCGAACCGAACCTTTGTTCCGATCAAGTGATCGAATTCGTGGCCGCCAGCGATCGTTTTGCAGCGCATTTCCACATGCCACTTCAGAGCGGTAGCGATGCGATCCTCCAGCGGATGCGCCGCCGTTACGATACATCGCTGTACCGCGATCGCGTGGAGAAGATCAAGGCATTGATGCCACATGCCTGCATCGGCGTGGATGTGATCACCGGAACACCGGGTGAAACGGAGGAGGAATTCCTGAAGACGCACGAATTCCTCCGATCGATCCCGGTGGACTATCTGCATGTTTTCACCTACAGCGAACGCGCGAACACAACGGCGGTGCGCATGGAGGATGCCGTGCCGATCGAGATCCGGCGCGAACGAACGAAGCAGCTCCGGATCCTGAGCAACAAACTTCAATTCGCCTTCCTTCAACGGAATATCGGTTCGATCAGGCCAGTGCTCTTTGAGCAGGGTGACCACGCTCCAACCTCCGCAGGGTCTCGCGCAGCGGACCCTGCGGCCGAAAACGTCGATGCAGGGTCCTTTTCAGGCGAACCTGCGGAGGTGACGGAGATGATGGAGGGCTACACCGACAACTACATCCGCGTGGTGATGGCCTATGTTCCCGAAATGGTGAACGCCATCGTGCCGGTACAATTGAAAAAGATCAACGGTGATGGCCATGTGGAAGGAAAGCCGATCGTACACGAATTTTCTGATCATCTGATCTTCTGATCGCCCGATCGCAACATGTACCCTACTCTCTACCACGCGTTCCTCGATCTCTTCGGCCTGGATCTTCCCTTCCTTAAATTCCTGAACAGCTTCGGCTTCTTCGTGGCACTGGCCTTCGTTTTCGCCAGCTGGACGTTGAGCCTTGAGTTGCGGCGCAAGACAAGCGACGGACTGATGCGCCCGGTGAAACGCACGATCATTGAAGGCGCACCCGCCACCCCTGCCGAACTGGTAACGAACGGGATCATCGGTTTCATCATCGGGTGGAAACTGCTGTACCTGCTATTGGACCGTGATGTGCTTGACGATCCCCAAGGCTTTCTGCTCAGCGGCATGGGCAGCATTCCCGGGGGCCTGATCGTGGCCGGGCTCATGGTTTGGAACAAATGGCGGCAACGGCAAAAGGCCAGATCGGAGAAGCCCAAGAAAATCGAGGTGGTGATGCAGCCCCATGAACATGCTGGCAACATCACGCTCACGGCCGCCATCTGGGGTTTGATCGGAGCCAAGCTCTTCCACTGGTTGGAGAACCCGGACGAGTTCATGCAATTCATCCGCATGCCCAGCCCGAGCACCCTGTTCAGCGGCCTCACCATGTATGGTGGTTTGATCCTCGCCGGTGCCATGGTGATCCGCTATTTCAAGCGCAATGGTATTCCGCCCTTGCATGGTGCCGATTCGGCCGCGCCAGGGGTCATGCTCGCCTATGCCATCGGCCGTATCGGCTGCCAGGTGAGCGGCGATGGTGATTGGGGTATCGTTAACAGCAGACCCGCTCCTTCCTGGCTGCCACATTGGTTGTGGAGCTACGATTACCCGAACAATGTGAATGGAGTTGGTGTACCGCTCACTGATCACCGGCCGTGCTTCGAAGGTTACTGCACGGTACTTCCGGACCCGGTGTTCCCAACGCCCATCTATGAAACGCTCGTTTGCCTGGCCTTCTTCGGCATCCTCTGGACCGTACGGCGAAAGGCACATCCGGCCGGAATGGTCTTCTTCCTTTTTCTTTTCCTCAATGGGCTGGAACGGTTCTTCGTGGAAAAGATCCGGGTGAATGTGCGGGTATGGGGAGACATCACCCAGGCGGAGATCATCGCCGTGCTGCTGATGCTTGCCGGTATCGCGGGCATGATCTGGATCCGCGGAAACAAACCAAGAACGAATGGACCTATCACGGCTGACGAACGAGGTTGAAAGCATCAGCAAAGGCATAGCCGCCTTTATCCGGGACGAGGCCGCGCGCTTCACAGAAAGCGGCGTGAACATCAAGAGCGCCAATAACCTGGTGACCCATGTGGACCATACAGCGGAGGATCGTATCGTGGAAGCCTTGGAAAAGCTGGTACCCCAGGCTGGCTTCATCGCCGAAGAAGGCAGCGGCGAACAAGGTGAAGGACTCAATTGGGTGATCGACCCGCTGGATGGCACCACCAATTTCGTACATGGGGTGCCGTGTTATTGCATTAGCATAGCATTACTCGATGGCACCGACCCGCTGCTGGGCGTGGTGCATGAGGTGACACGAGATGAACGCTTCACCGCATGGAAAAGTGGCGGTGCATACTTGAATGGAACGCGGATCCGTGTGAGCGGCAGGGGCAGCCTGCAGGATAGCCTTCTGGCCACGGGATTCCCATACGATGATTTTGGCCGTGAGGCGGAATACATGGAATTACTGCGGGAACTGATGCATCGCACACGTGGCATCCGCCGGCTTGGCAGCGCCGCTGCGGATCTCGCCTATGTGGCTTGTGGCCGGTTCGAAGCCTTCTATGAATACGGCCTCAACAGCTGGGATGTGGCGGCAGGCGTGCTGCTGGTGCGCGAGGCCGGTGGAAAGGTGAGCGGGTTCGCACCGGGGGTGGATCCGCTTTTTGGAGAGGAAGTGGTGGCCAGTAATACGTTGATCCATGAGGAATTGCTCAGTGTGATCGAACGGCACTGGGACCGGCAGGATCGCTGATCAGCCCTCTTGCAAGCGGTTTATTTTCGTACCCGGCCTCAACGGAACCATAATTGTTGAAGGCGCGTAGAAAACGCGCTTATATATCATCCCATAGAACAGCTTTCCATGGAAGAATTGACCTTGAATACCGCGGCCAGGCAGGCCGGATCTAATGGTCCACGTGCTTCCAGGAGGCAGGATATGCTTAATGTAGGTTGTGGCAATAAATTCCATACGGACTGGGTGAATGTGGACATGCGGTCCAACTCTCCCCATGTGCTGGAACGCAACTTGATCAAGGGCATCCCCTTTCCGGACAATTCCTTCAATGTGGTCTACCACTCGCAGGTGCTGGAACACATACCAAAGGAGAACGCCCCTTTCTTCATCAAGGAATGTTTTCGTGTGTTGCGGCCAGGCGGGATCCTGCGCGTGGTATGCCCCGATCTGGAGAACATCGTGGAAGAGTACCGGAAGTACCTCCATCAGAACCTGAACGATCCCACTCCGGCATCCGAGGCGAATTACGATTGGATCATGCTGGAGTTGTTCGACCAGACCGTGCGCAACAGCACCGGAGGCATGATGGCCGATCACCTGCGCCGGCCGGATATCATCAATGAGGATTATGTGCTTCACCGCACCGGCCATGTTGGCCAGAGCATTCGCGAATACCATCTGTCGGGTAATACTCCCAAGGGTCATCTACGCAGTAACCTCACGCTGAAGCTGCTCCTTAAAAAGGGCATACCATTCTTGTGGAGAAAGATCAGGCACAAGCTTTCATCCCACACCACACGGGTAGGTGCTTTCCGGCTGGGAGGCGAAGTGCATATGTGGATGTATGACCGTTACTCCCTTGGCAGGTTGATGAAGAACTGCGGTTTCATCGGGATCTCAAAAAAGGATCCACACACCAGCGATATACCGGATTGGGATCGGTATGAGCTGGATGTGAAGGGTGAGCTGGTGTACGACCCCACATCGCTGTTCATGGAGGGACGCAAGCCGTGAACCCGTCACTCGAGCGATCGCTCCTTTTCTGCGACATATTCCCGATCAGGCCGTGAACCGTCCGGGAACAGCATGTGCTGCTGCTGTGGCTTGAATGGCAGCATGTAGGATCCCAGCAACGTATGTGCGGGATCCTCGCTGCGCTGGTGTGCCGCCACGCCGATGACGATATCCTGTTGTGGCACATTCAGGCGTAAAGTGCCATAGAGCCTGTCCCAGATGCTGAGCACATTGGTGTAATTGGAATTGGTCTCGCGCTCCACAATGCTATGGTGGATGCCGTGCATGCGCGGTGTTATCACGATAAGCACCAGCCACCGCTCCAGCCTGTGCGGCAGGCGCCAGTTGGAATGTTGGAAGGCCACCATGACCTGGAACACCACCTCGTAGACCAACACCATGAGCACGGGCACCCCGAAAAGCAAGATGCCGGCGGATCGGAAGAAGACCCCCATGAACATCTCAACAAAGTGGAACCGGAACGCGGTGGTGATGCCCAGGTCCAGATCGGTATGGTGCACATTGTGGAAACGCCAGAGGAATGGCACAACATGGTTGGCCCAATGCCACACATAGAGCAGGTGGTCCATGGCCAGGAAACCC
>JAEZCB010000083.1 GCA_023412755.1 Bacteroidota bacterium
CTCCCATCCCTCGCGCGCGGTTCCCGTTCAACGACGAGAACATTTGGAAAAGTACCGGATCTGCGCGAGGGATAGGAGCAAGTAGCCCACAGCGAGGCTTTGCGAGCGAGGACTACTGCGGATAGCCCGACCCCGGCTGCATTTGAGCCGGGGGCACGCCCAAACCATCTAACCCGCCCCTTCAACCACTCATGTAAACCGTTTCCGAAAGACGTATTTAGGCCGCATCTTCGCTATGCACTAACTCCTACCGCAGATGGAACTCCTGATCAAAGGCCTTAGCAAGACGTATGGCAATGGCGTGAAGGCGCTGGATGATGTGGACCTGCATATTCCGCGCGGGATGTTCGGGTTGCTGGGGCCCAATGGTGCGGGCAAGAGCACGCTGATGCGCATTCTTGCGACGTTGCAGGAGGCCGATGCAGGCAGTGCGATGCTGGGCGATATCGATGTGCTGCGCCAGAAGGAGGAGGTGCGAAAGGTGCTGGGGTATCTGCCGCAGGAGTTCGGGGTGTACCCGCGCATGAGCGCGTACCAGATGCTGGACCACATTGCGATGCTGAAGGGTGTGGTGAACGGCCGCCAGCGCAAGGAGCTTGTGGAGGCGCTGCTGAACCGGGTGAACCTGTTCGCGTGGCGGCACCGGAAGATCAGCGGTTTCAGCGGTGGCATGCGGCAGCGTTTCGGGATCGCGCAGGCGTTGATCGGGGATCCGCGGCTGATCATTGTGGATGAGCCCACGGCCGGCCTTGATCCCGGGGAGCGCAACCGGTTCTATGATCTGCTTACGGAGATCGGCGAACAGGTGATCGTGATCCTGAGCACGCACATTGTGCAGGATGTGCAGGAACTGTGTTCGCGCATGGCGATCATCGATCGCGGGCGGGTGAAGTACAGCGGTCCGCCGGCGGAGGCGTTGCAGATGCTGCGCGGGCGCGTGTGGGAGAAGGCGATCGCGAAGCATGAGCTGGAGCATTACGGCAGGGAGTACCAGCTGATCAGTAGCAAGCTGGTGGCGGGACGGCCGATCATTCACGTGCTGAGCGATGTGCCGCCGGGCGATGGTTTCGTGGCCGCCGATACGAATTTGGAGGATGTGTTCTTCAGCACGCTGCGTGTTGGCCGTGATACCCCCGCGAAGGCCGAAACCCTTACCGCGTGATGGCGCTGCGCATTCTCCTTTACGAAGTACGCTACTGGCTGAGCCAGCCAATGGTGTACATTTTTCTGCTGATCAATGCGCTGATGGTGTTCGGCGCGGTGACCACGGAGAACATACAGATCGGCGGCAGCATCGGCAGTGTGTACCGCAATGCGCCGGAGGTGGTGTACAATTTCTACGGGGTGATGTCCTTCATCGGGATCCTGATGGTGACGGCCTTCGTGAACGGGTCGGCGATCCGCGATTTCCAGTACAATATGGCGGGCATCATATTCAGTACGCCGATCACACGCGCGCAGTACCTGCTTGGCAAGTTCTTCGGGGCCACGTTCGTGGCGCTGCTGCCGATGCTGGGCATTAGCCTTGGCATTGTGGTGGGCAGCTGGATGCCGTGGCTGGATGCGGAGCGCATTGGCCCGAACATGCTGGGGCCGCACCTGCAGGGCTTTTTCCTGATCTGTGCGCCGAACGTGCTCTTCAGCGCGGCGCTGATCTTTGTGGTGGCGGTGCTTTCGCGCAGTACCATCGCATCGTTCATCACGGCGATCGTGCTGATCGTGGGCTACAGCATCGCGCAGAACCTGATGTCTGACATCGACAATGAACAGGCGGCGGCGCTGCTGGATCCCTTCGGCATGGTGGCGCTGGACAAGGTGACGAAGTACTGGACGGTGAGCGAGAAGAACAGCAACCTGCTGCCGGTGGCGGGGCTGCTGCTGTGGAACCGTGTGCTGTGGGTGGCGGGATCGCTGCTGATCTTCGGGATCGGGTACCTGCGTTTCAACTTCCACGAGCGGCGGCAGAAGGGTTCCACGAAGGTGGTGGAAGTGGCGCCGGTGCATGTGCCCGCAGGGCCGCTGCCTTCGGTGGATCGCACGTACGGTGGCGGTGCGCGGCTGCGGCAATTCGCGCATCAGGTGCGCGTGCAGTTGAAGGCGATCCTAACGGGGCCGGTGTTCATCATCGTGATGCTGCTGGGCGGGCTACAGTTGTTCTTTTCGCTGAAGTACGTGACGGAGATGTACGGCAACATCACGTACCCGGTGACCTACAACGTGGCCGATATGATCTCCGGATCGCTGTTCCTTTATGTGATCATCATCGTCACCTTCTACAGCGGTGCGCTGGTGTGGCGCGAGCGGGATCCGCGGATGCACGACATCAGCGATGCGCTGCCAGTGCCCACGTGGCTGGGGATCGTTACGAAGTTCACCACCATGATGGTGCTGCTTCTGATGGTGTGGACCATGGCCACCGGCGCGGGCATGATCACGCAGCTTTTGAACGGCTACACGAATTTTGAACCGGGCGTATACCTGTGGTACCTGATCGTACCGGGCACGCTGTCGTTCGGCTTCCTTGCGATGCTGGCGATCTGCATCCACACGCTGGTGAACAACAAGTATCTCGGGTTCTTCGCCTTCATCGTGGTGGTGATCCTGAACACATTCATCTGGAGCGCGTTCGACATCGACAGCAACCTTGTGCAGCTGAACGGCAGCTCGGGCCTGCGCTATTCGGACATGGCGGGCTTCGGCGCGTATGTGCCGGCGTGGATCTTCTTCAAGACGTACTGGTGGGTGTTCGGCGGAATACTGTTGCTGATCGCATTCCTCTTCCATGTGCGCGGACGAGAGACGGGTGCGCGGTGGCGGCTTTCTACGGCGGGGCTGCGGTTGCGGCGGAATCGTTTGTTGGCGCTGGGTCTGCTAGCGGGCTGGCTGGTGTTGGGTGCGTGGGGCTGGTACAACACCAAGCACCTCAACACGTACATGACCAGCGATGTGCAGGAGGAATTGATGGTGCGGTACGAGAAGGAATTCAAGAAGTACGAGGGGATCCCGCAGCCGCATTATCTGGACATCGCGTTCACGATCGATCTGCGTCCGCAGGAACGCGAGCTGGATTATCTGGCGGAAGTACTGCTGCACAATCCCACCGCCGCGGCGATCGATTCGGTACACCTGATCCTGCCCGAGCACATGAAGATCGAGCTGGAGCTGCCGGGCGAACTGGTACTGCACGATGAGGACCTGAAGTACCGCATCTACCGGTTGAATGAGCCGCTGGCGCCGGGCGCGGAACTGCGGATGAATGTGAAGGGGCGATACGCGATCGAAGGGTTCGAGAACCGGCTGCGCTTCTACCAGATCCAGCGCAACGGCACCTTCTTCAACAACATGGACCTGCTGCCCGTGATCGGTTATTCCACGGATGGTGAAATGAGCGATCGGAATGATAGGAGGAAATATGGACTTCCGCCGAAAGAGCCGATGCCGCGGCTTTCGGAAGATCCGGAGCAACGCATGCACACCTATCTGGTGCCCAACAGCAACTGGGTCACGGTGCGCACCACCATAAGCACCGATCCGGACCAGATCGCCGTGGCACCAGGCTCATTGAAGAAGGAATGGGAAGCCGATGGGCGCCGCCATTTCCACTACGAACTGGACCACCCTAGCATGAACTTCTACTCGTTCATGAGCGCGCGATACGCGGTGGCGCGGGAGGAGTGGATCGAGCCGGAGACCGGCGAGATCGTGGACCTGGAAGTGTACTACCACCCATCGCACGAAGTGAACGTTCCGCGGATGCTGAACAGCATGCGCAAATCGCTCACATACTACTCGGAGAACTTCGGTCCGTACCGCCACAAACAAGCGCGCATCGTGGAATTCCCGCGGTATGCGAGCTTCGCGCAGGCCTTCCCCGGCACCATGCCGTACAGCGAAAGCATCGGTTTCATCACCGACCTCTCGCGGCAGGAGGACATCGACATGGTGTTCTACGTGGTGGCACACGAAATGGGGCACCAGTGGTGGGCGCATCAGGTGGTGGGCGCCGACATGCAGGGCGCCACGTTACTGAGCGAAAGCATGAGCCAGTACAGCGCCCTCATGGTGATGGAGGAGGAATACGGCCGTCCGCACATGCGCAAATTCATGAAGCATGAAAGCGACAAATACCAGCGCGCCCGCGGCAGCGAGACCAAGCGCGAAGTGCCTTTGCTGGAGGTGGAAAATCAGGGCTACATCCACTACAACAAGGGTAGCGTGGTGCTGTACAACATGCGCGAATTCATCGGCGAGGAAAAGTTGAATTCGGCCTTCAAGGCGCTGGTGGATTCCTTCGCGTATGGTGAGCCGCCCTACCCCACCGCGCTCGACATGTACCGCGAGCTGCAGGCGGTGACGCCCGACAGCCTCACCTACCTGTTGGAGGACAACTTCAAACGCATCACGCTGTACAACAACCGCCTGCTGAGCGCCACCGGCCGCGAGCTGAAGGACGGCATCTACGAGGTGACCGTGGCGCTGACGGCGGAGAAGAATCACGCCGACACGCTGGGTCGCGAAACACCGGTGCCGATGAATGACTGGATCGATATCGGTTTCTTCGATGCACCGGCCGATGGCAAGAAGGATGGCGAGTTATTGAGCAAGCATCGGGAGCGCATAGTGACTGGGGAGAACAGTTTCATCTATCGCTTACCGAAGAAGCCCGCGCAGGCGGCGATCGATCCGGATCATTTGTTCTTTGATCGGGTGATGGAGGATAATTTGCGGAAGGTGGAGTGGGTGGTGCTATAGCCGTGGCATTGAACTGCGCTTCCCCCTAACTTGGCCTCATCATCATGCTGCGTATACTATGCATCCTTTCCATTCTGAGCCTGCTTCGCGTGCACGGCCAGGATTGCGCCATACCATTCACCCTGCCTCTTTTCGGCGTACAGGTTGAGACCGATGTTCTGTATGGTGTAGCCCCGCGGTACAATGGGAACATGGACAGCCTACGGCTTGATCTTTTCAAACCCGTTGGCGATGGGCAGACCGAAAGGCCCCTGGTGGTGCTGATCCATGGTGGAGGATTCGTGAATGGCCATCGCAGCGAGATGCACCAACTATGTGAGAGTTTGGCGGGCATGGGTTGGGCGGCGGCAACGATCAGTTATCGTTTGGGATTCTATGGCACTGGCATCCTCGATCCACCATACGCCTATGACGCTGCTGAATTCCGCCGTGCCACTTACAGGGCCATGCAGGATACCAAGGGTGCCATCCGGTTCCTGAAGGAGCGGCATGAAATGGATAGCACCAGCATGAGCAGTGTTTTCATGGTCGGTTTCAGCGCGGGCGGTTTCGCTGCTTTGCATGCGGCCTATCTGGACAAGGCAGAAGAAAAGCCATCATCGGCCGGTGCGATCGGCGATGTGCAACATTTCCTTGAGTTCCATGCGCGGCCCGATCTGGGTGATGTGGATGGCGAACTGAACCAGAATGGACATGATCCCACGGTAATGGGGGTGGTATCCATCTTCGGTGGCTTGCTGGATACGGCATACATCGAAAGCGCTGGGGATCCCGCTCTATACATGTATCACCAGAGCGGCGATCCCGTGGTGGGCTGTGGGGTACAACAGCCATACTGGGGCATCCCGTTCGGACCAAGTGGCAATTATCCATGGGTGCATGGCTCCTGTTCCATCGATCAGCATGTGCAGCAGCTGGGTTATCCAGAGGGCCATTACCACTTCACCCTGCACCAAGGCATTGAACACGATATCCATGATCCGCCTGGTGTGCTACTGGAAAGTCTGCAGTGGATGAGAGAACTGTTCTGCGGAAGCAGCACCCATGTGCAGGACAGATCCACGCCTGGGAAGATGATGGCATCGCCCAATCCCACCTCCGGCACAGTGAGGCTGTCAGGAATGGAACAGGGGATGGTGATGCTGGAGCTGTTCGATCAACAAGGACAGCTTATGGATGCCATTGAGGCCAGTGGTCCGGATCTCGAATGGGATCTCACCCATGTTCCGGCAGGCACTTACCTGCTGAGATCTTCATCTGATAGCGGAGTCCGTGTTACACGTTTGATCGTGCACTGACGGAGGGACTTTTGCTAACACGTTGAGCAATTTGCGATGGTATTAAGCAAGTGCTGTCATGGTTCCAATATACCTGCGGGTCACACCACTGTGGATGCGCCCCAATTTGTGGCATCCATGCACAGGATATCTGGTTCGCCGTACCGGCCACTGCGAAGGCATGCACTTTGCGCGGGAATGAGGAAACTGTGATGACATGCGAACCACACTTTCACCCACCGCGCATTCGGTGATGGATTATGCACTTGGTGCGGCGGCACTTGCCGCGCCGAACATTCTGGGCTTTTCGAAAAATGCCGCACCAACCTGGTTGAGCCGAGGTATCGGTCTTTACGCCCTGACCAGCGCGCTTACGACAAAGAATGGCGGAGGCCTTTTGAAAGCACTTCCATACAACACGCATCTTTCCATGGATACCGCGGGCGGTCTACTTTCCTTGGCCTCTCCATGGCTCCTGGGGTTCGCATCGAACAAGCGGGCTATGAAGACCATTCTAACGCTGGCGGCGATACAAACGGTGGTGCGCATGTTAAGCCGTAAGGGCAACTAAATGCAGTGAACGCAGGAAGTGACCCCCTTGATCACGAAGGCCCACCCATAAAACCGCTCAGACCCCGGCAAGAAGCATGAAAAGACATCATTTGTTGCTGATCCATGGTTTTCCGCACGATAGCACCCTTTGGGAACGGCAGGTGGTCCCTCTTGGTGAGGAGGCCAATGTGATCGCACCGGACCTCCGGGGGTTCGGTGCTGGCAACGATCAATATGTGCCGGAGGTAATGAGCATGACCGAGTATGCACATGACCTGAAACAGTTGCTGGACCAGAAATTCGTGGAGCGCGCGGTGATCTGTGGGATCTCCATGGGCGGCTACGTGGCGCTCTCCTTTCTGGACCTGTTCCCTGAAAGGGTAAAAGCGTTGATCCTATGTAACACGAAGGCCACGGGGGATGATGAGGAGGCGAAACGAAAACGTTATGAGGTGGCGGAGAAAGCCTTCAAACCGGGCATGCCCCTTATCACACGGGAATTGTTGCCCAAATTGATCTCACAGGAGGCAAGCAAAAATGATCCGGAGGTGGTGCGGCTGCTTGAATATATGATGCTGAAGCAAAGACCCGATGCTGTGGCCGCGGCCGCACGTGGCATGGCCAAACGTCCCGATCGAACGGAACTTTTGAAGAAGATGGACCTCCCAACGCTGATCATTACAGGAGATGAGGATGCGATCATGGATCTCTCCACCAGCGAACAGATGCATGAGAACATCAAGGGCAGTGAGTTGGAAGTGATCCAGGGGGCAGGCCACTTATCCAACATCGAAAAGCCTGAGCGCTTCAATGAGGTGGTTCTGAACTTCCTGCGGAAAATCCCGGATTGAAGATCAAGCCGATCACATTGCCCCATGGATCGCTAATGGTGGCCACCATGATCGGTCCACCCACATTGTGTGGCGCTTCCACGCTTTTGGCACCCACCGAAAGAAGGCGGTCATACGCGGCCTGCACATCCTGTACGCCCCAGTAGGTCTCGGATCCACCTGCTCCGGTGGGGGCATTTCCTTCCGCAGGCATCAACCCCAATTCATATCCACCCACGTTGAATCCGATGTAGTAAGGCTCATCGAAATATGGCCCATGGCCCAGCATGGTGCTGTACCATTCCTTCGCCTTTTTCATGTCACCCACCCGATAACATACGGTTCGCAATCCCAGGAATCGGCTTCCATGCATACTCATTTCTCAAAGCTACATCCACACCATACATTCATGGCGCATGGAACTACAAGCCCGATCCTACATACACATCCAGCGGCCCGTGTCAGAGGTATTCGATGCTGTGCGCGATCCGCGGAAGTTGGAACAGTTCTTCGTTACAGAAGCAAGTGCACCTTTGGAAGCCGGCTCCACCGTACGTTGGGTATGGGGAGACATGAAGGCCGGCGCCGATGTGATGGTAATAGAGGTGGTGAGGAATGAAAAGATCACTATTCGTTGGGAAGGCGGTGAGAACATGGAGACCATGGTCACATTGACCTTCGCTGAAGTTGAAAAAGGAACCCGTGTGGAAGTGGTGGAAGACGGATGGCCGAAGACCGTTGAAGGGATCCATTCCTATGGCAACAACATGCAGGGCTGGGCGAATTTCCTTGTCTGTTTGAAGGCTTTCGTGGAGCATGGCATCAACCTGCGCAAAGGAGCGTTCTAAATGGGTGGAAGGGACCATTTCAGGGGTCATCGCGTCTCATGAGTGAAGTAGCTTCCGATCCGTGAGGATCAGGATCACGCGCCCCGCCCCATCCTGTGTGGACGATACCCTTTTCGTATCACCTCCCTGTCCTTGCGGGCGTCCATTCAATTACTCGGCCGCGGATCTTGGGGTCATCGCGGTCACGTCTTATGCACCAGCCGCAACCCGGTGTATTGCCAGCGCAAATGCGGGTGGAAGAAGTTCCTATACGTGGGCCTTGAATGTCCGTGAGCTGTGGCCACCGAGGCACCGCGCAGCACCATCTGGTTCACCATGAATTTGCCGTTGTACTCCCCTACCGGCCCATCGGCCTTTTTATACCCGGGGTATGGCAGGAACGCGCTTTGGGTCCATTCCCAGCGCTGCCCCCACTGAAATTCGCCGGAAGCCACCTCCCATTCCTGTTCCGTGGGCAGGCGGCGGCCACACCATTGGGCGAAAGCGCAGGCTTCATAAAAGGAAATATGCGCCACCGGCATCTCCGGATCCATGGGCACAAGGCCCTGCAACGAGAACCAATGCCAGCCTTCATCCCGGCGATACCAATATAACGGGGCCTTTATTCCATGTTCCCGAACCCATTGCCAGCCTTCCTGGTGCCAATGCCGGTGATCGGAATAACCACCATCGGTGATGAACTCCATCCATTCCCGGTTCGTCACCAGTTTCAGATCGATCATGAAAGGTTCCAGGTGGACCTTATGCCGCTCCCGTTCCAGATCGAAGTGGAATCCCTCGCCGGAATGGCCTATGGAATGGATTCCGCCTGGGAGCTTTACCGCGCCGGTGATCGGAGCTTCAGAAGCACCTTCGAAGTATGCGCCATAAGCCGGGAACAACGGCTCCTGGCAAAGGATATACTTGATATCGGTGATCAACAATTCCTGGTGCTGTTCTTCGTGGTTCAGGCCCAGTTCCAACAAGGCAAGCTGTTCTTCGCTCACCGTTTCGGAAAGCATTCGTTCCATCGCATCGTCCACGCGATGCCGGTAATGCATCACTTCCTGCACGGTGGGTCTTGTATAACGTCCGCGCTGATCCCTCGCCACGCGCTCGCCAACACCTTCATAATAACTGTTGAACACATAGGCGGTGTTGGTATCAGATCCATACCATGGGAGGGGTTTCAATAGAAAATGCTCGAAGAACCATGTCGTGTGGCCCAGGTGCCACTTTGGGGGCGATACGTCCACGATCGGCTGTGCCACATGATCTTCCACCGAAAGTGGCCTGCATAGCGCCGTGGTGCGATCACGTACGTTGCGATAGCGCAACTTCCAATGCTTTGTATCCTGTATCAACTTTCTGGCGAGGCGCTGTTCCATTCTCAGCCGCTAATTCACAAACCCTACGCCGTCAGTGGCCGTTGCGGTGGTCGGCACGCCCGGCGTGTTCCTCCTTGGCTAGTTTCGAAAACGCGAAGAAACGCTTGATCTTGGCGCCGGTGAGCGCATGTGCTTCCGTCCCACGATCACCCAGCAGGAAGCTCCATGGCCGCAGGGAGGGTATCACATCGCAGGTCACCTTCATCATGCCCAGCAGCGGAACACTCACGAACATACCCGCAACACCCCAGACCATTCCGCCTGTTATCACGGCAAGTATCACGAAGAATGGATTGATCCGAACCTTGCCCCCTACGATGTTCGGCGTAAGTATGTTGTTTTCGGTGAACTGTACGATGAAGAACTGCAGTACCACCATACCGGCCTGATCGGCGGATCCTGTGGTGAAGGCGAACAACAACGCGATCAGATACCCGATGATGGTGCCGAAATACGGTATGAAGTTGCATATGGCCGCAATGATCCCAAGCAGCACCGCATATTCAAGCCCGATCAACCAGAAGCCGAAGGAATTGACGAAGCAAAGAATGAGGACCACGGTGAATATGCCCGTCATGTACTTGCCTGTTACCGTGGATATCCGCCGTGCTATACGGCGTGCGATGCGGTGGTCCTTATCGGATACCAGCATGAGTAGAAAACGCACGTACTTATCGCGGTAGTAAAGGAACATGAAGACATACACGGGCATGATGCCGATGGCCACCACCGTATTGGCGGTTCCACGCAGGGTGTTCTCCATACCATCACCGCCAATATTGAAGGCATTCGCGATCATGGTGGAGATCGGCGGCCGATCGCCCCGGTCCGCCATGCCCAGCTGGTTGCGCAACCGCATGTAGAGATCATCTATATTCTGCGAAGCCCGGGCACGTAGCGCGGGCAGATCGTCCAGTAGAACACTCAGCTGGCTCTGCATGAAGAGAAGCACCCCGTATACCACCCCGATGCCCAGAAAAATGGCGATGAGATTGGAAAGGATCCGTGGCACGCCCCAGCGCTCGAATAGCGACGCTACCGGATGGAGCAGGAATGCGAACAGCACCCCCATCACCAGAGGAATGAAAAGCGTCTTGAATTCTGTGAGGATGTGATAGACCAACACCCATAGCAGAAGAATGATCACGAACCGCGTAACGATCGGCAGCGGTGGGCGATCGCGATCTAGGAACTTTGCCATGGAATGATTTTCGTGTACGAAGTTATCTTGAACGGACAATGGATCGGCCAAACAATGGCCGTGCCGGGCTGTTCTTTCGAAGCACCCATGATCCACCCCACCGCCATTACAGGCATGACCCGACCCTCAAGTACCGGCCATGTGATCGTGGCCCATCCAGGAGCATGAGGACGGGAAAGGCGTTGCGCAAATGGTGGTGGATCGCTTTGCCGCTGGCCCTGGTGCTTGCATGGGCAAGTGGGGTGCTCCTGGATGGGATAGTAAGGTCCAGGCTGGTGGAATTGGCCAGCCGCATAGCCGGTGAAGGCTATGAAGTGACCATTGCCGGGGTGGACGCGCGCTTCTTCGAAGGAAGCATTGGCGTGCATGGCATACACTTGCGCCCTGAGCCCTGGCTCATAGACAGCCTGCGGGCCGGTGGTGTGGGTGAAGTGCTGGAGCTGGTCGCGGATGAACTCCATATCCGCCAGGTATCCTACAAGGACCTGCTCACAGATGGGAATGTGATCTTCCAGGTGGTGGAGGTGCGGCAGCCGGAGATCCAGTACCACTTCCGCCCGGATGAGACCGAAGAGCCGCCTCCTGGTGATGAGAAGGCCGATGATGTGGTGGAAGAACAGGAAGTGGCCCGCTTGCCGGCCTTCATCAGGGTGGATTCACTGGTGATCAGGGAAGCCACCGGCCTTACCAACGACATCACCGGGCGGCGCCCATCCTTCCGCATTGGTGGTACGGACATCATTGGCACCGGCGTTGAATTGCACACCGGCCCGGATGGGGTGGTGCATTATGATCTGCATGAGGCCTCGGTACATGCCTGGGATCTGAATGCCGAATTGCCGCCGCTTTATGATGTACATGTGGGTAGTGTGGAAGTGGATCATCCCTCCGGTATCGGACGCATCCGGGGATTACAGCTCAGGCCAAGGAAAGACCAACATTCCTATGGGGAATTGGTGAAGCATGAGGTGGACCTGTTCGATATTTCGATGGACTCCATTTTCATAGGGAACATCGATGCCGGCGCATTCATAGCCCATCAGGTGCTTCATGCAGGAAAGGTGGAACTCCATTCGCCAAAGGCCATCATATACAGAGACAAGACCTTGCCGGATGGTGAATTCAAGTACCGCCACCTTCCCATCAGCGGCTTGCGGCAATTGGGCATCTCCATCCAGGTGGATTCCGTGCAGATGATCGATGGCGTGGTGGAATACCATGAAAAGGACATCAGCGGCAACGACTTTGGCAAGGTGGACCTAAGCAGCATAACGGGCACCATGACAGGCCTTCACAACCGCGAGTCCGGGGAGGATGAATATCTGGAGGTAACGGCCAGCGCCAGGGTCTACGGAGCCACCACCGTCAACGTGCATTTCCGCGCACCGCTGAACAACACCAACGATGCCTTCACCCTGGATGCGCAACTTCGTTCGCTGCCTTTCACCGTGTTCAACCGGATGACGGATGAATTGCTGAATGTGAAGGCCAGCGCCGGCACCATCCATGCATTGGATCTGCATATGCAGGGCAATGAGTGGCAGGCCTCGGGAACGGTGGATCTGGCCTACGAGGATCTGCGTATAGACATTGTTCCCAATGCGGACAAATGGCATCAGGGCAAGATCAAGAACCTGCTGGCGAACGCCATGGTGCGCAAACGGAATCTGCCTGAAAAAGGGAACTACCGGCAGGGCACCTTCACTGTGGACCGCAGAAAGGATCGAGCCATCTTCAATTTCATCTGGCAGGCGATCAAAGTGGGATCGGTGGATTCCATGGCCCCGGGCCTTTTCCGGCAAAGGATGAGGGAGGCCGCGAAACACCGTGAGAACTGAACCGGCCAACCTTTTTGATCAACATATCGTCTTTTCCGTAAACTCCCTACCTTAGGCACATGAAGACCAAGATCGTAGCACTCGCCATACTGGCTGTTTCAGCCGTGGCCTCCGTACAGGCCCAGGAAACGGTGAAACCAACGCAAGATCCAGCCGTCCAAAAAGAAAGGGCCACACAGGCCGCCATGCTTCAAGCGGAGCAGCAGACCGAGCTGAAGACCAAGGAGCTGGGCCTCACCACCGAACAGAACCGCGCCGTAAAGGAGCTGGACAAGTACTACTATGGCACATTGTCCGAACTGGATGCTTCCGTGAACGATCCCGAGGCCCTTGCCGTGAAGAAGGCCGAGTTGAAGGAACAATATGACAACCGTATGCGCCATCTGCTCACTCCCGAGCAGTTCGAGCGTATGAAGGCCATGCGCTGATCCGTTCCACACGGATCGATCTGGAACGCACTCGATATGGGTGCGTTCTTTTTTTCCAGAAGATCTAAAATGATCGAATGGACCAGGGTCTGGATCAAACCTGGCACGGGATCATCCGTCATACTGAAAACCACACCCAATGAAGAGCAGGATGAAACAGATGACCATTGCCCTCGCGATCCTTCTAGCGCCGATGGCGATGGCACAGGAAGGCATGCGTAAGCACAAGGATCCCAAGGCCATGGCCGAAGCAAGAACAGAGCGTATGGCGGAGACCCTCGGCCTTTCTGAAGAGCAATTGGCCCGGGTGAAGGAGATCAACCTTCGCCATGCGGAACGTATGGAAGCGCTCCGCGCCGAGCAGGCCGAGAAGCGAAAGGACAATATGAAGCGCGTGCGGGACGAGCACCATGCCGAGTTGGAAAAAGTGCTTACCCCGGAACAAATGCAGCGCCTTGAAGAGAAGCGTGCGGAACGCAAGGCGAAAGGCGCGGAACGCAGAACGCACGAGATGAAGCAACGGCAGCAGGGCAAGCCAGAGCATGCTCCCGAGCGGCGCGGTCAATAGTCAGTGCCACAACCGGAAAAAAGGCCGTCCTGCATAGGGGCGGCCTTTTTTCCTCTGGCCGATCACCGTTGATCTTCGATCGGACGCACAGCCTCTCCCACATCTACCTTTGACCATCATGGAAGAGAAGGCACAGCAGGTATCAGGCAGTGGTTCGGTGTACTATCCGGATTACCTTCAACTGGATAAGATCCTGGGGGCACAAAGCCCCGAGAGCGAAAAGGCTGGAGTGGAGGCCCATGATGAGATGCTGTTCATCATCATCCATCAGACCTATGAGCTTTGGTTCAAGCAGATCCTGCATGAGGTATCCAGTGTCATCGCGATGTTCGAGGATCACCATGTGGACGATAATGGTGGCGAATTGAATGTGGCAGTGCATCGCATGGAACGTGTGCATACCATCCTGCAGGTGCTCGTGCAGCAGATCGACATCCTGGAGACCATGACACCGCTGGATTTTTTGGATTTCCGCGACCTCCTCCGCCCGGCGAGTGGATTCCAGAGCCTTCAATTCAAGGTCCTGGAAGCGCGGTTGGGGCTGCGCATGGAGAACCGGTTCGGCAAGCACTATTACACCAGCCAGCTACGCCCGGAACACAAGTCGGAGATCGAGGCATTGGAGCGCATGCCCACCTTGTTCGATCTGGTTCAAGGCTGGCTGGAACGCATGCCTTTCCTCCAGGAGCGGTTCTGGCCGGAGGGTGAAGAACATCTTTTCGCCCGGTTGAAGAAGATCTACCAAAGCTCGCTGGTCGAAGGCGAGACCTCGAACATGTTGTTGTGGGAGAAGATCTTCGAGACCGGTTCTCCGGACAGGCGCCTGGGGCCGCTGGCCTGCCGCCACGCTGTATTCATCATGCTCTACCGTGATGAACCCATCCTTCAACAAGCCTTCCGTTTCCTGGGTTCGCTTCTGGACATCGATGAGGCCATGGCCACCTGGCGCTACCGGCATGTGAACATGGTGAATCGCATGATCGGCATGCGAGTGGGCACCGGCGGAAGCACCGGCAAAGCCTATCTGCGCGGTGCGTTGGACAGTCATTACATCTTCCAGGAGATCGCCGATCTAAGCAGTTTCCTCATCGACCGCAGGCGGCTGCCGGAGCTTCCGGATAGCTTGAGGAACGCACTTCGTTTCGTGGCCTAGGCCGGTCCCATTTTTCTCAAAGGGCGCGGCTTTCCCCGCGCTCTGCGATGGATATGTTCTTGAAACCGTGCATGCCCGCCATTTCCCTGAAAGACTCCATGGCCTTCTTAACGCCATGCACAAGTATGAGTTCCTTAACCTGCTCGGGTTCCTGGCAATTCAGGTATCTGATCAACTCCGTTCGGTCGGCGTGGGCGCTGTAATGGTCCATACGCAATATCTCGGCCTTCACCGGAATGCTGTCTCCGAATATCTGCACCTGCTCCGCCCCTTCCAACAACTCCGCACCCAGGGTACCAGGCGGGCAGAACCCCACGATCAACAGCGCATTACTGGGATCCGAAAGTCCGTGATAGAGGTGATGGCGGATCCTGCCTGCCTCCATCATGCCGCTGGCCGCGATCACTATGAATGGTCCTTCCTTCGAATTCAATTCCTTGCTCCTATCGGCGGAAGCGACGAATTCCACTCCGGGAAAAGAGAACAGGTCCGGATCATCATGCAGCTCCTCGCGCACCGTTTCCCGGAACAGGTCTGAATACCGGCGCACGATATCCGTTGCCTTGATCGCAAGAGGGCTATCCACAAAGACCGGGATACGCGGGAGATTCCCCGCGTTGCTCAAGGCATTCAACGTGTACAGCAGCTCCTGTGTCTTGCCGATACTGAAGGCAGGCACGAAGAGTTTGCCTTTTCTTTCCACGCACACCTCGGTCACGTGCCGCAGCAGATCGAGTTCGGCGGCTATGATATCCAGATGATCCCGATCACCGTAGGTGGATTCGCACAGGATCACATCCGCCTGCGGGAATCGCACAGGTTCTGGCAGCAGCCTGTCCGAGTATCGCCCCACATCACCGGTGAATGCCAGCTTCAGCACACGATCGCCATCATCGATGGTGAGATTGAGGGCGACGCTTCCTAGAATATGGCCCGTGTCTGTGAAAAGCAGCTCCACACCCGGCAGTATCTCCATCGCTTCGCCATGGTCCAACACATAGAAGAGTTCCATTGTCCTGTTCACATGCTCCACCTTGTACAAGGGCTCATCGCTCCGCGGTGCACGGCCCTTCTTCCGCGCACGTCGCAGTTCCTGCTCGTGATCGCTTTCCTGTATCCTGGCGCTATCCTCCAGCATGATCGAGCAGAGGTCCCGTGTGGCGGCGGTGGCCCAGATCTTTCCGCGGAAACCATCGGCCACCAATTTGGGCAGCATGCCGCTATGATCGATGTGCGCATGGCTTAGTATCACGGCATCCACCCTTCGCGGGTCGAAACCGAACATGCGATTTGGATCCTTTCCCTTCCCAACGGCCATGCCCTCACCCTGGAACATACCGCAATCCAATAGGATCGATCCCGTGCTACCATCCCGGTGTTCCACTTCCAGCAGATGCTTGCTCCCTGTAACGGTTCCAGCACCTCCGTGGCTGGTGAGTGTTATGGCCATGGGAACAAAGATCAACATGGCAATGCCCATATCCGCTGCCTGAGCATTGATCGGCTGGCATCCAAGGCGTGGCGGTCCTTTTCTTTGTTGTACAAAAGACTCCTAATGGGATCCATCACTGAAAGCCCATCGCACCACCAGGATCTTGAGAAGATGCCCATACTGGAACTGCTTCAGGGCATCAATCAGGAGGATCGCAAGGTGCCGGATGCTGTTGCGGCATGCATCCCACGGATCGCCGCCCTTGTGGAAGGGATCGTGGATGGCATGCGTCGTGGAGGGCGGCTCTTCTACCTGGGTGCAGGTACGAGCGGCCGGCTCGGGATCGTGGATGCCAGTGAATGTCCGCCTACCTTCGGTGTGCCGCATGGGCTGGTCATCGGCATTATGGCGGGTGGCGACCAGGCGATAAGGAAGGCAGTGGAATTCGCCGAGGATGATGCAGCACAAGGTTGGAAGGATCTGAGGGAATGGTCTCCCGGGCCGGATGATACGGTGATCGGGATCGCGGCCAGCGGACGCACGCCTTATGTGGTGGGCGCACTGGAACAATGCAACAAGGCCGGCATGCTCACGGGCGCTATCACTTGCAACCCCGGAAGCCCGGTAACGCTGGTGGCCCGCCATTCCATCGTGCCGGTGGTGGGGCCGGAATTCGTCACCGGGAGCACGCGCATGAAGAGCGGCACCGCACAGAAACTCGTACTCAACATGATCAGCACCGCTGTGATGATCCAATTGGGAAGGGTGAAGGGCAACCGCATGGTGGATATGCGCTTGAGCAACAACAAACTCATCGATCGTGGTACGCGCATGGTGATGGAAGGGCTGGGCGTGGATCGCAAGCGAGCCGAAGAGCTCCTGCTGAAACACGGAAGTGTGCGGCAGGCGCTGGATAGCGAAGCCAGAAGCTGATCCAGCTGGCACAATATCAGCAGCGATGTGGCCGTAAGATCCTACGGGGATGCATGAGATAGAACCCTTCTACAATTGGCGGCACCGCTACACGGCCGAGGAGGATGAGCGATCACCCTTCTTTGGAAGGGAGCACAGTGAATTCGAATTCACACATGCCGTCTATGATCACGTGATCCACCCTCAATGGGATCCCATCGGCAGCGAAACGCTTTACTTGAAGGTGCTGTATTCCGATTATGACGCAGGCTTCGCGATCATTGAATTCATTGGTGAATGGAACGATCTGTTGGGCAATGATATCATGTACCTGAAACGGGACATAATAGAGCCGATCATGGCCCAGGGTATCTCCAAATTCATCCTGATCGGCGAGAACGTCCTTAACTTCCACAACAGTGATGAGGAGTATTACAGCGAATGGTACGAAGAGTTGTGCGAAACGGATGGTTGGATCGCCCTGCTGAATTTTCGGGAGCATGTGCTGGAGGACATGCAAAAGGCCAACATCGATCAGTACTTCCTGCTCGGGGGCAGGCTCAATGCATTGCGCTGGCGCAGCCTGGCACCGGATGATCTCTTCGACCGTGTGGAGAGCCTGGTGTTGCGACGCATCGGCATGTGAATGCGGATCATACCCAGCCGTTCAGCCAGTAGTAGGCGATGGCCACGTATTCCCTGAGGCAGGTGATCTCCAGCTTGAGGTAATTCCAAAAGGTGTATCGGATACCGGGTTCCGAGGATACATCGGGCAAGATCGTTCGGCCTCCGAGCTTCAAGTGATCATAGTCCAGGTCTATGAACATGGCATGATCATATGCAGGATGACCGCATACAGCTCCGGTGCCAGCTTTCCTGAACGCGCGCAGGGTGCGGTACATGTTCTCCGGCGCCGTTACCACCGCGGCCATGCCTCTGGAATCCTTCGTCCACAACTCCGCCACCTCAAGCGCCTGCGCACGTGTGTTGGTGCCGGACATGAGCACCGCTATGCGCGCACGATCCACGCCTTTGAGGACAAGCTCCTGCACCATCGCATCCATGGTGGCCGTTTCGGAGGGGTGCACCACCAGCACCCTGGCGGCCGGCAGATCGGCAGCCAGTACCGCCGCATGGTGCAGCCTCAATAATTCAGGTCCGGATGGCATGCCACTGCCACCGAGCACCACCAGCATCTCCACCCGCCCGGAACAAATGCCGGCCGCGGTCGCCAGCCTGCGGTGAGCATCGAATGGTATTCGCGTGAAAGCGAGCAGCACCATGATGAGGGCGAACGATCCAGTGATCATCACCAGCCAGAATGCCGCTTTCCTCAAGGCAGCCGCAGCCCCGAGTGCCCATCCACGAATACGATGAAAGAGACGTTGGCGGCGGCCCATGCGCCGCAAATTAGCGGCACCAAGCGGAAGATCCTACTGGGGCTTGTAGTACTTGAGTGCTTCGCTCATGTACTTCTCCAGGTCCTGCATGCGCGTTTGGTCGCTGGGATGTGTACTAAGCAGCTCTGGTGGACGAGCCTGTCCCTGGGATGCATCCGACATGCGCTGCCAGAATTTCGGCGCCTCGCGGGGATCGTATCCGGCCATCGCCATGAAGATCAGTCCCATCCTATCCGCTTCGCTCTCGTGCCTGCGGCTATAGGCCAGCATGCCCAGTTGCCCACCTATGCCCATGCTTTGCATGAAGATATCCCGGGCCACACCGGGCTTTTCCTGGGTCAGCACCTCCAGCGTCATGCCGGCACCTTGCAATGCCAGCGCCTGGCTCATTCTTTCGTTGCCATGGCGCGCTATGGCGTGTGCGATCTCATGCCCCATAACCACCGCCAGACCTTCCGTATTCTGCGTTACCGGCAGTATGCCCGTGTATACCACCACCTTGCCACCAGGCATTGCCCAGGCGTTGATGGAATTATCATCCACCACGTTGAATTCCCATTCGAAATTTTCCACCCTGTCCGCGGCATTGTTATCCCGCAGATATGCTGATGCCGCCGCGGCCAGTTTGTTGCCGATACCCCGTACCTGCTGCACCCGCTGATCGCTGGCCGGCAACGGTTGGTTCTGGCTTAGGAAATCCGCATACTGGGTGCTGGCCATGCCCATTAGCGTGGATTCCCCCACCAGGTTCAGTTGCCGCCTGCCTGTTACGGGAACGCGTTGACAGGCCTCCAGGGTAATGAAGCATGACAATACCAACAATGCACGAGATCCGATCCGCATGAGCTAGTCTATTTCCGCTGAAAGCCCACGCTCAAGTAGCGCGGTACAGCGGGGTTCGAGTTGGTCGAAGGTCCCTTTCTTCACACTACACTTCCCGTTGTAATGAACTATCCAGGCACATTGTTCGGCCTGGATGGGTTCATGGTCGCAGATATCCACGAGGCAATCGATCACATGGTCGAATGTGTTGACGTCGTCGTTATGCAATATGATCTCATGGATGGGTCCGGTCTCTGACTGGATCTCCTCCATCAAAGCCTCCTCCGGTGTGCTGTGCTGTGGCATGGGCCTCATCGTGCTTTGCAGAAGCAAAGTTAGGGCCAACCACTCATGCGGAGGCAAGTGGGTTTCTGCTAAACAGTTAGGCCTCAGATTCTTCGCGATCAAGGACGAGCGAGGATGGAGGGCCCATGTTCCTCCAGGAGTATGGTGGCATCCCGTACCGGGATCCGCTTGCCATTCAGGTAGGCCGTAACGAAAGCATCCCGAACGCCCAACTCCACGATCTCCAGCCTCCTTTCCCGCGCCCCATCGATATTGAGGAAGAGCCCGGTGGAATATCGGATCTTGCCTGTCTCGGTAAGTTCGCTCACCAATGGTGTTATGTTGAAGAGCTTGTCCAATGCCACAGGATTGGTGTAGACCCCCACCTGAACGGTATAGAAAAGGCCCATGATCATTTCCACAGGTCTTGCAGGCGCAGCACCTGTTTCTGGGTAATAATTGGAAGTTGCCGCGGATGGAGTGAATTGTGCAATGATCTCCTCAGGCGAATTCGGATAGTTGGACAATACCTGCTCAACTTCTTCCGCTGGCGTGAGTGGCTGAGGCGTTACAGGCTGTTCCGCACTTGTTATGATACTTTTCGTTGGTGTGTTCACCGTGGAAGATGTCCTGGGTTCCGTGGCAGCCACCTCATCGGCTCTTCGTCCGTCAGGCTGGCTGGTCTGCACTTCCACTGTGCCTTGCGGTTCCACACCTGCTATCGGCGGAGTAGCTCCGGTCCCAGAAACACCTCGCTCAGGATCCGTCCTGGTGCCTGTTCTCCCAACGTCATCAGCTACTGGTTCATCCGTGGTGGTGATCGGTGCTTCATCTGGAACAAGATCCCGTTGATCCGTTCGCGGTTCCGTCCTTACCACATTCGTTGCCGTGCTCTGCGATGTTCGATCAGCACTTGTATCCGTGGTGCTGGATCCTTCGCGTTGCAAAGAGGTGTCTGCATTCCCACTGCGCGTTCCATCCTGCCCACTGGAGTTGTTCTGCTGCGCAACACTTGCTCCAGCACTTTCCCTGGTCATGCGCATCGCCTCACCCAAGGGTATGCGTTGGCCATTCAAGTAGGCCACCACGAACGCATCCCGATAACCCCGTTCGCGCACCATGTCCTTGGCGAGGAATGCTTGATCGAAATTGGTGAACAATCCGGCGGTATAACGGGTAAGGCCATTTCCGGCATCCTCTCCCATCACCGGGGTCATATCGCTGAAGACCTCATTGGGGATCGGGTTGCGGAATGCGCCCACCTGCACTTTGTAGATGATGCCTTCTGGTTGTGCCTCATTCATGAGGATGGGCTGTGGCTTACGCTCATTCTCAGGACGCAGTTCGAAGATGTCCGCGACCAATCGTTTTGGTATGGTGAACGACTTATCCGCTGCAGGAGCGGTGAAGGCGGGCTCGACCACTGGCGGATCCAATGCAGGAATGCTGCTGAGCAACACCGATGCATCCTTTCCATCGGTGGATGCTCTGTTCTCAGTTCCGCGTACTCCAGCCTGTGTGATCGCTGTGGTATCCTCCGCGGATGTGGGCAGCGATCTATCTTCCGCAGTGGTGGCCGGTGTTGGGGAGGCTGGCGTCTGAACATCTGTCAGAGCCTGCACATCATCCGGCCGCTCACCGATCCTGCGGGTGCGCATCTCCAAGGCTGTGAGTGTACCGGAAAGTTCGGGCTCCATCCGCTTGAGCATCACCTCGGCCTGGCTTTCGTTGAGGGCCGCGGCTCCTTTCAGCCTTGCGGATACTTCCAGGAGAGAATCGCCGCGCGCCAGCAACAGGTCCGCGCGATCCATGAGGATCCGTGATCGTTCAGCCGCTTCCACAGCCGGGATCCTTCCTTCACCAGCCTCTTGCTCTGTCAATTGTGCCTGTTCCTTCAATGCCTGCCCGAGCTCCTTGTTGCTTAGTGCCGCGGCTTCCGCTTCGCGTGCGGCATCATACTGTTCCAAGGCCCGTGCTTTCGCCTGGAAATAGCGGCTGTGATCCTGTTCCTGCAACACCAGTTGTTGTTCCTCCGGGTCCAGGTAGTAGTATTTGATCAGGCGGCGGCGCACCTGCTCATGCTGCAGCGCGTCCCGCTCCTGTTGTTCCAGGGTACGTGCTTCCTGCGTCTTCAGGAGCGATGCCGTGCGCAACGAATCCGCCACTTCCCGGGTCCGCATCGCCAGCAACTCCATATTTTCCCGGTCCTTCTTTGCGCTCATGGCAGCCGAACTATCGGCCATGGCCGTGGCCTTTGCCTCTGTTTCCATGGCGCGGCGGTCCAGCGTGGCCGCCTCTTCCAAAGTGGTCTCGATCAACTTCCTGAGCAACTCTGGATCCTCCACCGGCTGTATGGTGCGTGGATCCCTGGCCGGCGCCTCATTGACCAGGAAGCGCTCATAAGAGCGGGCGGGCAAGCGTGCATGGGCGGGCAGCCGTGCTTCATTCTCCTGTACCACACGCTCGGCCGACTCACGTGCTTGACGGATCCGATCCGCGGATGCACTGGCTTGCAGAGGATCCTTTTCTTCCATTCGAACGGGATCGATCCGAGCTTGCTCATTCAAGGGATCATAACTGGCCAGCGTGTCTGCTCCATCACCGGCCATGCCTTCACCCATGGGGCCCTGCCCTGGTGTTCCGGGTCCTGCCTGCACGATCACTGGTGCACCGATGTCCAGAACACGTCCGGCAAGGGTCTCAAAAGCGAGGTTCTCTCCGCGCGTGAAGCCTTCGCCAAGGATATACTTATGAATGGTGATGGCCTTATCCTGTTCCCTCAACGCCTCCAGCTCCGTGGCATAGGCATGGCGGTAGAGGCTGTCACGGACTATGATATCCTGTGTGCGATCGCCTCGTTTGCGGATCTGTGCGGCCTGATCGAATTTCTTCTGCGCGTTGGCCCTGGCCTCCTGCCCCATCAGCAGTACTGGCTCACTGGGAGGAAGTCCCAAAGTGACCACCGCTCTTTCCAGCGTTCGTAGACTGTCGGCGAGTACCCTTGATTCTTCTTTGGTGATGTAGGCACTACGCTGGCCAAGTTCCGTGCGAATGATGAGCCGCTCATCCAGCAGCCTGTCGATATGCTTGCGCGACCGGTCGTGCTCCCTGCCCCGTTTGGTATCCGAAAGCACGGCGGTGGCCGAATCGATCTTCATGGTCAGCACATCCATCCGGGCCAGATCGCTTTCTTTCCTATTGATGGCCTCCGAGACATCCTTGGATCGGTGGCGGATCTCGCTATGATATACCATGAGCGGATCGTTGTGCATGTGTATGTAGCGATCGGTGAGCGGATCGGCAGGCGGCAGATCCGCGGACGGTGAGCGCACCACCTGCTCCATCCGTGCCATTTGTCGTCCATAGGCCGGATCAGGTGCCGAACCAACGGCCAACAGCTCCTCCTGGCGCTCCTGGATATAGCGTTCCCCTTCGCGGATGTGGCTTTCGCGGATACCCCTCAATCGTTCCACCCGCGGAAGTATTCGATCGGCCTGTCCTGGATCCAGATCAAGTACCAACAGTTGCCGCGCCATCTCCGACCGAAGACTATCAGCAAGCATCAGTTCAAGACCATGCATGCCATCGGCCCGTTGATCCGCATCCGGAATGCTCTCCAGGCGTGTCTTGTGATCGTAGTATTCCGGAAATAGTTTTCCGATCAGCTCTTCTTCCTTGGTATCCCGGTTGAAGACCATGGGCACCCGATCCAAATCCACCGGCTCCCAGAGCACCTCTTCGTAGAGGGCTTCCTGCCTGGCGATCGCTTCGGCCACCCGGGCATCCGCTTCTTCTATCCGCTGTCGCACATCTCCAATGCGCACCTGCAATTCTTCCTTCCGCGAAGGATCGGGTTCCGCGCCAGCCAGCTGTTCGAGTTCCGCGAGTTCATTCTCCAGCAGGAAGCGCCGCATGGCGGCATCCACATCCGCATTGGTGGTGGCATCGTCCCCAACCGTTCCATCGGCTGCGATCCCGGATCCTTCGGATGAGAGCTCTCCAACTCCTGCAGCTCTCTCCGCATCGGCCAGCCCCGGATCGGATCCCTCGGCGTCGGGCATGTTCCGTTCCTGTGGCACAGTACCATCTTCCGCAATACTTGCACCTGAAGGGGCTTCCGAATGATCCTTGTTGTTCCCCGCCTGGGCATTTTGCTGTGATTTGGCCTCTTCCCCGGTGGATCCTTCAATTGGATCCTGTGCGGTTGGCACCGATACCACGCCGGCCTGTTCGAGTTCCTTTTCGTTCTCGTTCCGTTGAAGTTCGCTGTTACGCCTTTCGGTACGCAGTGCATCAGCACTGTTGTCCCGCGACTGTGTGGACACGCGATCGCTGGCCACATCGGCCACATCGCGGGGATCCCAACTGGAAAGGTGTGCCTTGCGCTGTTCCTGCCGTGCCGCCACTTGTGCGATGAAACGCTCATCCACGGGCAACGCTGCCAGTTTGGAATGGGTCTCGGCGATCCTGCTGGCCAGCCCATCCAGATCGGCGATGGATGGTTGTCCGGCCGGAGCTTCTCCTCCATCGGCCAGAAATTTCTTCAATGCATACTCACTGCGCAGGATCATCAACTCCTCATCCACCTCCGCTGCCGCCTTGAACTTCATCTTCACCTCCTCGGCCAGATGTCCGGCGCTCTCGCGCAAGGTGGTCAGTTCACGGTCTATCTCCTCGGCACGTCGGGCGTTCTTCGTGGTGCTTTTCTCCCGCTCCAGTTGGGTGATCCTGGCGGCCACTTCCTCCTCTTCGCTACGTGCGCTGTTCGCACGCTGTACCGCGGACTTCGCCTGTTTCTCCTTTTCGAGCATGGCGCGTTCGGCGAGGAACACGGGATCGGGATCATGATCCGGTCTTGCCTTGAGATCCAGTCTTTGCTTCAATTTGGAGAGGTGCCCCACCGCCTCATCCTGCTTATCCGCCCCCACGGTGCGCCGGATATCCTCGGCTAATTTCTCCGCGGAAAGCGCCTCCTGCCGCAGGGTGGTGGCGCGATCATCCAAGTCTTGTGCGGTGCGGTGGGCGGTGCGAGCGCGGATGGCCGCATGGCGTGAATCATCGCGCAGGACCGCAGCTTCCAACATGAGTGCGGAACGTTCATTCTCGCCGGAGAGCAGCACGGCTTCATTGGAAAGATCCTGTGCCCGATGTGCCAGATCCTCCGCTTCCTTGATCTCCTTCAACGCCATGGCATAGGCTTTTTTGCTCTGTGCCTTCAGATCATCGGCCTTCACACCCAATTCACGCGCATCATTGTCCGCAAGACGCTGTACGCTGGCCAGATCGTATTCACCGGTGAAGCCGGCCCTGGTGAGCATATCGAAATGTTCCTCCACCACGGGTGCTTCTACTGGACGTTCGTTCACATCCAGCCGTGCACGGCGCTTGATCTCTTCCAACGCCAATGCGATCAGATCCCCTTCCAGGGGTTCATCGAAGAGGTTGCGGATCACCAGCTTTTCCTGATCCCCGCTGCGGGTAAGCGCCAGTTCCTGCCGGAAGGCCTGCGGCGCATCGCTGCGTGGTACATCCACCATGCCCACATGCGTTTTTTTGCCGGGACCGCACTCCACCAGAAATCTGTAGCGGCCGCTGCGTGGCAATGCCAGCACATAGGAGCCATCATCGGCTGTGCGCACTTCCGTCACCACCTGGCGGGAGACCGCATCCTCCACCACGATCCGCGCTTTCTTATCCGCGGCATCGGTCTCGTTGACATAACCTCCCTTCAGCACGGTTATCACCAACGGGATCTGCGAGGTGGAGACCCTGTACACATGCACCTTGCCCTGGCCACTGCTGCGTGCGCTGGCAAAACAGGCTTCGGTATGCTCCGGATCCACGATGTACAGGAAGTCATCGTCCGGGGTGTTCACCGCGAAGTCCATGTTCTCCGGTGGGCCGAAGACATCGGCACGGCGATCGTAGATGGCCTTGAAAACATCGTAGCCCCCCATGCTGTTGTGGCCCTTGCTGCTGAAATAGAACGTCTTGCCATCCGGATGCAGGAATGGGTGGTCCTCGTCCTCATCGGTGTTGATGTATCCGGGTACTTTCACCGGCGTGGCGAAACCGCCGGTAGGCAGCAATTCGGTACGGTAGATATCCTTGCCGGTCTTGCCATCCTTACCGTAGCTGCTGAAATAGATGGGATGGCCTGAGGAGCCGGGCAGGTAGATAAGGGATCGCTCCTTTTTCTTCTTGTCCAGCGAGGACTTCAGTTCTTCCGGGAGCACCACGATCTTGCCCCCGATGTCGCTGAGATCATAGTACCGGAAAAATTCCTCCTCGGCCACTTCCACCTTCTTGCGCACATCGATCTCCTTGAGCTTGCTCAGGAGTTTCTGGCCATTCCGGCATTGTTTCTCCAGGGCGTTCACCGGCAGGGCCGCGAGCATCTTCTTATCCGCCTTATTCTGGAACTTGCCGTAGGCATCCAGGGCCGCGGAGAATTGGTAGTTGAGGTGGTACGCACGGCCCAGCCAGTACCAGGCTTCCACGGGAATATCCGCTGTGCTCACCGCATACTTCAAATAGCCAACGGCCTTTTCCTTGCCCTGGCCGGACTGGAGCAGGCTGGTGCCATACCGGAAGTTGAGTTGATGATCCGAGGGATCCAGGCTGATGAGCTGGGAATACAGCGGCACGGCCTCGGCGTACCGCTCCTCCTTGAAGAGTGCGTCCGCTTTAGACCTTACCTGTGGATCACCCTGGGCCGAGGCCACTATGGAGCATAACAGGCCGAGAAATATGACCGCATAGCGGGTCATTATCCGAGAGTGGACCGTTATACAGCAAGATCCGGCCCATTGTTTCATCTGGGGTGGCCGCTCCTGCCGGCCAATCCCATACGGTTCTCCTCACCACGGATCAATCTGCCTATGTTCTGTCTGTGCGTATAGAAAACGATCAGGCACAGCAGAATGGCGAATCCGATCTTGACGGCATTGACCTCCCGGTACACCAGAATGATCGCGAGCGGAAAGGTGAGTGCCGCGCACAGGGAACCCAGGGACACATAGCGTGTAAGACCGAAGACGATGGCGAAGACACCCACACAAACGGCTGCGGCCCCAGGATGCACGGCCAGTACGCCGCCGAACGAGGTAGCCACCCCCTTACCCCCTTTGAAGCGTGCGAACACAGGGTACAGATGCCCTAATACCGTCGCGATCACAAGTGCCACCCGCAGCCACATCCAGGGAGCGGAATCCGGGTCCAGGTCGGTGAAGTTGGGCAGCAGGCGCACGGGAATGAAGCCTTTGGCCATGTCTATGAGCAGCACGGGAAGTCCTGCCTTCCAACCGAGAACACGAAAAGTATTGGTGGCCCCGGCATTGCGGCTGCCATGCTCGCGCACATCCACACCAAAGAATGCGCGGCCCCACCACACGCTGGTAGGTATGCTCCCGAACAGGTAGGCCAACACCATGGCTAGAATGCTGTACACCCAGGGGAACTCCATGGTTCAAAGACCGAAGCGGTCGCGGAAATCGTCCACTTTGCGGCGATTGGTTATGATGAACTGGTAATCGGGCTTGTCCTTGCCACCGGCCAGCTTGCGTTTGTCGTCCTTCAACTCGCTGATCATGGTGTTGAATTGCTGATCGCTGCTGAAGGCATAAAGGTAGTTCCTGCTGTATTGGAAGAAGTACCAGCTCTGGTCGTCCAGCTGGATGAAGATCGTCATGATATCCCCACTCCTCTTACGTTCCATATGGATCTTGCCCTTCACGTACCGGAAAACCGGCTTCTTCATGATGGTGGCGATGCCCAGATCACCCTCGCTGAGCCAACTCTGTTCGGGGCCATCCCAGCGCATCTTCACATCGGCGAACACGATGGGCTTCATGATCTCATCAGGGAGTTTCTTGATCTCGCCCTTGATGCTCAATTCGCTGATCAGCTTGTCCGACCGTTCCAATCCAAGCAGTTCACGGATGGTCTTCTCGTAATAGGTCTTGGAGATGTCCAGCTGTTTCTGGTCAGGGTAGGAAAGGATCTCACCGGCCATGCGGTCCATGGCGTTCTCCAGGAAGTAGAAATCGGCCAGCATCACCTCCTGGGTGGTGGTCTTGGTGCCATCGAGCTCGAAGCGCAGATCACCCACTCCCTGGATCGTAACGCGGCCAAGGTCCACGCCATGGTCAATGCGGCCATCCGCGTGGATCACACATGCATCCGTGGCAAGGGCCACCAGATCCCCGGGCAGATCGCGTTTGCGGATCTTCTCCATGTTGGAGATCATGTACTCTTTTCGGGCCTTGTCATAGTACAACAGTCCACGCGCACGGATCAACGGTTTGTCCAGGGGTGAATTGGTACGGCTAAGGAAGGTGCCGTAGGTGATGTACGGATCATCATCGGAGAGGTAGACGCCCGCACCGATCATGGCGCCCGTCTCATCATAGAGGGTATCGGCCACGGGGATGAACACTTCCATGGGATCGATCCGCCCTTCGAAACCCATCCAGTTGCGCGCGAGCCCATGGCAGCCATGCTGTATGCGTGTGCTGCCGCGGAACGTGAGCTCCTTGCTGCTGGCCGTGAGGAACATCATGCCGTGGAAATCGAATGCCGGGCTCAGCTGGAAATCCTGCTCCTTGGGAATGGTGCCTTCCGCGAAGGTCTGGAAGGTGGAATCCACGGTGACCTTGGTGAGCGGGATCTTGAAGGAGCGCTGTTCCTCATCCACGTAATCATAATCACCCGTGGCATCGTAACTGCGCTTGGCCTGTATGTTCACCGTGGCGTTGTAGATGCGGTGGAACTTGTTCACGAAGTTGGCCGTGATCACGGCGTTCTCCAGCGGGTCCATTTCCGCTTGTTTCCTTATGCGCACGATGTTGCTATCCGGGCTCACCAGCGCATCCGCCACCTGGATGTACTGCACATCGGATGCGGTGATCAGATGCTTCTTCAGGTCGTAGCGGGCCCGTGGCGCCATGAAGCTGAGTGAATCCTGGTCCGGGCGTATACTGATGAAGTTGGATCCCGAGAGTTGCAGATCCTCCGATCCCGCTGCGGCGGTGCGATCGCTTTCGAGTTCGATATCACCATCATCCATGTACCATTTGAACCGGTCCATGAAGCACACGTACTGGTTCACCGGGAATTCCACCTTGGTATCCTTGCCGTTGCTCACGAACTCACCGATGCGTTCATCCAGCTTCACATTGGACTGCACATTGTCCGTGCTGAAGGCGATGCTGGAGATGTCTCCCTCGGTGAGTCTGAAATCCGAGGTGTCCGATGCCAGCCGCATGGTCTCGAAAGTGAACAGGTCCGCACGCAGGGTGGCGTTATGGAAATCCACCAGACCGGACCCCGTCATGCCTTTGGGTGTAAGCTCGGTGGTGCCGTGCAGGAGCGCCTGCTCCTCGTACATGGTCATGGGGCTGCGCAGCTTCTCCGTATGCAGCAGATCGTTGGCTGGTTCCAGGCGCACGTAAAGATCGCCACCATTCACCTGCGGCACTTTAGCCGGTGCGGCAGAGGCCCTGTTCACCAGGGTGTCCGCGCGGCCGATGGTGCTGTCCGGAGTGAATACCAGCCCTTTGGAGCTGAGTTTTGTGGTGAGGAATTCCAATTCACCCTTGCCTTGCAAGCCTCTTGAATTGAGCGCGATGTCATTGGTGAAGGTGGCCTTCTTGCCATACACGGGCAAGCCTGCTTCACCGGTGGATCTTTCAAAGCCGAGTGAGTAGTCCTGCTGCAGACGCAACGGCTCATGGATGTCCGGGAAGATGCCTGCGGAGACCAGTGTGCCGTTGAAGAAAAGCCCGTCATTCGTGAAGTTGTCCAGGCTATCGATCTGGAAGGGATCGCTCTTGTAGTAGAACCGCTCCCTGTCGTATGCTCCGCGCTGGGTGGTACGCTTGTCATAGAACACGTAACTCTCGCGTGTGCTGTTGAAACGCGGATAGTCCGGATGATCCTTCTGTTTCAGACCGCTTTTGTTCCCCGGCGCATCCACTTCCAAGGTGCCGGACACCTGTTCCAGTACATTCTTCACCAGCACCAGATCACGTTCGCCGCCGCCATTCTTTTTGAAGCTTTCGGCGTAGAAGGCCACCGAATCCACATTCAGCAGGTCGATCACGAACTTCTCGTAATGGAAGTAGTAATCCTTGCCGAAGTAGTGCAGCTTACCCGCCTGAATGGCGCCCCCGAAGCTGAAGTCGCGATCCTTTTTCATCACGATCGTGCGTTCCGCCGGGAAGATCTTCACGTCCTGTGAATCGCTCAGCAGAATGCGGTCCACACCTTTCATCGTAAGATCAAGGTTCATCAGGTTGAGTTCCGCGTTGATGCCGTCCTCACTGTCGCTGCTTATGAGCAGCACATCATGGTCCTGCTTGCCACTGTTGTTATTGATATGTTGTTGCAGGCGTGGGGTCACCTCCACCCATTCGTTCTCCACATCATACACCACATACCCCTTGGTGGCCATGTTCATGAGCATGCCGATGACCTGTTCCCGTGGCATTTTAATGAAGCTGGCCATATCCTGTGCGTAGAATTTGCCATCGGACTTCTTGGCCATATCATTGAGTCGAACAAGCGGATGCACCTGGTCGATCCCCATCATGCCCATGAACCCGCTCTTCCGGAAGTAGTTGAAGCTCTCGAACCGGGCCGAGGTCTGCGAGCTGCCGGAAAGGTTGCCCATGCGCACCACGGGATCGCCCTGGTTCCAGGTGAGCACCTCGAAGAACATGTCCAGCTTGTGGTAGGTGTTGTAGAAAGGTGCCTTGGAGAGCCCCTGTTCCTGCTTGATCACGGATAGCTGCTTCCGATCTTTTAGGAAGCGCATGCTCACACTATGGTGGTAGATGGAATCCTTGTCCACCTTCAAGCGTATATGCACATCATCACTTGTGATCCTGGCCGGTTCTATGCTGAAGGAGGTGCCACTGCTGATGATGAATGGTTTCTTGTCCCGGTAGAAGGTGAGGTATGCAGGCTCCTCATGGGTACCGTAGCCCTGGAGCTTCGCGCCCTGCATGGTGAAACCCCCTTCGAAGTCGATCCCATCCGCGATGTTGCGGATCCGCATGCGCCGGTCATAGCTCTCGAACCGCGGGTAGCTCGCGTTCTCCTGCTTCACGTTGGCCAGTACCTTATCCAGCAGCCTGCCTAAAAGCGGTGATTCGAAATAGGGGTCCTTGAAGCGCACGGAATCCACAGATACTTCGGCACTTTTCAATCGCAGGCTGTAGGCATGGTCCCATTCGGCGTAGGTGGATGTGGCCCTTAGTCCGGCACGCTCCCAGGTGAGTCTGCCGCCGGTGCCCTTCCACACATCCAGCGTTGGGTATAAGGTGCCTGAGGTCGCCCGGATCACGGTGCTGTCTCCTTTGGAGGTGCACTTCAGATCGGTCTTGGGGAAGATCACCTTGGGCACCGAATCGAACGCGAAGGTGAATTCGCTGGTGCTGCTTCGCCACTCGGCGCTGGCACTGGAGAAGAGCACATTCCCATTGAAGAGGCCTACCGAGGTGGTGAGGAAACTTTCCACCGCCTGCTTTCTCCCCGTGCGCACCACCATGTCCATGCTGCTGAGCCAGGCATCCAGATCCCCGCCCTTGCGGCCATTCTCATGGAACCGCACCAACACCAGCAGGTAGTCCCGGAAGTGTGGGAAAGCCTCGAAACGCTTCTTGCGCATGTATTCAGCTACCTCCACAATGGCGGTACGCTGTGTGCCGGAGAAGCGGCCGCTATTCCAGGCAGGCGCGAACGTGAGATCGATGAATTCACGGCCATCCTTTTTGTCGGCGGAAACCAACAGGTCCGTGACCTCCGCAAGGAACACCTCCTGATCGTTGGTGAAAGGTTTGGTCTGTGCGTACGCGGACCATGGCAGGGCCAGCGATAGCAACAACACGCATGCATGGTGGCACCATTCCCGGATTGAGTTGGGGAAATGGCGTGGTGAGCGGCAAGCCTGATGGCTTCCGTTCGACGAGCTCAAGGCCATATGGTATTGGTCTTTTCCTGCGATTCCTTCATCAAACTCCCCTTTGATGATGGCCGGGGCCTCCCCCTACCAGATCACGGTCGTCTACAACCCAACAACGCCCAATCCCCCTCGTTCATACGTTCGGCCAGCAGAAGTCCGGTATCCCGGGCCTTTTGGGCCAGCATATGGCGGTCGGTGGTAACGAAGCCGCTGAGCAGAAGCATTCCTCCGGGAAGGAGCGCATCATGCATCTGCCCCATGGCGTCCATCAGGGTATTGCGTTCAATGTTGGCCAAGATAGCGTTGTAGCTCCTGCCCGTTAAGGAAGCGGCATCACCCTTTTCAACATGGATCCGGGTACAAGCGTTCCGCACCACGTTCTCACGGGCATTCTCCACCGCCTGCGGATCATTGTCTATGGCCACGATCTGCGCGGCACCCATCTTTTCCGCCAGTATGGCAAGCACCCCGGTGCCGCAACCGAGATCGCACACCGCCTTGCCCTGGAGGTCCAGCTCCAGCATGGCCTGCACCATCATGCGGGTGGTGGCATGGTGACCCGTTCCAAAGGCCATTCGCGGGGAGATCAGCAATTCGTGGGTGAAACCGGCCACGCTCTCATGATGGTCCGCACGGATCCTTACCTGCCGCCCCACTTCCACCGGCACGAAGGACCGCTCCCATTCGCTGTTCCAATTGCGATCCGGGATCTCCAGCGATGTCCAGTTGACACTCACGTGCGGATCGCGAAGCGTAAGGAGACGTGCAAGGGCCTCCGGCCGGAAACGGTCACTTGGAATGTAGGCTTTCAGTCCACCGGTGGTCTCCTGGAACGTGTCGTAACCGATCTCGCCAAGTTCCACCATGAGTATATCCCGCCAGGGATCCACGGGCTGTACGAGAAAGGTGACCTCCGTATAGGGCATGGCAGCGTTTCAGCGGGTGGCACCTGCTATGCGCACCAATTCAAGGAATTGATCGGCCTTAAGTGACGCGCCACCGATAAGTCCTCCGTTCACATCGCGTTGCTTGAATAGTTCCGCGGCATTCTCCGGCTTGCAGCTGCCGCCGTAGAGTATGGGTATGGCATCCGCGGCATCACCAGCATACTGGCGCAGTTCCTTCCGGATGAAGGCATGCATTTCCTGGGCCTGTTCGGGTGTGGCGGTAAGCCCGGTGCCTATGGCCCACACGGGTTCGTAGGCCACCACCAGGCGGGCCACGGCGGTCTGCGTAAGAGCGGACAAGGCCTCGCTCAGCTGTTCCGCAACTACTTTGAAGTGCCGGCCTGCTTCGCGATCCTCCTTCACCTCACCACAGCAGTAGATCGGCAGCATCCCGCCTTTGAGCAGCGCATGTATCTTCTCTCCAACGGACTCGTCCGTCTCGCAGAAATACTGGCGGCGCTCACTGTGGCCCACTATGCATGCGCCCACCCCCACACTGTCCAGCATGGGCACGCTTACTTCACCGGTAAAGGCGCCGTGCGGCTCCTGGTGGCAGTTCTGCGCGGCCACCAATATGCGTGTGGCACGCACACGCTCGGCAGCCATGGCCAGAAAGGGGAATGGTGGAGCTATGATCACTTCAACATCCTGCGGGAGCCCTTCGGCCTCGCGCACCAACTCCTCCACAAGATCCACCGCCTCACTGCGGTCCTTGTGCATCTTCCAATTACCTGCCACTATGGTTCGCATGCGGCAAAGATCGGATTAAAGAAGCAAGGGATCCCGCGATGGGCCTTCGCCCTCTGCTGCCGCCGCATCACGCCGTGCGCACCCGTGGATCGAGTACCGCGTAAAGCAGATCCACCAACACATTCATGACCACGAAGATGGTGGCGAAGACGAGCACCGCCCCCATCACCACGGGAAAGTCCTCGCGTTCCAACGCATTGAACACCTCCAGACCCATGCCCTTCCACCCGAACACATATTCCACGAAGACCGCCCCGGCCAGCAGCGATGCGAACCAACCACTAACTGCGGTGACCACAGGCATGAGAGCATTGCGCAGACCATGCTTCACCACCACATCGAACTCCGGCAGCCCCATGGCCCGCGCGGTGCGGATATGGTCTTGTGAAAGCACATCCAACAGGCTGCTGCGCGTAAGCTGGGTAACAATGGCAAGCGGCCGTATGCCGAGCACCAATGTGGGCAGGATGAGATGGCGCCAGTTGATGAAGGGGCCTGTGAAGGGATCCACATCCACCAGATCGCCGCTCATGGGCAGGCCGGTGCCGGGCAGGCCGATGGTGGTGCGGGCGAACGGCAGATCCAGGAACAGGCCTAAGAGCCAGTAGAACAGGAGCAGCGCGGGCAATGCACGGCCATAGCGCCACCAGCCGGAGCCACGCCAGGCCCCCTTGTGATCGCGCAGCCAACGGCCGATGCCCCACAGCACCAATGCGATCATGGGGAGCAGTGGCAGGGGCACGCGTTCAAACCACAGATAGCCACCCACCCATGCGAAGAGCACCGCCACGAAAAAAGAGGGACCGGCCATGCCTAAAGCGCTTATGCCCAGCATGGCACCATCCATCCAGGTGCCTTTCTTCACCGCGGCCCAGGTGCCCATGACCATGCCCAGCGTAACGGCAAGCAGCATGCTGGTGATCGCAAGTATCGCCGTGTTCGGGAACGCTTCGGCCAGGATGTCGGTGACGTTGCGCCGGCTCTGGTAGCTGAAGCGGAGGTACGGCGCCTTCACCACCAGCAGCCTGTCACCACCCAGAGGCAGGGCCGCGGCCACGGAATAGCGCTGCGGATCCAGGTAGGCCGGGCGCGTGGGATCCACCCGTTGCATGAGCGCCACGGGCGATAGGTCGTTGAGGTAAAGCAGATATCGGGTGCTCAGGGGCAGGCCCAACCCAAGATCCTGGCGAATGGCGGCGAGGGCTTCCGGACTGCTGCGCTGATCGGCCAGCATGCGTGCCGGATCACCCGGTTTCAGGTTGAAGATGAGGAACACCAGCGATACCACACCGAACAGCACCAGCAGGCCATTCAGGAAGCGGCGAAGCAGGTAGCTGGCCATGTGGTGCCGATCAGCGATCCAGGTGCTGTTGCGCTTCTTCGAATGTAGGCGCACCAGCACAGCTCCAATTCGCCTTGACCACCCCTTGTTGCATGAGCACGATGCCCGGGTTGCTGCGCACCACCGTCTTGATCACCTTCTCATCACCTTGCAGGAAATCGAAGGGCAATTGGTGTTCATGCCGCACCTCTTCAATACGCGGGAACGGGCTGGAACTCACACCATACACGTACCATCCGTTCGCGAAGGCCTGCCCGGCCAGCGTACGGATCTCCTCCATACAGCTTTCATTCGCCGTGGCCACATTGTACATCATCACCAGCAGGATGGGTCCCGGTTCGTTAAGTATGTCTTCGGTGAGCTCGAAGCCATCCACATCGGTAAGGATGAAATCCTGGACCGGTGATACCACTCCGGCCTCGATCTCCACGATGCGGCGATCCACATACTCGTAGTTCTCATCATCCCAAGGATAAGCGCCGTTGGCGTTGAATTCCTCCACCTCACCGGTGGCTTTGTTCCGGTAAAGCATGTAGATCTCCTGCACCGGAGGCTTCCCCAACGTCCGTTGCTCGGGAATGCTGTTGCCAGGCGCATAGGGGCGGTAATCCCGAACCGGCAGGTAGGTGTAGGCGTACCAGGTGAACAACAGCGTTATCGCCGCTATCCAGGCGGCCGCTGCCCATTCCGCTTTGGGGCCATCCGTGATGCGTTTGATCAGCAGGTAGCCCGCGTAGCCTACCAGGGTGAACCACACCGGTCCCGCCCAGGTGAACACCCAGCTCCAGATGGCCACCAGCAGGAGCCCACCGGGTAGAAGCACCAGATCATCGGCCTTGCTGTTCCAGGGGATCCTGTTGCGCTGTATGAAGAGCGGGATGATGAACACCAGCAGGATCATATCCTTGGCGAAGCTTTCCCATGGTGTGAGACTGCGGCCCACGGACCCTTTCATGGCATCACCGAAGCAGCCACAGTCGGTAACACAGGTAACGGAGCGGGTCACTTGCTCGCCCTCCACCATAACGGTGTACGTGCCTTGCGGATCGCAGGTGGCGGTGTAGGCGGTGAGCCAGCCGAAGAACAGGGTGAGCAACAGCAACGCCCAGGTGGCCAGCTTCATTCTACCGCCGAACAACACCGCAAAACCCAACACCACTTCGGCCAGGCATGCCAGCACCGCCAGCGCCAATGCGAACGGCTCCAGGAAGGTGAGGCCCAATGCGCTTTCCGCGAAATATTCCTCCAGTTTATAGGAGAATCCCAGGGGATCATTCGCCTTGATGAGGCCACTCACAATGAAGAGCGATCCAACGATAAGCCTGGAGATGATGATAAGGATGCGCATGCGCTGAGGAATGAGGGGTTGGGCGAAATTAGCCGGGACCAGCGTGGCCATACAGTACTTAACAGCCGGTTAAGAAGAATGGATCGTGGGTAACCCCACCTACTGCCGCACTGGATGCTGTGGCAACACCGTGCCGCCCAAGGCCAACTGCTCGCGGTATTCGGCCACCATGGTCATCAGCCGGTCCACCTCCGGTTTCACCCGATCTTCATATTCTTTGTTCCAGGCGATCACCCCGGTCATGGGGGTGAATCGGGCCATGCCCAGGGGCAGGTCGAAGAAGGAGAAGTCCCTGCCGGGGATAGCCTCGAATAAGGTCATTTCCACCTCAAGGTCGATCGTGCGTCCATCATTCTCCCATTCCGGACCGTGGGTATCCACAGCAAAACATTTGGTGATCCGGCCGGGCATGCTGAAGCGGATAACGTAGCTGGCATTGTTGTCCAGCATGAACAAATAACGGCCGGAAGCGTTGGTGGTATGGATATGCTGTTTCACCCCATCCTTGTAGACACGCACCAGCACGCCGCCCATGCCCTTCCGGGTATCCATATCCGTTACCTGGCCTCCCACACGCAGCTTGGCGGCCAACAACGGCATGGCCGTTGCAGCCAGCAATACAAAGAGTATGGTACGCATTCGCGACATGGCAGGAGTTCCAGCAACGGCGGGCGAAAGTAGCCGGGGACGGCACGTGCACGAAGCCTTTTTCGTACACGGATGGGGCTTTTTACCAACGATCGTGCGTTCATCCCAATACGTAATAGTGGCTCTTCTCCTACTCTCCAACGCCCTGGTCCATGGTCAGGCGGACAGGCGGCTCGATGCCATCCAGGCCCTGCAGCAAGGGGATATGCTGGTGCGGCTCGGCAACTCCGAACGGGCGCTGGAGCATTACACCAATGCCATTTTCATGGATGCCAGTTTCGCTGATGCGTACATGAAGCGTGCGTCCCTGCTTACGCGGATGGGCCGTTACAATGAGGCTTTGCAGGATATGGATAAGGCGTTGCATTACAACCCCATGTCCGAATACATCCTCGACCAGCGGGCCAAGGTGCGCATACTGGCATCGGACCACCGGGGTGCCGAACTGGACATACGGCAGGCGCAAGATCTGGCGCCCTATGATGTGATGCTGCGCCGGGAACGGGTGGATGAGTGGATGGATGTAGGCCGGCCTGATCTCGCCCTGCTTGAATTGGATACATTACTGCTTGAAAAACCGAATGATACGTTGCTTCACCTGAAAAATGGCTTCATCCAACTGGCCATGGATCAGGTGGATTCCGCCATGGTATCTGCCGAGCGGGTGCTATCCCTCAACGATCGTTCGGCCATTGCCCATGATCTGATGGGCCTGGCGCTCATGCGCGCCGGGCGGGTGCAGGAGGCCGTGGCCGCCTATACCGCGGCCATCACCATCTGGCCCGGTTTCGCCATGGCGTATTACAACCGCGCCATTGCCTACCGTGCGCTGGATATGAATGAAGCCGCCCTGCATGACATGGACCGGGCCGTGAAACTGGAGCAGGACAGGGTGCATTTCCTGTTCAACCGGGCGTTGATCAAGAAACAGACCGGGGATCTGGAAGGTGCGGAAATGGATTACACCGCCGCATTGGAGCTGGATCCCATGGCCGCTGATATCTACTACAACAGGAGTTTCACCCGAAAACATCTTGGCGATAAGGTGGGTGCTTATCGCGATGCCGAGGTCGCTCTAGGATTGGACCAGTCCGATCCGAGCGCATGGAACATGAAAGGGGATCTTCATCTGCTTTTTGGGGAATACCAGGCCGCGATAGAACACTATTCCCGGGCCATAAACCTGGACCCGAATTCCGCGGACAGCCATTATGACCGTGGCCTGGCCTACCTCATGAGCTACCAGCTGTTGAATGGTTGCGAAGATCTGCGGAGGAGCCATGAGATGGGCTTTCCGGCGGCCACAGAAGCGATCCAGAACTTCTGCAGCTTTTAGGCGCTCTCGGCCACAGGTTCCCCACGCATGTGGATCATGGCGAACACCGCATAATTCACGATATCCAGGAAGTTCGCATCGATCCCTTCACTGGCTTCGGTATTCCCTTCGTTGTCTTCGATCTGCTTGATGCGCAACAGCTTCATGAGGATCAGATCCACCAATGAACTTACCCGCATCGCCCGCCATGCCTCACCGTAATCGTGGTTCTTGCGCAGCATGAGGTCCCGTGCCTGCTGGATCTTTTCGCGCACCTTCAAGGAAGCAGTGGCACCATCGATGTCCGGTTCATCCGGCACGCCCATCTCCAGTTGCACCAGGGCCATGGCCGCGTAGTTGATGATGCCCACCAATTCCGGCCGTATCCCCTCTCCCACCTTGCTCTCACGCACCTTCTGGAGGGTACGGATCCGTTGGGCCTTGATCATGATCTGATCGGTCATCGATGGCACGCGCATGATCCGCCATGCCGCCCCATAGTCACGCGCCTTCTTTTCGAACAGGCCCATGCACTCGTGGACCACCTCATCATACTGCTGGAGCGTGTTGTGCATTGCGGTGGAAGCGGGAACTTAGCCCCGGTGAAGCGCGGCGAAGATAGCAAGGACCACCTGCCCCCATGGCGCATCAAGGATCGGCTCCTGCGGCTGGGATCCCCCCTTGTTATGGGCATCATCAACGCCACTCCGGATTCCTTCCATGCCGCCAGCCGCACCGCCGGCGATGCTGTGTTGCGCATGGCGGAGAACATGCTCGGCAATGGTGCCGCGATACTGGATATAGGGGGCGCCAGCTCAAGGCCGGGTGCCGCGCCGATAGAGGCACAGGAGGAAATGGACCGGCTGCTGCCTCTGGTCCACACCATACATCAGGAGTTCCCGCATGCATTGATCAGTGTGGACACTTATCGTGCGGCGGTGGCCAGCGAGGCGGTGAAGGCCGGTGCCGGCATGGTGAATGATATCAGTGCGGGATCGATGGATGTGGACATGCTAAGCACCGTGGCCGCCCTGCATGTGCCCTATGTGCTCATGCACATGCAGGGGGTGCCCGCCACCATGCAGCGAGCCCCCCACTATGATGATGTTGTGCGTGAGGTGGTGCTGTTCCTGAGCCAGCGCCTGCATGCGGCGCGCGCAGCGGGGATCGCCGATGTGATCGTGGACCCTGGCTTCGGCTTCGGCAAGACCACGGTACACAACTTCAAGCTGCTCGCGGCCCTTCCGGCCATCGCCGCCCTGGGTGTGCCCGTGCTTGCGGGCCTTTCCCGCAAACGCATGATCAATGAAGTGCTGGGCACCACACCAGCGGAAGCGCTTAATGGCACCACCGTACTGCATGCCATGGCCCTTGCGAAAGGCGCGCACATATTGCGTACGCATGATGTGAAAGAGGCGGTGCAATGCATCCGCCTCTTTCGTTTCGCAAGGGAGAATCGCTAGGGCCGCGAACTCGTGGCCATGCAGCAAGAACCGGGACCCGCACGCTCCGCGATCCCCAACCAGACCATTCTCCTTGGGATCGTAGCTCATACAGGCGCTGGGCAACTCCAGAATGGCAAGACACTCAATGGCCAGCCGCAGCCTGATCCAGATCCACTGCCTGCTAGAAGTGGACCGTTCTACGTTTTTTACGATCGGCCTTGATCCGCTCGGTACGCAGGGCTCTGCGCCGCGCCTCCACTTCGCGATCATAGCGGATCATAACGCGCATAAGCTCGTTGCGCCTGGCCTGTGTATACTCCACATTCCAATTGAGATTGCGCACCGAATGTTTGTATTCCGCCTTGCCCACTGGAAGATCGAAGGCGCTGAGATCGAAATCATCGATATGCTCGAACATCGTCATCTGGATGTCCATCTCGAAGAACGGCACATCAGGAAAGAGCGGCACCTCACGGGCATCCACCATTACTGATTTGGTCACACAGCCGGGACGCTGGTAGCGCAGGAGATAGTCGTAGCCACGCTCCAGATACAGTTCATAGCGTCCGTTCCAGTTCGTAGATACCGTTTCGCGCTCAATGCCGTCCTTCACCAGCACCACTTCGGCACCCTTCAGTGGAGTACCGGTATGGTGGTCCGTTACCACGCCATGCACGTGGATATAGAAACCCTTGCCAAGGCAGGGCACGGCCAGCACGACGAGCAACAAGAGCTTGGGTAACAGGCGCATTTTCAGCGCCAAGGTAGCCAGAAAGTACTGCCCGGAATACAACGAAGGCCGGCCTTAATGGCCAGCGTTTCGCTGTTGTCGGGGTGGCAGGATTCGAACCTGCGACCCCCTGCTCCCAAAGCAGGTACGCTAACCGGACTGCGCTACACCCCGAACGGTGAAGAGGGCGCAAATGTAGCGGTTCTGATCATATGGAGGTGGCCATGTTGTAACATATGGACCACGTGCGTGGCCATCGCACAGACATGGCCAGCGGAATTCCTTACAGGGGCTTGCTCCCTTTCATCCCATCAACGCCTGATCATCGCTATCGCGGTGAGCGAGGTGTGTGAGGTGGTAGCCTGTGCAAAGGGGGCACTCGTAGATACGCATGTGGCCGCGACCCTGGTTCCAGATCTGGCCCACCTTGGCGTGTGCACGCCGTAGGGTATAGATCACCTTTCCATGGCAGCGGGGCACCTCCACCTTGCTGTACACCTGGCGTGTGCGCGTGATGTATTTGATGCGATCGCAGAGCAGCGCGGCCTCGTGCAGGTCCAGGGACGCCACTCCCGCCAAGGCCCGGTCCCGAACTTCGGGATCGGTGAACTGGAACAGCACATCCTTGTTCTCCGGGTGGGCACGGAGGTAGTCGCGCCCCTTTTTGTGCAGCCCGGCCAGATCTATCTGATCTTTTGTGCTCTTCATGGACCGTGACCGGATGTTGGAACGGAAGAAAGTCGTGCCGGGTTTCGGACTGGGTATAATCCAACCCCGGAACGCATATGGAGATACTCCGGGTACCACGCAAAGACGGTGTTGTTCTCCCGGTAGGCAAACCTGCCCATGTTCAAGGGCAAGTCATACCATACTCGAGGGCAAGTCATACCATACTCGAGGACCAACCATACCATACTTGAGGGCCAACCATACCATACTTGAGGGCCAACCGTACCATACTTGAGGACCAACCATACCATACTTGAGGGGCAACCATGCCATACT